>NZ_JBNYXO010000008.1:0-264212 GCF_051380715.1 Janthinobacterium kochi
TGGGGCGGGAGGCGCCAATATGGCCAGATGGGGAGCGGGGGGAGCAGAAATCTGTTGCACCTCTATCCCGAGAGTGTGGTATCCGGGAATGATGGTTCGGGTGCGGTGGGATATGCCAGAAGAACATACGCATATTGTCAAAGAAAAAATGGTGGAAGTGGAAAAATACGATGAAACAGGAAGTATTTATATCCATTTTTTTCCAAACGACGAAGTTCGGGTTGTGGTTTCAATTTATCCCGGATATAGCACTGCTCATCCGATACGCCACACTGGGAAACCAAAGGATCCCAATTCTTAGACACGGATGGTGGGCTGATCTTTCGCTGCAAAGGCTGCGCGTGTATCGGTTCCTCATGTGAGATCAAGGAAGAGACATCCTGGTTCAATGGAGACGTTTGGATAAGGAGCGGCACCAGCGAGGCTGGCGCCTATGGGGGGATCAGCCGATGAAGGAATCGAATTGCATGTCGAATTCCTGCAGCGCTTTCTGCGCGTTCTGCATCTTCTTGCGGAACTCCGGTCCCCGTTGCAGGGCCAGGCCCACGGCCAGCACGTCGATCACCACCAGGTAGGCCAGGCGGGCGGAAATCGGGGTGTAGGGGTCGGTGTTGAAGACCAGGTCGATCGGGATCAGCACGGTCGCCAGGTCGGCCAGCGGCGTGCCCGATGGGGCCAGCACGACGACGTCGGCGCCGCCGCGGCGCGCCAGTTTCACGGAGCGCACGAGGGCGGGGCTGTTGCCGCGCTGCGAGATGGCCACCAGGCAGTCGCCGCCGCGCAGCAGGGCTGCCGCGATGCTGTGGATGTTCGGATCGCTGTAGGCCACCGTCGGCACGCCCGAGCGGAAGAACTTGTGCTGTGCGTCGGCCGCCACTATGCCGGAGGTGCCCTGGCCATAGAATTCGATCTTGCTGGCGCGCGACAGGATGTCGAGCGCGCGCTGGATCGCTTCCGGGTTCAGGTTGTTGCGCAGGTCGAGCAGGGTGTTGATCGAACGGCTGCAGATTTTATTCACCAGGTCGGCAGCCAGGTCGTCCTGCGCCGGCTGCTCGTTCGCGCCCGGCATGGCCAGGGCCAGGCCCTGGGCCAGCTTCAGCTTGAATTCATGCCAGCCGTCGTAGCCCAGCGTGCGGCAAAAGCGCACCACGGTCGGTTCCGACACCTGCGCGCTTTTCGCCAGCGCCGTGATGTTCTGGCTGACCGTCTGGTTCGGCTGGTCAAGCACGGCCAGCGCGACCTTCTTCTCCGACTTGGAGAGCGAATCGAGCTGGGTGCGGATGGAATCAAGCAGCATCAGGGTAGTCTTCTGGTAGGTGTTCAGGAGTGTAGGGATAACAGGTAAAAGGCCTGCCCATCTGCGGGCAGGCCCTTGTCTTGCCTGTTAATCCTCAGGTAATGCTTCTTCACGCCACTGCAAGCCATCGCGACCGATCAGGGCACTGGCGGCCGCAGGGCCCCAGGTGCCGGCCGTGTACGGAATCGGCGCGCTGTCGTTCTGTTCCCAGTTGTCGAGAATCGGTTCGACCCATTCCCAGGCCGCTTCCAGTTCGTCGCCGCGCATGAACAGGGTCAGTTGGCCGCGCAGGACGTCGAGCAGCAGGCGCTCGTAGGCGTCCATGCGCGGGGTCTTGAACGATTCGCGGAAATCGAGTTCCAGTTCCGCCGGTTTCAAACGCATGCCGTCGCCCGGGGTTTTCGCCATCAAATTCATGCGCAAGCCTTCGTCCGGCTGCAAACGGATCACCAGGCAGTTCGGCTGGAAGCTGGACGTGGGCTGGTTGAAGATCGAGTGCGGAATCTGCTTGAAGCGCACGACGATCTCGGCCAGGCTGTCAGCCATGCGCTTGCCCGTGCGCAGGTAGAACGGCACGCCGGCCCAGCGCCAGGTATCGATTTCCGCCTTCAACGCGACGAAGGTCTCGGTGCGCGAATGCTCGGGCGCGTCCGGTTCGTCGCGATAGCTCGGCACGGTGACGCCATCGACGTGGCCGGCGCGGTATTGGCCGCGCACGATGTTTTGCGCCAAGGTGGTGGGCGTGAATTTTTTCAGCGAGCGCAGCACTTGCAGTTTCTCATCGCGCACGGCATCCGGCGCGATCGAGGTCGGCGGTTCCATGGCGACGATGCACAGCAGTTGCAGCAGATGGTTTTGCAGCATGTCGCGCAGCGCGCCCGAGGTGTCGTAGTAACCCATGCGGTTGCCCACGCCCAGCTTCTCGGCGATGGTGATCTGCACGTCGGAAATCCATTCGCGGCGCCACAGCGGCTCGAACAGAATGTTGCCGAAACGCAGAGCCAGCAAGTTCTGCACGGTTTCCTTGCCCAGGTAATGGTCGATACGGTAGATCTGCGATTCCTGGAAGACCTTGCCCACTTCGGCATTGATCTGCTTGGCGCTGGCCAGGTCGCGGCCCAGCGGCTTTTCCAGCACCACGCGCGAATTCGGCGTCACCAGGCCGTTGTCTTCCAGGTTGTCGCAGATCAGGGCAAACAAGTGCGGCGGCGTGGCCAGGTAGTACACGCGCGTCAGCTCGGCATCGCCGCGCAGCGCTTCGACCAGCGGCGCGTACGTGGCCGCATCGCTGGCGTTGAGCGACACATACACGATGCGCGCGCAGAATTTGCTCCAGGTGGCGGCATTCAGGGTGCTGGCCTTGATATGGGGGCGCGAGTTGGTCTCTACCATCTTCAGGAAGGCATCCTGGCCGCTGTCCTGGCGGCCCACACAGATGATGCGCGCCGTCGGCGGCAAATCGTTCGCGACGTCGCGCGCATACATTGCAGGCAGCAACTTGCGCATTGCTAAATCGCCGCTGCCGCCAAACAGGACCAGGTCAAAATCGGTAAGTGCCATAAGTGAGTGTCGTCGCAAAAGTAAAAGAGCCGGAGCGGGGAGGAGGCCGACCGGAAGTGCCAGTCTGTCGTTACTATATTCGGTGGTGTAAATTTACTACGTAGAACAGGCAATTGCAAGAAATTTTACTACATTCCATTCCCTGGCGTCGCAGTTTTGCCCGGTATGCTTGCCAGCCATGCTGGCAGGGCCATTATATGCCGTTCGTTGGCGCGGGTACGCCGTCACGTTTTGCACAGGACTTTTCAAAGCAACCATGGTTGCCAGGGAAATTTTCGATTCTCTCCATCATCATTTGCGCTGTAGCAACAAGCAAATCAAGAAATGCTGTCAGGATCGCCGTTGGCAGCGTAAAGTAGCCTTGAAGAAAGTAAAAAACCGTATAATCCAAGTTGAAATCGATAGCAACTATTGGTTGTACTACACTGCACCGTTAGCGCCGGCCATGCCCCGAACCCGCCATCCGACGTCCGTGCGACGTGCAGTCCGCACTGCCCGCAGCAGCATGGGTAGGCAGACCTAACTTTACAAGACGGCTCAAGGGGACACAATGAATTCAATGCAGCAAGATGTCGATGAACGCACCAGCCTGACAGGCAATAACAAATTCGAATTGTTCCTGTTCAAGCTGGGCACCAGTGATCACTCGACCAGCCGCGAGCTCTTCGGCATCAACGTGTTCAAAGTCCGTGAAATCATGGAAATGCCGGCCATCACGGCGGTGGCCGGTTCGCACCCCCACATGCTGGGCGTGGTCAATATCCGCGGCCAGATCGTGCCCGTGATCGACTTGCCGATGGCCGTCGGCTGCAAGAGCAGCGGCTTGAAAATTTTGATGGTGACGGAATTTGCCCGCTCGACCCAGGCGTTCGCCGTGGAAGAGGTCGATGAAATCGTGCGCCTGGAATGGAATCAGGTCCTGTCGGCCGAATCGAGCGTCGGTGGCGGTCTCGTCACCAGTATCGCGCGCCTCGATGGCGACACGGACAAGACGCGCCTGGCCCAAGTGCTGGACGTGGAGCAAATCCTGCGCAACGTGCTGCCGTCGGGCGACCCCGACGTGGACCAGAACAGCATCGGCCCGCAAGTGCGCCTGCCTGCCGGCGCCGTGATCCTCGCGGCCGACGATTCCTCGCTGGCCCGCTCGCTGATCGAAAAGGGCCTCGAAGCGATGGGCGTGCCGTTCATCATGACCAAGACGGGCAAGGAAGCGTGGGAACGCCTGCAGGCGATCTCGGCCCAGGCGGCCACCGAAGGCAAGACGGCGAAAGACAAGGTCGCGCTGGTGCTGACCGACCTGGAAATGCCGGAAATGGATGGCTTCACCCTGACGCGCAACATCAAGAACGATGGCCGCTTCGCCAACATCCCCGTGGTGATCCACTCGTCGCTGACGGGCTCGACCAACGAAGACCACGTCAAAGGCGTGGGCGCCGATGGTTATGTGGCCAAGTTTGTGGCGGCCGAACTGGCCGAGACGATACGCAAGGTGCTGGCGCGGTAAGCTGAAGCAACTGTAGGTCGGATTAGCGGCGTACGCCGCGTAATCCGACGCCACCATGGCCAATACTGTTGTCGGATTACGCGGGGCCTTGCCCCGCTAATCCGACCTACGTGAGCGTTAAAAAAGCGCCGGACCCTCGCGGGTGCCGGCGCTTTTTCATGTCTGGCCGTGTTACGCCTGGTACGGCGTTTCCGGCTGGCCCGCCACGTCCACGCGCACGGACAGCACGTGGCCCGTCAACGGGTATTCGGCGATCTCGGCGTTTGACCGGTTGTGGCTGGCGCTGGTGATGTATAGGGTGCGCAGGTCGGGGCCGCCAAAGGTCAGCATGGTGGGGCAGCGCACGGGCACGGTAATTTCGCCCAGCACATGGCCATCGGGGGCGAAGCGTACAATCCTGCCGCCTTCAAACATGGCCGACCAGTAATTACCTTCGCTGTCGACGGCGGCTCCGTCCGGGCGTCCGCCGTAGTCCGCCGCTTTTTTATCGGTGGAGAAGCGCTGGAATGGTTGTGGCGCGGAAATGGCACCCGTGGCCGCGTCGAAATCGTAGCGGTCGATGCGGTGTGTGGTGGTATCCGCGTGGTACATGGTGCGCCCGTCCGGGCTGAATCCCAGGCCGTTCGACACCGTCATGCCGCCGGACCAGACCTTGCGCACTTGTCCCTTTTCCAGCACGAACATTTCCGCCGCATCGGCGCTGCGCGGCTCGAAAATCGTGCCGACCCAGAAGCGGCCGGCTGGATCGACCTTGCCATCGTTAAAACGTGTGGTGGCCATGTCGAACGGCGCCGGGGCGATTTCCGCCAGGCTACCCGTCTTGGTGTCGAGGTGGGCAAAGCCGCTGCGCAAGGCCACGATCAGACCGCCACCGGCGTTGATGGCCAGCGCCGACGGCTCCGTCGGCATGCTCCACTGCTCATGCTTGCCGCTGGCCGGGTGCAAACGGTGCACGGCACAGCCATCGATATCGACCCAGTACAGGGCCGCTTCCTTGCCATGCCACAGCGGGCATTCGCCCACTTGCATGGGCTTGTCGCTGACTACTTTGATTTCGTAAATATTCATAAACCTCAATTCAGTTAGTACGCCGCCTTGGCTGCCTTCGCCAGGGCAATCAAGCCATTGGTGGAGCTGTCGTGGTGGTCGGGACGGGCTTCGCCCGTCAGTTCGGCCTGGATTTTCTTCGCCAGCACCTTGCCCAGTTCCACGCCCCATTGATCAAAACTGTTGACGTTCCACAAGACGCCTTGCACGAAGGTCTTGTGCTCGTACAGCGCGATCAGGGCGCCCAGGGTGGTCGGGGTCAGCTGGTCCATCAAAATGGTGTTGCTGGGGCGGTTGCCGGGGAAGGTCTTGTGCGGCACCAGCGCTTCGATCTCGTTCTCCGGCAAGCCTTGCGCCTGCAGGTCCATGCGCACTTCCTCGCCCGTCTTGCCCGTCATGAAGGCTTCCGACTGGGCGAAGCAGTTCGCCAGCAGGGCGTCGTGGTGGCCAGGCAAATCGTGCGTGGCGCGCAGGGCGGCGATGAAATCGATGGGCGTGATGTCGGTGCCCTGGTGCAGCAGCTGGAAATACGCGTGCTGCGCATTCGTGCCGCAATCGCCCCAGATGACGGGGCCGGTCGGCACGTCGACGAGCACGCCATCCTTGGTGACGCGCTTGCCGTTGCTTTCCATGTCCAGCTGTTGCAAATAGGCGGCAAAGCGGCTCAGGTCCTGGTGGTAGGGCGCGATGGAAACGGAACCGCAGTCGAGGAACTGACGGTTCCAGAAGCCCACCATGGCCAGCACCACGGGCATGTTCTGCTCCAGCGGTGCCTGGCGGAAGTGCTGGTCCATCGCATGTGCGCCGGCGAGGAAATCGCTGAAGTATTCAAAGCCGACCGATAGCGCCACGGCCAGGCCGATCGAGGACCAGACGGAATAGCGGCCGCCGACCCAGTCCCAGAACGGGAACATGTTGTCTGGCGAAATGCCGAAGTCGACGATGGCTTGCGTGTTGGTCGAGACGGCCACAAAATGTTGGGCCAGATCCTTTTCTTCGCCTTCGAGCAGGAACCAGGCGCGCGCCGTGTTGGCGTTGAGCATGGTTTCCGCCGTGACGAAGGTTTTCGAGGCCACGATGAAGAGCGTGGTTTCCGGATCGACTTTGGACAGGGTCGCTTCCATGTCGTGGCCGTCGACGTTGGACACAAAGTGTATTTCCAGGCCCGGGTTGGCGTAGGACCGCAGCGCCAGGCAGGCCATTTTCGGGCCCAGGTCCGAGCCGCCGATGCCGATGTTGACGATGTCGCAAATCGGCTTGCCCGTGTGGCCGAGCCAGCTGCCATTGCGTACCTTGTCCGTAAATGCCTTCACGCGCTGCAGCACATCTTGCACGTCGGCATCGATATCCTGGCCATCGACCACCAGCTTGGTGCCGCGTGGCGCGCGCAAGGCGGTATGCAGAACGGCCCGATGTTCGGTAAGATTGATTTTCTCGCCCGTAAACATCGCTTCGCGCTGCGCTTCCACGCCGCGCTCGCGGGCCAGGTCCATCAGCAGGGCCATGGCGGTGGCGTCGACGCGGTTTTTCGAGTAATCGAGCAGCAGTCCTGCCGCATCGACTGTCATGCTGGAAAAACGCGCGGGGTCAAGAGCGAACAGCTGGCGCAGATGCACTTCGCGCAGGCTGGCGCTATGCGCTTGCAGGGACTGGAAACTGGCGGTGGCGGTGATGGCAGGAGTAGGTACTGGCAGGCGCATGGCGGTCGGCTTGGGTGCTTGTCTCGGTTGAAAGGAGCGCGGCGCGTTCGTGGTGGCGAACAGCGGGTCCGGCGTTGGTATGAGAATAATACATCAGAAAAACGTAATTTCACTACAGTTTGTGCAGGCGCATAGGATTTTCAGCGTTTTTTTTAGCGTTTTTATCCGTGCTGCAATAGATAGGCAAGCAAGACGATTGGATGTGGCACATTGTTGTTTTGCCTTGAAAGGTCGTGGAAAAATGGAATATTTCTGTCACTGGCCACTGCAAGAGTGCTTCTGCGCGACCATTTTGTAGTAAAATTTCACGAAATACTCATTTTTAAGGAAATCCATATGGCGCTGCATCCAGTAGTCGAATCCGTAACAGCGCGCATCATCGCGCGCAGCCGGCCATCGCGCGGCGCCTACCTGGCGCATCTGGATGCGGCGCGCATCCAGGGCGTGCAGCGCGGCGCCCTGTCGTGCACCAACCTGGCGCACGGCTTTGCCGCCTTTCCCGCCAACGACAAGCTGTCGCTGAAAGAATACAAGAAGCCTTCCGTGGCCATCGTTTCCTCGTACAACGACATGCTGTCGGCGCACCAGCCCTTCGACGGCTTCCCGCAGATCATCAAGCAAGCCGTGCGCGAAGTGGGCGCCGTGGCCCAGTTCGCCGGCGGCGTGCCCGCGATGTGCGATGGCGTGACGCAAGGCCAGCCGGGCATGGAATTGTCGCTGTTCTCGCGCGACACCATCGCCATGTCGACGGCCGTGGCGCTGTCGCACAATATGTTCGATGCGGCCCTGTACCTGGGCGTGTGCGACAAGATCGTGCCGGGCCTGTTGATTGGCGCGCTGCACTTCGGCCATTTGCCAGCCGTCTTCGTGCCGGCCGGTCCGATGACGTCGGGCCTGTCGAACCAGGAAAAAGCCAAGGTGCGCCAGCTGTATGCGCAAGGCAAGGCGACGCGCGAAGACTTGCTCGAAGGCGAATCGAAAGCCTACCATGGCGCCGGTACCTGTACTTTTTATGGTACAGCGAACAGCAACCAGATGCTGATGGAAGTGATGGGCCTGCACTTGCCGGGCGCCGCCTTCATCACGCCGAACACGCCACTGCGCGATGCGCTGACCGCCGCCGCCGCCCAGCGTGCCGCCGGCATCACGGCGCAAAGCGCCAATTACTTGCCAGTTGGCCATATCGTCGACGAGAAATGTATCGTCAATGCCGTCGTGGGCTTGCTGGCCACAGGCGGTTCGACCAACCACACCTTGCACCTGGTGGCGATCGCCAAGGCGGCCGGCATCGTCATCGACTGGAACGATTTCAATGAACTGTCGGCCATCGTGCCAATGCTCACGCGCATCTATCCGAACGGCGACGCCGACGTGAACCATTTTCACGCGGCCGGCGGCACCGGTTACCTGATCCGCGAACTGCTGGATGCGGGTTTGCTGCACGAGGACGTCAACACCATCCTGGGCCACGGCTTGCGCGCGCACTGCATGGAACCGTTCCTGGGCGAAGACGGCAAGGTCTTCTGGAAAGATGCACCGGCTATCAGCGCCGATGAAAACGTGCTGCGCCCGGCCTCGAACCCGTTCGCGCCGGACGGCGGCATGGTCCTCGTCGCGGGTAACCTGGGCCGCGCCGTGATGAAGGTCTCGGCCGTCAAGCCGCAGCACCGCACGGTGGAAGCGCCTGCGCTGGTGTTCAATTCGCAGGAAGAGTTCATGACCGCCTACAAGGCTGGCACGCTGGACCGCGACTTCGTCGCCGTGCTGCGCTTCCAGGGTCCGCGCGCCAACGGCATGCCGGAACTGCATGCGCTGACGCCGGCGCTGGCCAACCTGCAGGATGCGGGCCGCCACGTGGCGCTGGTTACCGATGGCCGCATGTCGGGCGCGTCGGGCAAGGTGCCGGCCGCCATCCACGTATCGCCAGAAATCCTCGCCGGCGGCCCCCTGGGCCTGGTGCGCGATGGCGACATCATCCGCCTCGACGCCTTCACCGGCGTGCTCGAAGCGCTGGTGCCGGCCGACGTCTGGCATGCCCGTTCGCTGGTTACGGCCGACCTGTCGCCGAACCACGTCGGCATGGGCCGCGAGCTGTTTTCCATGTTCCGTTCCACCGTCAGCGCGGCGGAAGAGGGTGCCACCACCTTCGGCCTGCCGTCGCCGATTCCCACCACCGTCGCCTTGCACGACGCCGACAATGTCGGTGATACCGTACCGGGTTCCGATGAAGACTTTTTGGCTAGGAAATAAGAGATGACCATGACACTACTGGAAATTATGCGCACATCGAGCGTGATCCCCGTGATTGCGATCGACGATCCTGAACATGCCGTACCGCTGGCGCGCGCGCTGGTGGCGGGCGGCATCCGCGTGCTGGAAGTGACCCTGCGCACCAAGCATGGCCTGGAAGCGATCCGCGCCATGTCGGCCGTGCCGGGCGCCATCGTCGGCGTCGGTACCTTGACCCGGCCCGAGGAATTCGTCCAGGCGCGCGATGCGGGCGCCGTGTTTGGCGTGTCGCCTGGCCTGACGTCGGCCCTGGTGGCGGCGGCGAAAAGCAGCGGCTTGCCGTTGCTGCCAGGCGTGATGACGCCAGGCGAAGTGATGGCGGCGCGCGAAAACGGCTTCCAGCAGCTGAAACTGTTCCCGGCCGTGCCGGCGGGCGGCATCGGCATGCTCAACGCGATTTACGGCCCGCTGCCGGACATCACCTTCTGCCCGACGGGCGGCATCTCGCAAGAGACGGCGTCGCAGTTCCTCGCGTGCAAGAACGTCGCCTGTGTGGGCGGTTCGTGGCTGACGCCGAAGGACGCGATCGCGGCCGGCAACTGGGACCGCATCACGGAAATCGCCAAGGCGGCCAGCGGCCTGCGTTCAGCGTAAGCGGTACTCGCGCGGCAGGCTTCCCGCCGGCCGCGCTTTTTTCACTTACTGCTCATGCGCGTCTTGCGCCGCCCCCTCACCATCGGCGAAACCGCCATGGCCCGCAGCGTCTTTCAGGGCGCCATCGACTACGCGCGCGTGCGCGTCGTGCGCGGCTCCTTTCTACCGTTTGGCTTGCAGGATCAGAACACGGCCATGACGCCGCACGGCAGCCTGTACTTCATGCCGGCCCAGTACCGCGACGACTTTTCCCGCGAAGGCAACAGCGGCAAGCTGTTCTTCATCCACGAGATGGTGCACGTGTGGCAGTACCAGCTCGGCTACAGCGTGCTGCTGCATGGCGTGCTGCTGGCGCTGTGCGGCGGCTACATCCGGCAACGCGCCTACCGCTACGACGCGCAGGCCGGCGGCATCCTGTCCGACTTCAACATGGAACAGCAGGGCGACATCATCGCCCACTACTTCGGCGCGTGCCAGCTGGGTATTCCCGCCTATGTGGCCAAGCTGCCGCAACTGCAAGAGATATTGCAGGGCTTCCTGCTCGACCCTGCCGACCGCCGCTTGCTGCCGCGCTGATGCCGCCGTCACGGTGTCGTGTTCGAGGCCAGGTGTACGTCCGGCGCGCGCTGCGCCGCACATAGGCGTTGGCCGCCGGCAGGGCCCGGTCGGCCTTGACGGCATCGCTGAGCATGCCCGGCAGGATCAGGGTATCGCCTGCCACCGTGACGTGGATTTTTTCGTTCTGCAGCAGTTCGGCCATGCGTGCCTGCAGACTGTCGATGCCGGCGGCCAGGTGGCGTCGTTGCTCTTGTTCCACAGGATTAGGTTGGTGGTGCAGACATTGAACACCCTGCTAAGGCCCAGGACGGGCAGCGCATACATCCTTTTCCCTGCGTTGCTTTTTTACAGCGGCTGTACCATCACCCGGTTGCGCCCGGCGCCCTTGGCCAGGTACAGGGCGCGGTCGGCGGCGCCAATCAGGGCGGAGATGGCCAGCGGCTGTTGCTGGTGCTGCGTGGCGATGCCGATGCTGACCGTGATGTGCTTGACGTCATTGCCCGTCTTGGCATGCGCAATGCGCAGTTCGGCCGCCCGCAGGCGGATCGCCTCGGCCATGCGCAGCGCCTGCGCCGCGTCCGTGTCGGGCAGGATGGCGGCAAATTCCTCGCCGCCATAGCGCGCCAGCAGGTCGGTGGGGCGCTGCAGCATGGCGGCCAGTTCGGCTGCCACGCGTATCAGGCAGTCGTCGCCCTGCTGGTGGCCGTAATGGTCGTTGTAATCCTTGAAATGGTCAATGTCGATCATCAGCAGCGACAGGGGGCTGCCCGTACGCATGGCGCGCCGCATTTCTTTCTCGATCGCCACGTCGAAGTGGCGGCGGTTGGCGATGCCCGTCAAGCCGTCGGAAAAGGTTTGCGAGCGCAAGACCATGGTTTGTTCGCGCAGCAGCTTTTCGCGGCCCACGGCGATGGTGACATCATTGATCTGTATCAGGCAGTGGCGCGGCGAACCGGGCAGATTGATCGGCGTGACGGCGATAGCCTGCTGCATGCGTTCCAGGCCTTCCACCGCGCCAGCGGCCGCGCCATGCGTGTATAGGGCAAACGGCGCCTTGTGCAGCGTTTGCGACAGCAGCGACTGGAAATTGTCGCGCAGGGCCTGGGTGATGGCCGAATCGATGCGCTTGTGGCGCAGTTCCGGATAGACGGCGAAGAAGTCCTGGCCCAGCACGGCGTCGCCCTGGTACGCCGAGTGGCGCGCCATCCAGTGGTTCCACAGCACGATGCGGTGCTGCTCATCGAGCACGATGGCGCCCAGGTTGACGGCACCGAGGATGCTTTCGAGCAGGGCGAGTCGGTGTAAGGCATCCGGCATGATCGTCACGCCTGTCCCAGGACCTTGGCCAGATAGTGGCTGACCTGCTGTTTCAGGTCGTGCAAGGCGGACAGGTCGAGCACGAAGGCGACATAACCATGGATCTGGTGCTTGGACAGCACGAAGTCGATATGCAGCATCAGCACGACGGCCTCGTCATCGTGGCCGCCGAACGAGGACAGGATTTCCGCGCTGGTGCCCACGTGGTACAGGGGCAGCGAGCCATGCAGTTCGCTGTCGAACAGGTTGGCCAGCGTGCCCACGCAGGAGTTGAGGATGATGTTGCCGATTTCGCTCATCGCCTCCTGTTCCATCTCCGTCAGTTCCTGCAGCGGCATGGCGTCGCCCACCATCAGGCGCACGATTTCCAGGCTCTTGTCTTCCGGGAACATCAGGATGGCTTCGGTGGCGAAGGCGCCATCGTAGTGCTGGCTGACGCCGCAGATGCGTTCGCCATCCTTCTTGCTGCCCAGCAGGGCGGCCGCGTCGGCACGGTTCAGGAACGTGATCGACGGCACCGACATGGTCACTTCTTCATTGACGATTTCGCTCATCGCGGCGGCGGCGTGGCCCACCCCGATGTTGAATATCTCTACCAGGGCATCGTTTTCGAGTTCGGAGAGATTGATCATGCTCACAGTCCCAGCGATTCGATCAGCTGATGGATGCGGGTTTCCGTGATGGGTTTTTCCATGAAGCCGACTTTCATCTCGCTGGCGCGGTTGCGGATGGCGTTTTGTACATTCGCCGTGACAAGAATGATGTGCGTTTGCGGACACAGCACACGCAATTGTTCCGCTGCCGCCACGCCGCCCATGCCGGGCATGTTGACATCCAGTAATATCAGGACAGGGTTGACTGTCTTGACTTTTTCCAGGGCTTCTTCACCCGTCGCCGCCTCAATCACTTGCCAGTCGGCATGTTTGCTGAGGATGAACTGATGCGACATCAAACGTGAAACCCGGCTGTCATCGACAACAAGTACCTGTTTACTGTGATTCATGTGCTATTCCTGAAACGTCATATCGGGCTATTGTTCCATTTTCGCATATTTTAAAGGGCATAGAGAGTAATTGGGTGGCGAATTGCCTTGGGGCAAGGTTTCTCCATTTGCCTGTTGTATCAAATCGAATGGGCGGTCATCATGGCCGGCTGGCCGGGCTGGCAATCCGTTAAAATAGCGCCATTCCCCACTTTAGCCTGAATCTCATGACCCAAGACGAATTGAAGCAAGCTGTAGCCCGTGCCGCCATTGATTACGTAGTCGATGGTGAAATCATCGGTGTCGGCACCGGTTCCACCGCCAATTTTTTCATCGATGAACTGGCCAAGATCAAGGACCGCATCAAAGGCACGGTCGCATCGTCCGAAGCGACGTCCGCGCGCCTGGCAGGCCATGGCATTGCCGTCTTCGACTTGAACGACGTCGAGTCGATCGCCGTCTACATCGACGGCGCCGATGAAATCACGGCCAGCGGCGCCATGATCAAGGGCGGCGGTGCAGCATTGACGCGTGAAAAGATCGTTGCTTCCGTAGCGAAACAATTCGTTTGCATCGCCGATGGCTCCAAGCTGGTGGGCACGTTGGGCGCTTTCCCGCTGCCGGTGGAAGTGGTGCCGATGGCCCGCGCCGCCGTATCGCGCCAGCTGGCCGCGCTGGGCGGCACGCCCCGCTTGCGCCTGAAGGCTGGCAGCACGGAAGCCTTCATTACCGACAATGGTGGCGAAATCATCGACGTGCTGGGCTTGCAGATCGCCGATCCGGTGGCGCTGGAACAGCAGATCAACCAGATCGTCGGCGTCATCGCCGTCGGCCTGTTCGCTGTGCGCGGCGCCAATGTTTGCCTGCTGGGCATGCCGGAAGGCGTGCGTACCCTGGCCTACTAAGGTGATAGCCGGCATTCGCCGGCGTCCGCACCTGTCTTACACGGCGGCCCCTTGCGGGCCGCTTGTCATGTGCGCCTGGCGGTACACGGCCACGGTGCGCAGCAGGCCACCGAGGAAGATGCCGCTGAAGCAACCATAGGCGAGGCAGACCGGCACGCTGAAGCTGGGCACATGGGCAGTCGCCGGGGCGATGGACAGGGTCACGGCGACCGCATATTTCATGCAAAAAATACTCATCATCAGGATCAACGGCACCCAGCTGCCGGGACGCTGCACGCTGGCCCGCTCGGGAATGGCGGTTATCTTGCGCGCATCGCTCAGCGTCCAGGCCAGCGCCGCACCGGCCAGGGCGCCAGCGGCCCAGGCGAATGGCGCGATGCCGGCCAAGCCGAAACTGCCGTACATGCCGCTCAGGGACAGGGCCAGCATGACCAGGGGAATGATGCACAGCTTGCGCAAGGTCACTTCACGCGCGCGGCTGGCCAGCACGCCGCGGTACACAAGGAAGGCCAGGATGGCCCAGACGTAGAGGGGAGTGTGGCTGAAGATTTGCTGCAACATGGTGTCCGCCTTGGTGTGAGGTTGTCGATGGACGTACTGTGCCAGCCGGCGGCGTGGGCGGCGAGCAGTGTGCGACGAAACGGGGAGGAGGTACCGTGAAACGGCGGGGCAGGGCGTGAAACGAAGGTAAAACTGCCCGTGACGTGGTCACGGGCAAGCGATAAAACTTATTCCGTTGGTGGAACGTAGCCCATGGCCGCATCGGCGCCATCGCCGAAGAAATGTTTTTCCATTTGCGTGGCCAGGTATTTGCGGGCGCGTGCGTCGGCCAGGTTCAGGCGGTTTTCATTGACCAGCATGGTCTGGTGCTTGAGCCAGGCGGCCCACGCTTCTTTCGACACCGATTCGTAAATCTTCTTGCCCAGTTCGCCCGGGTACGGTGGGAAATCCAGTCCTTCGGCTTCCTTGTTGAGTTTGATGCAGTGGATCGTGCGGGCCATCAGTGCTCCTGAATCAGTGTAGAGATAAAGCGTGATTATAAGGCACTTTGCGCCTGCCCTCGCGGGGCCGTCGCAGCCTGGCGACACGCCGTTTGCCGTGCCCTTGTGCTGGATCAAATTTGATCTGCGCCGCCCCAGCTAGTAAGATGCCTTATCGCGCCAGCCGCTGGCGGCGCCTCTTCCAAGCAAGTAGTAATAATTAACCAATATGGAATCCCTATGACCTCAGTGAAAGTCCATGGCATCGACGTCAGCAATACCGGCAGTTTCGTGCTGTTTGGCGGCATCAACGTGCTCGAATCGCGCGATCTCGCCATGCGCGCTTGCGAAGAATATGTGCGCGTCACGCAAAAACTGGGCATTCCCTATGTGTTCAAGGCCAGCTTCGACAAGGCCAACCGCTCGTCGATCCATTCTTACCGCGGCCCGGGCCTGGAAGAAGGCATGCGCATCTTCCAGGATGTCAAGGCGGCGTTCGGCGTGCCGGTGATTACCGATGTGCATGAGCCATGGCAGGCGCAGCAGGTGGCCGAAGTGGTCGACGTGCTGCAATTGCCCGCCTTCCTGGCGCGCCAGACGGACCTCGTCGTGGCCCTGGCGAAAACGGGTAAAGTCATCAACATCAAGAAGCCGCAATTTTTGAGCCCTGGCCAGATGGCCAATATCGTCGAAAAATTCAAGGAAGCGGGCAACGATCAATTGATCCTGTGCGACCGCGGCACGTGCCTGGGCTACGACAACCTGGTGGTCGACATGCTGGGCTTTGGTGTCATGAAAAAGACGTGCGACGACTTGCCGATCATCTTCGATGTCACGCATGCGCTGCAGCAGCGCGATCCCGGTGGCGCCGCCTCGGGTGGCCGCCGCCAGCAAGTGGCGGACCTGGCCCGCGCCGGCCTGGCGGTCGGCATCGCCGGCTTGTTCCTGGAAGCCCATCCTGACCCCGACAACGCCCGTTGCGACGGCCCCAGCGCTTTGCCGCTGGACCAGCTGGAACCGTTCCTGGCGCAATTGAAGGCGCTGGACGACCTGGTCAAATCGTTTGCGCCATTGAATATCAAATAATGATCTCAATGTAAAAAATCCCGGCATGCCGGGATTTTTCATTTTTTACAGTGTCTTGATGAGCACCTGGGATTTACGTTGCCAGTTATACATATGCTGGCGGTCCTTCGGCAAATCGTCGACGGTGGCCGGCACGAAGCCGCGTTTCTTGAACCAGTGCGAGGTGCGCGTGGTCAGCACGAACAGTTTGTTCAGGCCGGCGGCGCGCGCGCGGTTTTCCATGTGTTTCAGGATGCGCTCGCCGTCGCCCTGGGCTTGCACTTCCGGGTTGACCGTCAAGCATGCCATTTCCGCCATTTTTTGCGCGGGGAACGGGTACAGGGCGGCGCAGCCGAAGATCACGCCATCATGCTCGATGACGGAGAAATAATCGATCTCGCGTTCGATCAGCTCGCGGCCCCGCTTCACCAAAGTGCCGTCCGCTTCCAGCGGTTCGATCAGTTTGATGATACCGCCCACGTCTTCGATGGTGGCCTGGCGCAGGCTTTCCAGGTTTTCGTGGCTGATCATGGTGCCCACGCCATCATGGGTGAACAATTCCAGCAGGGCCGAACCGTCCATCGAGAAGGGCACGATGTGCGAGCGCTCGACACCGTTGTGGCATGCCTTGACGCAATGTTTCAGGTAGAACGCCGTGGCGTCGGGCAAGAAGCCCGCCATCAGCACGGCTTCGGCCTGGTGCGACGACAGTTCACGGATTTCCACGCCCGTGGCGTCTTCCATCATCGGCGTTTCCGTGATGAAAATCAGTTTGTCCGCGTGCAGGGCGATGGCGGCGCTGCATGCGACGTCTTCCATGGTCAGATTGAAGGCCTCGCCGGTCGGCGAGAAACCCAGCGGCGAGAGCAGCACCAGGCCGTCCGAACCGAGGATGGAATGGATGGTTTCGGCGTCGACCTTGCGCGTGATGCCCGTCAGTTCCAGGTCCACGCCATCGATCACGCCCAGCGGGCGCGCCGTGATGAAGTTGCCGGAAATGATACGGATGGCCGCATGCGACATGGGCGTGTTCGGCAAGCCCTGGCTGAACGCGGCCTCGATATCGAGGCGCAGCTCGCCGGCAGCTTCCTTCGCGCATTCCAGCGCGGCGATGTCCGTGATGCGCACGCCGTTGTGGAAGCGGCCTTCGACGTTGCGCAAGGCCAGTTGTTCCGCCACCTGCGGCCGTGAGCCGTAGACGACGGTGACGTTGATGTCCAGCGCATGCAGCAGGGACAAATCATGGGCCAGCACCTGCAGCGCCCCGGCGCTGACGAGTTCACCGGGGAAGGCGACCACGAAGGTCTTGCCGCGAAAGGCGTGGATGTAGGGCGCGACGGAGCGCAGCCATTGGACGAATTGGGTAGGGTTTTCCATTAAGCGCATTATAATTCGCTGCGCGATGTGCGCGCTTAAAATACCTGTAAAAAACAATGTCTTCAGCCAGCAATAAGTCTTCCCCTCCTTCCACCGTTGCAAATGTGCCCGCCAGCGCGGATATTGCCACGCCTGCCGCCGCGCCTGCGCAGGGCCGCCAGCGCCCGCCCGTGAGCCAGCAAAGGCAGCAGCCGCCGCGCACGGAACAGCAGAAACAGCAACAGCAGCAGCGCGCCCCGCGCCCGCCGCGCGAGGGGCAGGCGCCGCGCAATGAGCAGGCCAGCCGCGCAGAGCGCGAGAGTCGCGAGAGCCGAGACGCAGCGCGCGCCGCGCGCGAGGCGGAAAAGGCCTTCCGCAATCCGCTGCCACCGATTACGTATCCGGAAGACTTGCCCGTCTCGGGCCGGCGCGCCGAAATCGCCAAGGCCCTGATGGAAAACCAGGTGATCATCGTCTCGGGCGAGACGGGTTCCGGCAAGACGACGCAGTTGCCGAAGATTTGCCTGGAACTGGGACGTGGCCAGAAGGGCATGATCGGCCATACGCAGCCGCGCCGCATCGCCGCTTCCTCGACGGCCAAGCGCATCGCGCAGGAACTCGGTACGCCGCTGGGCGAAACCGTGGGCTTCAAGGTGCGCTTTACCGACACCCTGAGCCGTGGCGCCTCCGTCAAGCTGATGACGGACGGTATCTTGCTGGCCGAGACGCAGACCGACCCGTTGTTGAAAAATTACGACACCATCATCATCGATGAAGCACATGAACGCAGCCTGAACATCGATTTCCTGCTCGGTTATCTGAAACAGCTGCTGCCGCGCCGGCCTGATCTGAAAATCATCATCACCTCGGCCACCATCGATGCGGAACGCTTTTCGCGCCATTTCGGCACGCCGGAGAAACCCGCGCCCGTGATCGAAGTGTCGGGCCGCCTGTACCAGGTGGAAGTGCGTTATCGTCCCGTGGAGCGCGAGCAGGTCGCCATGCCAGGTTCGGGCGCGGGTAGCAACAGCGCCGACAAACCGGGACAGAGGACTGCCGCCGCGCGCGAAAAGCGTGACCTGATGGATGCCGTCGTCGATGGCGTGGAAGAGCTGTGCCGCATCGGCTCGGGCGATGTGCTGGTGTTCTTGCCGGGCGAGCGCGAAATCCGCGACTGCGCCGAAGCGCTGCGCAAGCACCATCCGCCGCACGTGGAAATCCTGCCCCTGTTCGCCCGTTTGTCCGCCGAAGAGCAGGAACGCGTCTTCAAGACCAGCAATGCGCGCCGCATCGTGCTGGCCACCAACGTGGCGGAAACCTCGCTGACCGTGCCCGGCATCCGCTACGTGGTCGACGCGGGCCTGGCGCGCGTGAAACGCTACAGTTACCGCAACAAGGTCGAGCAGCTGCAGGTCGAGCCGATCGCCCAGTCGGCCGCCAACCAGCGCGCCGGGCGCTGCGGCCGCGTGGCCGATGGCGTGTGCATCCGTTTGTACGAAGAGCAGGATTATTTGCTGCGGCCAAAGTTCACCGAGCCGGAAATCCTGCGCTCTTCGCTGGCGGCCGTCATTCTGCGCATGAAATCCTTGCACCTGACGGACGTGGAAACCTTCCCCTTCATCGAGCCGCCGCTGGCGCGCGCGGTGGCCGACGGTTATCAATTGCTGCAGGAACTGGGCGCCGTCGACGAGGTCAACCAACTCACGCCGCTGGGCAACAAGCTGGCCAAGCTGCCGCTCGACCCGCGCGTAGGCCGCATGATCCTGGCCGCGCTCGATAACGCCTGCCTGACGGAAGTGCTGATCGTCGCCTCGGCCCTGTCCGTGCAAGATCCGCGCGACCGCCCGATGGAACACCAGCAGGCGGCCGACGAAGCGCACAAGAAGTTTGCCGATGAAAAGTCGGAATTCCTCAGCTACCTGAAAATCTGGCGCTGGTTCGAGTCCGCCATCGAGCACAAGAAAACCAACCGCCAGTTGCAGGACAATTGCCGCACGAATTTCTTGTCGCAGATGCGCCTGCGCGAATGGCGCGACGTGCATTCGCAGCTGCTGACCATCGTCAAGGAGCAGGGCTGGCGCCTGAATGAGGCACCGGCTACTTACGACAATCTGCACATGGCCTTGCTGACTGGCTTGCTGGGCAATATCGGTTTCAAGGGCGAGGACGAGCCGGGTGCCGGCTACCTGGGCGCACGCGGCATCAAGTTCCATATCTGGCCCGGTTCCTCGCTGCTGAAAAAGCCGGGCAAGTGGATCATGGCGGCCGAACTGGTCGACACGACGCGTTTGTATGCGCGCTGCGTGGCGCAGATCCAGCCCGAGTGGCTGGAAAAAGTCGGCGAACATTTGCTGAAAAAATCGTGGGGCGAGCCGCGCTGGGAAAAACGCTCGGCGCAAGTGACGGCCTCGGAACGCGCGACTTTATATGGCCTGGTGGTGTACAGCCAGCGCCGCATCAACTATGGCAATTTCAACTTGCCGGAAGCGCGCGAAATCTTCATCCGCGACGCCCTCGTCGGCGGCGACTTCGACACGCGCGCGCCATTCTTTGCGCACAACCACAAGCTGATCAAGGATATCGAAAACCTCGAACACAAATCGCGCCGCCTGGACGTGCTGGTCGACGATGAACTGATCGCCGCCTTCTACGACAAGCTGCTGCCGGCGGACGTGTGCAATGGCGCCGGTTTCGAAAAATGGCACAAGGACGTCTCGCGCGAGAACCCGAAGTTGCTGTATTTGAACCGCGAAGAGCTGATGCGCCACGAGGCGGCCGGCGTGACCACCGACCTGTTCCCGAAAACCATGTCCGTGACGGGCCTGGAAATGGGTCTCACGTACCACTTCGAGCCGGGCAGCGTGCGCGATGGCGTGACGTTGAGCGTGCCGCTGTATGCGCTGAACCAGTTGCCGCGCGAGCGCTGCGAATGGCTGGTGCCGGGCATGCTGAAGGAAAAAGTGCATCTGCTGCTGAAATCCTTGCCGCAAAAGCTGCGCCGCCACTGCGTGCCGCTGCCCGATTACGCGGCCAAGTTCTGCGAGCGTGTGCATGAGGCGGGCGTGTTTGGTCGCGGTGACCTGATCGACGCCATCATCGCAGACATCCGCACGCAAATCACGATCAATGTGCTGACGACGGACTTCAAGCCGGAAACCCTGCCTGCCCATCACTTCATGAATTTCAAGGTGATCGACGAGCATGGCCGCCAGCTGGACATGGGCCGCAACCTGGCCACCCTGCAGGCGGAATTCGGCGGCCAGGCGCGCCAGAGTTTCCAGAAGCTGGCTGAAGTGTCGGGCGTCTCCGGCACGGGCACGCCCGGTGCCAAGGTGGCGGGCGCGCAAGTGGCGTCGCGGCTGCAGGCGCAGAGTGCTACAGTTGCAGCAGGCAAGGGCGCGTCCGCCCCTGCCGCGCCGGCACCGGCAAATGCCACCGTCTCGCAACACATGGGTTTGACGGCCTGGACCTTTGGCGAATTGCCGGAATTACTCGAAATCGTGCAGGGCAAGCTGACACTGATCGGTTTCCCCGCGCTGGTCGACAAGGGCACGCATTGCGACCTGGAAGTGTTTGACGACCCGACCGTGGCCTCCCGCACGCACAAGGTCGGTTTGCGCCGTTTGTTCGCGCTGCAAATGAAAGAGCAGATCAAGTACGTCGAGAAAAGCATCCCTGGTTTACAGCAGATGGGCATGCAATTCATGGCCCTCGGTTCGCAGGAAGAGCTGCGCGAGCAAATCATCAACAAGGCGCTCGATATTGCTTGCTTGCAAGATCCGCTGCCGCTGGACGCCGCCTCATTCGCCAAGCGCCAGACGGAAGGCAAGTCGCGCCTGGTGTTACTGGTGAATGAAATCGCCCGGCTGCTGTCGCAAGTGCTGACGGAATTCCACGGCTTGCCCAAGCGCCTGCAGAATATTCCTGCAGCGGCTGCGGCCGATATCCAGTCGCAGCTGCAGGGACTCGTGCACAAGCGCTTCCTGACGGAAAGCGAGTACACGCAGCTGGCGCACTTCCCCCGTTATTTGAAGGCGATCAACGTGCGCCTGGAAAAGCTGCGCGCCGACCCCGCGCGCGACACCAAGTTGATGGCCGAATGGCAATCGGCGGCGGCACCCTACCTGCGCCAGAGCAAGGACCGCCAAGCGGGCAAGAACACCGACCCGAAACTGGTCGAGTTCCGCTGGATGCTGGAAGAGCTGCGCGTGTCGCTGTTTGCGCAGGAGTTGAGGACGCCGATGCCGGTGTCGGCGAAACGGTTGCAAAAGGTATGGGAATCGATGCAGCGGTAGGTCGGATTAGCGAGGCGAAGCCACGCGTAATCCGACGCCATCGTTGGCGCGACGGTGGCGCGACGGTGGTGCGGTGTTAGTGGTGTCAGCCGGGTTAACGGTTTGGCGGTTTGGCGGTGTTAATCATGCCGCTGGTGGTGTCGGATTACGCGGCTGCGCCGCTAATCCGACCTACCCGACCTACCCGACCCAGGTTCTACCTCTCATCATCGCTGAGCGGGGAGCGCGAGCCGCCCTGGCTGCCGCCCGTGCCGGCGCGGCTGCCGCTCATGGAGGTGCCGGACATGCTGCTGTCGCTGCCTGATTGCAGACTGGCGCCCCCACGCAGGTCGCTGCCGGATGGCATGCGGCCCGCCGCCATGGCGCCGCTGCCGTGGCGCGTGGCGCTGCCATAGAACGCTTCCATCTGCTGGTTCCACGCATCGCTGCCCATGTCGGGCCAGTTGTTCTTGTCGAAGCCGGGTGCGTCTTTCAGCTGGTTTTTTTCCACGTTGAGCAAAAAGCGCTTGTTGACGGGGTCCAGGGTCAGGCGCTCCCAAGGGACGGCAAACAGCTTGTCGCCCATGCCCAGGATGCCGCCGAAGGACAGCACGGCATAGGCGATCTGACCGGAGCGCATGTCGAGCATGATTTCCTTGATGTCGCCCAGTTCCTCGTCGCTGTGATTGTAGACATCGTCGCCGAGCAGGGTGTCGGCCCCCATCAGGGCCGGCCCCGGGCCGTCGTGGTTGCGGTACATGCCCAGGATGTCGCGGTCCAGATAGCTCATGGTGTTCTCTCCTCTGTGAAGTGCTGATCGAATCCCCAGACTACGCATGCGCACAAGGTCGCGCTTGATCTGCCTCAATGGTGTCTGCGGCACTTTTATCGGTGTGCAAACGTACGGTGTTGTCCGCCAATTGCGGTACTCTATGCGTTCTACGGAGGAGGCCGCACATGCTGACGATGCAACGATGCAGAGGGATGAACTTGCGGTACGCTCCACAACGACACGCGTGCCGCTTGCCATGGTGAAGCCCGCCACCAAATGGCTGCGCGGGCTATTGCGCGCCGGTAAGGCGCAGCAGCGCACGGCGACCAAACTGGCCAAGGTGCTGTTCGGGCCCGTGCCAGCCAAGCCCAGGGTCCGCAAGGCGGCGGCCAAGACCACGAAGGCGAGTCCCAAGCCGCGCGCCAGGCCCGCCAGCAACGCCGTGCCCGCCCTGGCACCCTTTGCCACGCCCCTGTCGCCCCCGCGCGTGCGCAAGCGAACGGCGCCCCCGCCGGGCAAGTGGCTGGCCGCCCACTATGCGCCCCTGCCGGAACTGGGGCAGTTGCCGGGCCGGCGCCTGCCGTATTTCCTGTACTTACCCGAGAAGGCGCCGAGCGCCGCCATGCGCAGCCGGGGCCGGCCACTGCTGGTGATGCTGCATGGCTGCGAGCAGAGCGCCACGCAGTTTGCCGAAGGCACGCGCATGAACCGCCTTGCAGAACGCAAGGGCTATGCCGTGCTGTATCCGCAGCAGTCGTTGCGCTCGCATGCGCGCCGTTGCTGGAAGTGGTACGACAAGCTGACGCAGGAGGGCGGCGGCGACGTGCGCCTGATCGTCGGCGCCATCGAGCAGGTGGCGGCCCGCTATGCGATTGACCGCGCGCGCATTTATATCTGCGGCATTTCTGCCGGTGCCGGCATGGCGCATATCGTGGCCCTGAACCATCCCCATCTGTTTGCCGCGCTGGGCCTGCATTCCGGGCCCGTGTTTGGCGCCGGGCATAACCTGATCGGCGCGCTGGGCGTGATGCAGCATGGCGCTGCCGCCCGTGCCGAGGCGGCCATCGATGAAGTGCTGGCGCGCCAGCCCGCGTTTCCCCGCCTGCCCACCATCCTGCTGCAAGGGCTGGCCGACAAGGTGGTGCGGCCCATTAACCAGACGCAGCTGGTGCGCCAGAGCGTGCGCGTCAACCGCCTGCCAGCCGACACCGTTGTGACGGCGCAGCGCCTGCCTGGCGGTGCGGCGGGCGGGCGCAATCCGGCCCATGCGTATGCGCTGCACGATTATCAGGTGGGCAAGGATGTGCTGCTGCGCGTGGCCCAGGTCGAGCACCTCGAGCACGCCTGGAGCGGCGGCGATGCCAGCCTGCCTTTCAATGACAAGGCCAAGCCCGACGCCAGCAAGATGCTGCTCGATTTCTTCGCCAGCCATTACCGCCGGTAAGCCAGCGTGCCTGCGCGCCGCAACGGCACGCAGGCACTGGTACGCATCGTTCTTCCCTTCCTCCGCAGGGCCGCTGCCGCGCGCCGGCACGCTGGCCACGCCCTTTTCAGCGCAGATTTTAAATGCCACAGCAGCATGGGTTTTGCTTAAGTGGTATTGCTGCGGTATTTAAAAATAACAAAACAGGTGCTGAAAATACTAATTGGTATACAATTGGTACACGTTTTCAGTGTAATCCGTGTCCGCCGTCCCATGCCCCGACGACCGGCAGGCACTGACGGCAGCCACCCACGTTACGGAACGCACCATGTCCATCAAGTCCAGGCAGTTGCTGTGGTTTTTTGCGTTTTTCCTCGTCTTTGAACTGAATATCTATCTGTCGAACGACATGATCATGCCGGCCATGCTGGGCATCGTCGGCGAGTTCCAGGCGGAGGCAAAATTCGTCCCCCTGTCCCTCAGCCTGTATCTGCTGGGCGGCAGCTCGCTGCAGATTTTCCTGGGGCCCCTGGCCGACACCATCGGCAAGCGCAAGCTGGTGCTGACCGGCAATACCTTGTTCTTGCTGGCCACCTTGGCGGTGCCGTTTGCCACTTCCATTGAGCAATTTCTCGCCGCGCGCTTCCTCCAGGGCATGGGCTGCTGCTTCATCTTCGTCGGCTATGCCATGATCCATGAACTGTTCGATGACATGGCGGCCGTCAAGTTGAGCAGCATTCTGTCGAGCACCACCATCCTCGCGCCCCTGGCCGGCCCCATCCTCGGCAGCGCCATCATCAGCCGGCTGGACTGGCGCTACGTGTTTTTCCTTTCCGGCCTGCTGGCGCTGCTGTCCTTGCTGGGCCTGTTCAAGACCATGCCGCGCGCGGCGCCGACACAGCCGCGCCTGGATGGCCGCGCCATCGTGCGCAGCTATGTCGCCATTTTCAGCAACGGGCGCTTCATGTTCGGCATGTTTACGGCCGGGCTGGCCACCGTGCCCCTGACGGCCTGGATCGGCTTTTCGCCCCTCTTCGTGCTGCAGGAGATGGGCGCCTCTTACGCTACCTATATTGCGCTGCAATGCGTGATTTTGTCCGGTTTTGTGTTCAGCAGCATCGCCATCCAGCGCCTGCGCCAGGATTTCCCGCTCGCGCATCTGCTGCGCCTGGGTGGGCTGATCGCGGCCGCCGGCATGCTGGGCGCTGGCGCGGGCCGCCACCATGTCGACGTGTTTGCCGCCTGCATGTTTGTCTATTCCATCGGCTTCGGCCTGTTCAACGGCGCCCTGATCCGCAGCGCGATTACGGCCAGCAGGGAATCGATGACACTGACGACGGCCGCCATGAGCTTGTTGTATTGCATTTATTTGTCTGCCTGGCTGCAGCTGTACAACGTGCTGTGCCAGCGCTTCGGCTATGTGCTGGAAACGTATGCGCTGCTCAATATCCCCGTCATCGTGGTCATCGCCGCCTGCCTGCTGCTGTTTACACGGGGCATGGCGGGGCGCCGGGAAAACGAGGTGCTGCTGGCCCGGCACTGATGGCGCAACGCTGCGCATGTTCCCGACCTTGTTTTACCTCCTGCGACGTTTATTGACACTCTCCTGCGGAAAATGGTGCGCCCATGAAAATAGATGACCTGGCATCGAAACACGATCAAGCAAAGATTTTCAACCTGGAGTACGAGTTTCGCATCCACCGGCTGAAACTCGATTACATCACCCTGGCCGATGTCCGGCCGGCCGGCAGCGACCTGGAACAACTGGCCGTGGAGCACCAGGCGGGCATCGCCGGCCTGCGCAGCTTCGTCGCCGCCAATTTTACGCATTTCAATGCCGCGAGCTGTTCCTCGCTCAGCTGCATCCCCACGCGGGCGCTGGGCGATGACGAGCGCTACCTGCATCGCATCTGGATGGGCGGGCCGTTGCCGGCCATCGCTTATGCGGCGATTCAGCAGTGGGGCGCGGCGCTCGACGAGGTGCGGCAGAATGGCGGCGCGCCGTATGTCTCGATCCTGTGGGTGTGGGATGCGCAGCAATTGCGCCATGACGCGCGTTTCAGTCCCACGGGCGGCGCCGGGCGCTACACGATAGGGCGCTATGCCATCGGCGGCACGACGCTGCATATCAACTCGCTGCGCGCGCTGGCGCTGGACTTTGCGCCGGCCCGCTTCGATATCCTCAATACCCTGCATGCGCAGCGCTACTTTGCCACCTTGTCCGATTATTTCCGCATCCTCATCCTGTGCGAATACGGCGGCATGTATATGGATGTCGATACGATCCCGCACAATCCGGCGACGATTTTCCTGATGAAGCCGGAAGTGCCCGATTATTTCCAGCGCAAGGATGGTGACAGCGAAGAGCGCCGGCATGTCAGCTGGATGAATCTGTTCCTCGATGAAACGGGCATGCTGATCGCCAAGAAGAACGATGCCGCGCTGCGTGTGATCCAGCGCAATGTGAATCTCGCCTATGCGGGCATCAATGGGGAGATTCCCCGCTCCTGCCCGCAATTCGAGGCGCAGCTGTTTGGCCAGTTCTATGCCGAATGGAAGAAAAACCTGGGCGTGACCCTGCTCAGCCATGCCGAGTTTTACCAGCGCTATTGCGTGCTGTATGACGGCGCGCGGGAAGCGGTGGCGGGCGGCATCCGCGGCATGCGCTTGCTGGACGATATCATTACCGACATACATATCCCGCTCAGCGACGAGGAGCGGCGCGCGTATGCGCGCTGCGTGGCGCGGCTAGCCGAAATCGACTGGCAACTCGATGATCCTTTGCGCCTGCCCGACATCGTCGATGTGTTCGATATCGAGGAAGTGCCGCGCATGGCGTATGCGGCCCAGTTGCGGGCGGAAATCGATCATTTTCACTATTACTCGGTGCTGTCGGACGACCCGCAGCTGGACCGCGTGAATGCCGTCTTTTGCCGCTACTTGCTGGCCCACCGCTCGCAGCAGATTGCTGCCGGTAATTTCTGGCGCCCCACCGTGGGCCGCCACGGAAGCCGCATGCCGGCCGCCGGCGATGCCGCCCCGTCCGGCAACGAAGTGCAGGCGGGCCTGCTGTCGCATGCGCCGCTCAAGCTGGTGGCGGGCGAACTGCTGGGCGACGAGGCGAAGAACCGCATGGCCAAATTGCTGTTTGCCACCAGTTACCTCGAATACTGTTCGTTCGGCAATAAACTCAATCTGCAATTTGTCGAACTGCAGCGGCGGCAGAACATCGACCCCTACCTGGCGCACATTCACGGCCTGCATGACGAGGACGAGCGTTTCATCGGCTTCTTCACGGCCGCGACGATGGCCGAGTTCCAGGCTTGCGGCGCCGTCTCGTATTACCGCGATGACATGAAGGCGCTCGACGATGCGTATGATGCCTTCGTGCTCGCGCATGCGCGCGCCGACGACTGTTTCGTCAGCAGCCTGGCCATCGACGAGAAATACCGGGGCCAGGGTTTATTCAGGCAGATGTTCCATGAAATCCGTGACCTGGCCAGCCGCAAGGGGTGCGCGCGCATCACCTTGACGGTATGGGAAAAGAGCGAAGCGCTGCAAGTGTATCTGCACAAGGGCTTTCGCAGCGTGGGCACGTTCGACTATGCTTACAGCCTGTTTTATGACCGTTTGCACTTCCTGGTGTATGAAGGAAACTGAGGAGGGGAACGGAGGCGGGAAACTGAAGGAAGCGGGGGCGGCCGGCAGCCGCCCCGTGCATGCTTACAAAGCCAGGAAAGCCAGGGCCGCCACGGCCGTCGGCAGCAGGGCGCCGGCCAGCAGGCCGACAGCGCCGATCGATTCATCCTGGAAGCCGCGGCGCAGCAGGGATACGCCGGCCGGGTTCGGCGCGTTGGCGATGACGGTCAGACCGCCACCGGCCACGGCACCGGCCACCAGCATGTATTTCGCTTCGTCCGTCATGCCGACGATCAGCGAACCGAGGTAAGTCAGGGCCGCATTGTCGGTGATCGCCGTCAAGCCCAGGGCGCCGAAGAACAGGGCCAGCGGCTTCAGGCTCGAGACGATGGGCTGCAACCACCATTGCTGCATGCCGCCCAGTACCACCAGGCCGCCCAGGAAGAAGCCGACCAATAAACCCTCTTTCAGGATCAGCGGGCTTTGATAGCGCTCATATGCCTGCACGAAGCCGAGGAAGAACAGGAACAGACCGAAGAACAGCACGGGATGGTGTGCCAGTGCCACCACGCCGCCCAGCACGATCATGTGCACCACGCTGACGGCCAGCGGCACTTTCGGCGCTTCGACTTCGCCGGCCTTCGGCTTGATATCGGAGGTGTTGCTGTGCAGGTATTTGCGCAGCAATATGCTCACGCCCGTGGCGTTGACCAGCACGGCGATGGCGGCCTTCCAACCGAAATGGCTGGCCATGTAGGCGCTGTCCCAGTTCCACGTGGTGGCCACCATCAGCACGGGCGGCGCCGCGTACGAAGTCAGGGTGCCGCCGATGGAAACGTTGACGAACAGCACGCCCAGCGCGCCGTATTTCAGCCATTCAGGAATGCCCGGGCGGAAGATTTGCGGCGCCAGCATCAGCGCGGCCAGGGTCATGGCGGCCGGTTCCGTGATCATCGAACCCGTCAGGGGTACGAGCGCCAGGCCCAGCCAGACGAGGGCCAGTTCCGTGCGCAGCGGCATCACGCGCGCCACGCCTTTGAGCAGGCGCTGCACGGCGTCGAGCACGGGGCGCGAGGCGGCCACCACCATGACGACGAAGACGAACAGCGGTTCCGTGTACTGGCGCGATTCGGCATACTCGATGGCCGCATCGCCGCCCGAGACAAAGGCCATGATGATGATCAGAATGAAGGCCCAGAAGCCGAACACGACTTCCACTTCGCCCAGCAGGTGCAGCAAGCCAGCATGACGGGGGTGGCGCTGCGATAATGTTTCAAACGACTTGGCGGCGAAGGTGTGGATGAGCGCAAGGCCGAAGACGATTGCGCTGATGAGTTGGATGGTAGTCAAATGCGTTTCCTTATGGACGGAGGAAGCCGCCCGGTGCATCGCCGGGCGGTAAGGAGAGTGCTTATGGTACAGCAATCGATGCCAGAAACGGGGTTTTTCGGACATCGTGGGAGCGCTGCCGGAGGGAGTGCGAACAGATAAGCCTTGCCAAAAGTGGGCGCGGATAGTACTGTATATGCATACAGTATTTATCTTTATATTTAATTATGCAACATTCACAATTGATGGCCTCGCCTGAAGCCTTGCACCCGTCTTTATGGCGTGCATCGCAGCTGGGACAGGGCGCCGTGCGCTGCCTGGACACGGGCTTCGCCGCCCTGTCCGCGCAACTGCCCGGCGGTGGCTGGCCCAGCGGCAGCCTCATCGATCTGCTGGTGCAGCAGCCGGGCAGCGGCGAATTGCGTTTGCTGGCGCCCGCGCTGGCGCAGCTGCCGGGCTTGCCCATCGTGCTGTTGCAGCCGCCCCATCCGCCGCAGGCGCTGGCCTTGGCCGCGCAGGGTCTGGCACCATCACAGCTGCTGTGGCTCAAAAGCGCCGGCAGCAAGGATGCCTTGTGGGCGGCGGAAAACATCTTGCGCAGTGGCAGTTGCGGCGCCTTGTTGTTCTGGCAGTCGCACGTGCGCGCCGACAGCCTGCGCCGCCTGCACCTGGCCGCGCAAAGCGGCAACACCCTGTTCTGCATGCTGCGCCCGCTGCACGGCGCGCAGGATGCGTCGCCGGCGCCGCTGCGCCTGTCCGTGCGCCCGGCCGCCGGCGGCATCGAGATCGGCTTCATCAAGCGCCGGGGACCGCAGCGCGACGCGCCCCTGTTCCTGCCCCTGCAACCTCCTTCTTTACTGCTGCGCCATGCGACTCTGGATCGGCCTGTGCCTGCCCCGGCTCCCGCTCGAAGTGTTTTGCCCGCGCTGGTCGGCTGACATTCTCGGCGTGGTGCTGGAGCAGGAGCAAGTGATGGCCCTGTCGCCGCTGGCACGGGCGGCCGGCATCCGGCCGGGCATGCGCCGCGCGGGCGCGCTGATGCTGGCGCCGCAGGCGCGCCTGCATGAACGCTCGCCCGAGCTGGAAGCGCAGGCCCTGCAAGCGGTGGCGCTGGCGCTGCTGCAATACTCGCCGCTGGTGGCGCAGGGCGAGGAAGCGACCCTGCTGGTCGATGCGGGCGCCAGCCTGCGCCTGTTCGGCGGCGTGCGCGCCCTGTGCCGGCAGATTGCGGCCAGTTTGCGCGCGCTCGGCTACACGGCCCAGCTGTCGTGCGCGCCCACGGCGCGCGGCGCCTGGTTGCTGGCGCGCGCCGCTACGCGCCGGGGCCGCGTGCTGGGCATGGATAGTCTCGTGCGCCGCCTCGACCGCCTGCCGTGCGCCTTGCTGCCACCCGCGCGCCCCTATCTCGACTGGTTCGAGGGCATCGGTTGCCGCACCCTGGGGCAGCTGCGCCAGTTGCCGCGGCCCGGCTTGCAGCGCCGTTGCGGCGGGGCCTTGCTGGACATGCTCGACGATGCGCATGGCCACAGCACGGAATTGTTCGTGTGGCTCGAAGCGCCGCCCACGTTCCGCGCCAGCCTGGAATTGTTCGACCGCGTGGAGCATGCGGACGCCTTACTGTTCGGCGCGCGCCGCCTGCTGCAGCAAATGACGGGCTGGCTGTGCGCGCGGCAATTTGCCGTCGAGCGCATACAACTGCTGCTGGCGCACGAGCGGGGCAGGGTGGCGCGCCCGCCCACCGTCATCGACCTGGCGCTGGGCGAGGCCGTCTGGCGCGACGAGCATCTGGTGCGTTTGCTCAAGGAGCGCCTGGCACAGCTGGTACTGGACGCGCCCGTGATCGGCTTGACCCTGGAAGCACTGCAGGTGCAGCCCATGGCGCCACCCAGCGAGAGCCTGTTTCCCGAACCGGGCGGCACGCCGCAGGAGCGCCAGCGCCTGATGGAATTGCTGGTGGCGCGCCTGGGCGCGGAGAATGTCTTGCAGGCATCCCCGCGCGCCGATTACCGGCCCGAAGCGGCCAACCAGTGGCTGCCGTTGCCGGCCAAGCCCGTTTCAAGAAGCGCGCTACCGGATTTGCCGCCCGGCTTGCCCGGCATGCCCCGTCCCGGCTGGCTGCTGGCCCAGCCCATCGCCCTCTTGATGCGCGAGCACCGGCCCTTTTATGGCTCGCCCCTGAAGATGGTGTCTGTCGCCGAGCGCATCGAGGCGGGCTGGTGGGGCCAGTCGCAGGCGCGCGATTATTTCATCGCCGAAGGCCTCGACCACGCCCACTACTGGGTCTACCGCGAACGCATCGCCGGCAGCGGAGAAGACACCGCGCCGCGCTGGTTCCTGCATGGCTTGTTTGGCTGAATGTGCTGTCCTGCTGAAACGGCCATGCTTGGCTATACTTGCTCGCACCGCGTCAACCACTTCAATAAGGATTCCCATGTCCCAACTCTCCGACTTTCCCATCACCGAGAAATGGCCTGCCCGGCATCCCGAGCGCCTGCAGCTGTACTCGCTGCCCACGCCGAACGGCATCAAGGTCTCGATCCTGCTGGAAGAGCTGGGCCTGGCGTACGAGCCGCACCTGGTCAGCTTCGAGCAAAACGACCAGCTGTCGCCCGCCTTCCTGTCGCTCAATCCGAACAACAAGATTCCCGCCATCCTCGATCCGCACGGTCCCGACGGCAAGCCGCTGGCCCTGTTCGAGTCGGGCGCCATCCTGCTGTACCTGGCGGAAAAGACGGGCAAGTTCCTGCCGCAGGACGCGGGCCTGCGCTATGCAACGATACAGTGGCTGATGTTTCAGATGGGCGGTATCGGCCCCATGTTTGGCCAGGTGGGCTTCTTCCATAAATTCGCCGGCAAGGACTACGCAGACAAGCGCCCCCTTGACCGCTATCTCGGCGAGGCCAAGCGCCTGCTGGGCGTGCTCGAGCAGCGCCTGCAGGGCCGCGACTGGATCATGGGTAGTCAGTACACGATTGCCGACATCGCCATCTTCCCGTGGGTGCGCTGCCTGGTGGGTTTTTATGGTGCGGGCGAGCTGGTCGGTTTTAATAACTTCCCGAATGTGCAGCGCGTGCTGGACGCGTTTCTGGCCCGGCCTGCCGTCATCAAGGGCCTGGATATACCGAAGCGCGATTAAGGTTGGCCAACTGCGGCGGTGGCCGGGCGGCGCTACAATGCGCCATCGGCCGCCCTGCGCGGCAGCTTTGATCTGAGACAATGAAATCCACCCGGCAAGATTTTCCCGGTGCGCATGGCCATGTGCTGGCGGCGCGCCTCGACGCACCCGACGACACCGTCCGCGCGTACGCGCTGTTCGCCCACTGTTTTACCTGCGGCAAGGACGTGCTGGCCGCGCGGCGCATCGCGCAAGGCTTGACGGAGCACGGCATCGCCGTGCTGCGCTTCGACTTCACGGGGCTGGGCGCCAGCGAGGGCGAGTTTGCCGCCACGAATTTTTCGTCGAATGTCGACGATTTGCTGGCCGCTGCCGATTTCCTGCGGGCAAAACATGCTGCGCCGCAATTGCTGATCGGCCACAGCCTGGGCGGCGCCGCCGTGCTGGCCGCTGCCGCGCAAGTGCCGGAAGCGACCGCCGTGGTGACCCTGGCCGCCCCCAGCACGCCCGCGTATGTCACGCGCATGTTCAGCGCGCACCTGGAGCAAATCGCCGCCGAGGGCGAGGCACTGGTGCAACTGGAAGGGCGGCCATTTCGCATCCGCCAGCAATTCGTCGACGACGCGGGCAGCCACAGCCTGAAGGAGCACATCGCCGGCCTGCGCCGCGCCCTGCTGGTGATGCACGCGCCGAACGACACGACGGTGAGCCTGTCGAACGCGATGGAGATATTTATGGCCGCGAAGCACCCGAAAAGCTTCGTCTCGCTCGACGATGCCGATCACTTGTTGACGGGGCGCAATGACGCAGCGTATGTCGCCAATGTGATTGCCGCCTGGAGCGCGCGCTATATCAACTAAGCTGAACTAAGCGGTCGCGCATGAAAAACGCCGCGTCAGCAGAAGCTGGCGCGGCGCAGATCGGGGGGAGGAAACGGATCAGTCCTCGTCGAACTCGGCGGAAAGATCTTTCCAGCCCTTGCTGACGGCAAAGGCGGAAAACTCTTCCGGTGCTTCCAGGACGATCAGTTTCTTGTCTTGCAAGCCCAGGTCGCCATGGCCGAAGTCGGGGCCTACATAGCCGAGGCTGCGCAAGCGGGTCAGGATGTGACCGACCAGGGTCTTGTCCTTGTAGGCGCCCGCTTCGAGCGGAGCGGCGAAATCGACGTAGACGTCGATGATGCCGTAGCCTTCGTCAAAGATGCGGATGGCCTTGATGTCGTGGGCACGGCCGGAGCCGTCGGTGGCCTTGAAGGGGCCGCTGAGCTGGATGTCGGTGTCATTGTTCATGCCGCCAGCATACACCAAAAACGGCTTTCCGTCGTATGGCGCTCAGGAGCCGAGCAGGATGAAACCGGCCCAGTAGAAGGGATGGCCGCGCGTCTCGCCGCTGTCGCCGGCGGAGTCGAGCGGCGTCAGGCCCCGCGTCGCCGTGATGGCGTGCCGGGCGGCGCGGATCTGCCGCAACTGCGCCTGGCGCAAGGCTTGCGGCTTGCCCTTGCCTTGCGCCAGCGCCGCATAAAAATCGCCCATCAGGGTGGCCGTCGACTGGTCCGACACGCGCCACAGGCTGGCCAGCACATTGCGCGCGCCGCGCTGGCGGGCCAGCCAGGCCAGGCCTTCCAGTTCGCGTCCCGTGGCATCGGTGCCGGCCGGCACGGCCGTTTCGCAGGCCGACAGGGTGAGCAGGTCCAGGCCGGCGAAGCGGTAGCTGTCCTGCGCCAGTTCCGCCAGGCTGAGTTTGCCGCCATCGCCCAGCAGAAGGTAGGAGTCCTCGCCCGCGCCCGAGCGCAGCACGAAATGGCTGGCGATATGCACACTGCTGTTGGCGGGCAGCGCGCGCTGCAGCGCCGCGCCGGTGAAGTCTCCATCAAGGTAGACCTGGCTGGGGATGCGCGCCGCGTGTCCGATCGCCTGCACGGCGCGCAGTTCGCGCTGCACGAAGGGCAGGGCCGGCAGTTCGCCGCTGGCGCGCGTCTGGCCGAACAGGGCAAGCGATGGTGCACGGCGCGGCGCTTCTTGTGCGCCAGCCTGTTCGCCGCCGCTGGCATGCAGCGAGACGGGCAGCCGTTCGACCAGCCAGCGGCGCCCGTCATGCAGCATGGCGAATGGCAGGTAGCGCAAGACGCCGCCCAGCGACAGCGACAGCGAGGTGGCGCCGTCCAGTTCCCGGCTGGCTGGCGCCAGCAGCAGCGCATACAGCGCCTGCGCATCGGCGCGCGCGTCCTGTGCCGGGTCTTGCGCGCTGCGGCGCAGGCGGGCGATGCGCTGCGCCAGCGCGCGCTCGTCGATGGCCACGTCGTGGATGGTGCTGCCGGTCCGTCCGCCGCGCTGCGCGACGATGCGCAGGCGCGTGTCGGTAACCAGGTAAGTCAGGTGCAGCACGCCCCGCTTGAGCGGTTCGGCCCGCGCCATGCCAGCCTTGCCTGCCGGTGCGGGCGTGGCCACGCTGCCGGCCGTCAGCGCCGTCAGCGCCTCGGTGGCGCCATCAAGCAACAGCGCCATGGCGTCGTTTGCCCGCCGCCATGCGTCGTCGGCTTGCGCCACGCCCTGCGCCTGGCGTTCGCGCGCCGCGGCCAGCGCCTGGGCGCCCGCGCGCAGGGCGGCGGCGCGCGCTTCGAACTGGCGCTGCCATTCGCCCTCCGCGCCCGTGTAGCCGAGGCGCGTGGCGCGCGGATCGGGGGCGCTGCGCACCAGGCTGTGGAATTCGTCCTCGCGTACCATGGCCAGCACGTTTTCCGCTTCGTGGATGCGGCGCTGGTCGAGCAGGCGGTCCGCCAGCTTGCCGTAGGCGGCGCGTTTTTGCCGCACAAAGCCCTGCCGCAGCGGCACAGGCAAGCTGGCCGTGCCGGCGCGCGTGGCTTGCAGCGCATTGACCGCCTGCTTGCCGAGGAAAATGCCGGCCGCGTCCGGTTCCAGCGCGCCCAGCTGCGCCGCCGCCCGCGCTTCGAGCATGCTCTGTTCATTCGCCATGCCGATGGCCAGTGCGCGTGCCGACTGCGACCGCGCCGTGGCGGTATCGCCCGCGCGCGCATTGAGTCCGGCCGCGTCCAGCAAGGCCTGTGCATGGGCGGGATGGGCCGCGCCGCGCGTGGCGGCCAGCTGCTGCGCCATGGCGCCCGCCTCGCGCGCCAGCGCTTGCAGTTCTGCCGCGCCGATGCCGGCGTGCTCCGCGCGCGCCAGCAGGCGCGCTTGGCGCACCGTGTCGAGCATGCCGGCCGTGGCTGGAGGCATTTGCAGCAGCCGCGCCTCCAGGCCGGCCAGTGCCGTTTCCGCCTCGTCCTGGAGTCCCAGCGCGGCCTGTGCCTGCGCCGCCAGCAGCAGCGCATCGGCTTCGTCGGCCGGCAGCGCCTGGCCGCCGGACATGGCCAGCCGCGCCGCCGCCTGCGCCGCTTCCAGCGCCTGCCGGTACTGCCCCAATGCCATGCGCGCACTGCCATGCGCGAGCTGCTGCGCGGCGCAGGTGGCGGCGGCCTCGCCATACACGGCGCGGCAATGTTCGAGCGCGGCGGCGGCTGCCACTTCCGCGCGGCCCAGCTGATTGTCCGCCAGCGCCGTCAGCGCCACGTCCTGCCAGGCGCTGACGGTGTTGGCATGGCGGTCGCCGAACAGGGCGCGGCGGATGCGCAGCCCGTCCTCCGCTTCCTGCCATGCCTTGCCGCTTTCACCCAGGCGCAGGTGGATGCCACTAAGGCGGTTCAGGGCCACGCTGGCCTGCATCGAGTCGGCCCCCGAGCGCTGCACCGCCATGGCCAGCGCGCGCTGGGCGAACGCCAGCGCCTGGCGGTCGTTGCCGCTCAGGGTGTACCAGTTGGCCATGTCGGTCACGCTCGTTTGCGTCTCGGTGCGGTTTTCGCCGAAGGCCGCCAGGCGTATCCGGTAGGCGCGCTCCAGGTAGCCGTAGGCTTCTTCCATGCGGCCCATGCGCAGCAGCAGCACGCCCACGTCGCGCATGCCCCACGCATGGTCGGTGCTGTTCTCGCCCGAGGTGCGGGCCCACGTCTGCATGGCTTGCCGCGCATACGGCAGGCCGCGCGCATATTCCTTGGTCTGCAGCGCCACGCCGGACAGGTTGGACAGGCTGGTGCCATACGATACCGTGTCCTTGCCGATCAGGCGGGCTTTCGCCGCCAGCGCGATGTCGCCCCATTGCCAGGCCAGGTCGAAGCGGCTCCACTGGCGGTACAGGTACATCAGTTCGCTCGGGTAGTACATGCTTTCGCGTCCGGGATCGCCGTCGTCCAGCGCCTGGCGGATGGCCCAGCCTTCCAGCAAGGCCTGTTCGCTCTCGGCGTAGCGGTTGAGCATGTGCAGGCTCTGGCCCACGCCCAGCAGTCCGGTGGCAATGCCGGCCCGGTCGTCCGCCGCGCGGCAGGCGGCCACGCTGCGCTGGAACAGGGGCAGCGAGACGGCCGGCTGCTCCTTGTCGTTGGCGTCGTTCGCTTGCGCCAGCCATGGCGCGATGACGGCCTGGCAGGTGCCGGCCGATGCCGTTTGCAGCCACGCCGGCGCGGCCAGCAGCAGGCCGAGGACGAGGCGCTTCATTGGATGGAGCGCCAGGACAGCCGGGCCACCTGCGCCTGGTCGGGCTTGCCCGCTTCCGCCACGGGGACTTCAACGTTGGCCGCGCCGCGCGTGGGTAGCAGGTCCGGCAACGCTTCGATGATGGCGAAGCGGCGCGGCTGGGTGCCATTTGCCGCCGGTGCCGCCACCAACGCCAGCCATTCCACGCCATAGTGGGGGCCGCTGACGACGAAGCTGCGCTCGATGCGGCTGATGCCGGCGCCGATGGCGGGCGGCATGCGGTTGCTGTCGCCGTCCAGGGCAGGATAGATGCGCGCGGCGCGGCCGTCCAGCGGCAAGTGCGCGATGCCCAGGTCGACGGAAGCGGCGCTGCGGTTTTCCACGCTGAGGCGGATGCGCGTGCCGGCCGGCAGCACGCCGAGGTCGCCATCGGCGAATGCCAGCTGGCGCGGCGCCTTGCCCGGCAGGGTCAGTTCGATGCGCGCGTCGAGCAGGGGCGGGCCCGGCGTGGCGGGCAGCGCCAGCAGGGCGGCGAGACGGCCCGGACGTAGCGATCCCGCAGGCAGCGGCGCAGGCGTGCGGCTGGCCCAGCCTGGCGCGGCAATGTCGCCGCCATCGCCGGGCAGCAGCGCCAGCCGCGTTTCTCCCCAGCCGACCTTGGCGGCGCGCCAGCGCGCGCCGGCCTGCCGGAACAGGTCGCCCTCGCGTATGCCGTCGAGCAGGCCATACGGCACTTGCCAGCCCCGCGCATCGCGCTGCACGGGCCACAGCGGCGCCGCGCCGCTGCCGCCGCCCTGCCACAGCGGTGCGTCGAGTGCGCCCGCATACACGGGCGATGGCCAGGCGGAGCGTGGCAACTGGTAGGCGCGCAAGGCGGACCGGTATTGCTGCGTGGCGGCGCCGGCCCACATGGCATACGTTTGCGGCCGGCTTTGCAGGGCGGCGATCACGGCCTGCGTAAACAGGCCGGCCGCCTGGCCCGGCGTGGCGGCCGCAGCGGCTTCCGGCGTGCGCTGCTGGGCTTCGGACGCGTAGAAAGCGACAAAGCGTGGCCGTGCGCGTGGCGCGTCGGCTGCTGCGTCATGGCTGGCTGCCGGCGCGCCGGGCGCGGGGCGCCAGCCGATGTCGGCCGCCGCCAGCCCCCGCCACGCCAGGCCGTCGCCGCTGCGCGTGCCGGCCGCTGCATGGCAGGTATCGAATATGGCCACGACCTGTGTTTGCCGCGCGGCAAACGCATCGATGGCGCGCCCCAGTTCGCTGCTCCCGACGCCGCCATCGAGCTGCCGCCCCTGGTGGCTGACCTGGCTGTCGCGCGTCAGCAAGCGCGTGCGCCGTCCTTGCGGCGCGGCTGCCTGACCCGGATAGACGGGCAGCAGCACGCTGTGGCCCGACCAGTACAGCAGCAGGACATCGTCCTTGCCCAGCGTCTTTTCCAGCTGCGCCAGGCGCGCCAGGATGGCCGCGCGCGTGGGCGCCTGGCTGGCGCCCGCATCATCGGCCAGACGGTAGATATGTTCATCGGCGAAACCCTGATGCCGCAACGCCGCGCGCATGGCGTTCACGTCGGCCGTGGGGCCGGCCAGCCAGCTGGCGCGCGGCATGGCGGGCAGGTCCGCCACGCCGATCAGCAAGGCATGGCGTTCGCTCGCCAGCGCCGTGCCGCCCAGCAGGCAGGACAGCAGCAGCCATGCTTGCCGGCGCCGTATTCGTCTCATGGTGCGGTGTGCGCGTCGACGCGCGATGCCTCGCCCGCCACGCCGCTCGCTTGCAGGCTGCGCAGGGCCGCCTGCGGGTCGGCCGCATCGAGCAGGTAGCTGCGGTCGGGCAGGGGGCCGGCGACGATGCCCGCCTGCGCCTGCTCCAATGCCGTCGCCACTTGTTGCATGCTGGCATCGGGCAAGAATTGCACGCGCAGGCTGGCCGGCGGCGCCGCTGCCCCGGGCGCGCCGCGCCAGCTCAGCTCCACCGGCGCGGCCGGCGCCTGCCACAGCAGCCAGGCCTGGACCATGCAGACGCTGGCCAGCGCCGTGATCGCCATTGGTGCCAGGGCCGGCAGCAACAGACGCCGCAGCAGGCGGCGCCACGGGTTGGGGCGTTCCAGGCGGCCGCGCAGTTGCGCCAGGCCTGCGTCCGGATCCAGGCCGGCCGCTTCGTCGCCGATAGCGGTGCGGATCTCGCGCAGCCAGTCGGCGTCGGCGGCCAATGCCGCATCATCGTGCAGCCGGGCGGCGATGCGGCTGGCGTCGGCCGCCGGCGCATGGCCATTCAGGTAATCGGGCAGCATGGCGCGCAGCGCCTGCTCGTGGGGATCGAGGGGATCGAGGGGATCAGCCATGGCGTCCGCCTTCCTGGACAAACCAGCGCTCCATGCACTGGCGTAAGTTAATGCGGCCATGAAACAGGCGCGTCTTGACGGTGCCGGCCGGCGCCTGCTGGATATGCGCGATGTCGGCTACCGACAGGTCGTCGATCGCCCACAGGGTCAGGCTTTCGCGCTGCATCGGGTTGCGCAGGCGCTGCAGGCATTTCAGCACGGCACGGCGCCGCTGCACGGTTTCCGTTTGCGCCTGCGGTCCCGGATCGTGCTCTGCTGGCTCTTGCCCGTCGTCATCGCCGTCGAGCGGCGTTTCGCGGGCCAGGCGCTTGCCGTGGCGGCGGATCTGGTCGATGGCCTTGTTGCGGGCCAGTGTCAGCAGCCAGGTGCCGAACGCCACTCGGCCGTCGTAGCGCATGGGCGCGCGCCAGATATCGTGGAACACGTCCACCGTGACTTCGTCGGCGACCGCGTGCACATCGAGCCCCGAGCCCGATAGCTGCAGGCGCGCAAACACGCGCACGCGCGGCGACCAGGCGCGGTACAGGGCGTCCAGTGCGCGCTGGTCGCCCGCTGCCATGGCAGCGAGCAGTTCGGCAGGGTTGACAGGTAATGCGCTCATGGTCGCGGGCGAGGGGCGGGTTGAATGGGGCGGCAGGCAATTGCGTCGTGGCAATTATAGCATCGGGGAAATAGTGCAGTATTGGTAAGGGCGAGGTCTGCAAAGGCGTGGACGCAGGGGGTGGCGCAATTTCATTGCAAAAAGATTGAACCAGATGGCGGCGAGCTGCGAACAAGAGCATGAAGGGCCGCATTGCAGCTGGTCCGCCAAGCCGAAAAGGATAGTCCCATCATGAGAAAACGCGGCAAGACCTTGCGCGATGCCAGCAGGGGCGGGGAGCCAGCCCATGCATGAAAATATGCTCTCCGGCAACGTTGCCATGCAGCGCCTGACGCCGGCCGAGCGGCTGGTGGCGGCCATGGCCATGCGCGGCACGCCCTACAAATCCATCGCCCGCGCGCTCGACAAGTCGCCAGCCACCGTGCGCAACCAGCTGCATATGATTTACCACAAGCTCGGCGTGAGCAACCGAACGGCGCTGGCTTGCGCCTTGCGCAGCGGCGACTAGCCCGCCGCGCGGCAAGCCGCAAAAATATTTTCGGCACTGGGGCAAAAATCGTCTTTTTCAAGGCCTTGAAGGCGGCTTGATCGTCCTTAGATTGGGTAGCAAGCGGATGCTCACGGTGAGGTCCGCCCCTCTTATCGCTTCATTTGAAAAGGATATTTATCATGCGAACTTTTGACCTTGCTCCCCTGTACCGTTCCGCCATTGGCTTTGACCGCCTGGCACAGCTGCTCAACGAACAGCGCGCCGATGCGCAACCGAGCTATCCACCGTACAACATCGAACTGGTGTCGGAAGACAAGTACCGCATCGTGATGGCATTGGCCGGCTTTTCGCGCGAAGAGATCGACATCATCACCGAACGCGACTCGCTGCACGTCACGGGCCGCAAGCAGAAAGATGGCGTCGAGCGCACGTTCTTGCACCGCGGCATCGCTGCCCGCGATTTCGAACAGCGTTTCCAGCTGGCCAACCATGTGAAGGTCACGGGCGCCACGTTTGAAAACGGCATGCTGACCATCGACCTGGTGCGCGAAGTGCCGGAAGCGCTGAAACCGCGCAAGATCGAGATCGGCACCGGCAGCGACACCATCGCCACCGCCGCTAACGTGAATGCGCTGGAACAGCGCCAGGCAGCCTGAGCTGAGCTGATTTCGGCGCCACGCGCTGGCATAGCCGGGAGGGGCTGGCCCCTCCCCATGCAGTAAAATACTGGCCGGTTGATCCGGCCAGTGTCACGTCTGGAGCCCGTTCGGGCGCTTCATCGCCCGCCATGCGAGGTGTGCGCAGCACGCAAGATTAAACCCTGCTTAAAGGCGCCAACGCCTGTTTCCAAATGGAAAAATGTTAAGCACCGCCTAAGACTCGTGGCCCACTATTGCATACATCAAAATCTCATTGAATGAGGAGCAATTCATGGAACAGCAAACGAATACCGCATCCCTGAAAATCAAACGCACCGTAGCCGCGCTGGCCGCGATCGGTGTGCTGGGCGCCGGTGGCGCCATGGTGGTGCATCAGAACAATGCCGGCGCGAATGCCGCAGCGGCCGCCGCCGCCCCCGTGGTCGCTGCCGTGGCACCCGCAGCCAGCGCGCCGCTGGTGGCCTTGCCCGACTTTAGCCAGATCGCTTCGCGCAACAGCCCGGCCGTCGTCAATATCAGCGTCACGGGCAGCACCAAGGTGGCGTACGATCCTTCGGCCCAGGCTGGCAACGACGATTTCGGCAACGACCCCTTCTTCGAATTCTTCCGCCGCTTTCAGGGGCCGCAAGGCGGGCAGCGCGGTGGCCGCGACGTGCCCACGCACGGCCTCGGTTCCGGCTTCATCGTCAGCCCGGACGGCATCATCATGACGAATGCCCACGTAGTGCGCGATGCGCGCGAAGTGACCGTCAAGCTCAACGACCGCCGCGAATTTCGCGCCAAGGTGCTGGGCACGGATCCGAAGACCGATATCGCCGTATTGAAAATCGACGCCAACAACCTGCCCATCGTGCCGCTCGGCCATTCGAGCGACCTGAAAGTGGGCGAGTGGGTACTGGCCATCGGTTCGCCGTACGGTTTCGACAGTACGGTAACGGCCGGCGTGGTCAGCGCCAAGGGCCGTTCCCTGCCCGATGACAGCAATGTGCCGTTCATCCAGACCGACGTGGCAGTGAACCCCGGCAACTCGGGCGGTCCCCTGTTCAATACGCGCGGCGAAGTGGTGGGCATCAATTCGCAGATCTACAGCCAGACGGGCGGCTTCCAGGGCTTGTCGTTCGCCATTCCCATTGACCTGGCCGGCCGCATCAAGGACCAGATCGTCGCCACGGGCAAGGCCAGCCACGCCAAGCTGGGCGTGACGGTGCAGGAAGTTAACCAGGGCTTTGCCGATTCGTTCAAGCTGGCCACGCCGGAAGGCGCGCTGGTCGCCAACGTCGAGCGCGGCAGCCCGGCCGACAAGGCGGGCCTGAAATCGGGCGACGTGGTGCGCAAGGTGAATGGCCAGCGCATCATCGGCTCGGCCGACTTGCCCGCGCTGGTGGGCACGTCCTTGCCAGGCGACAAGATCAGCATGGATGTCTGGCGTGACGGCAAGATCGTCAGCCTGACGGCGACCCTGGGCAATGCGGCCGACAAGGTGGCCGAGGTGGCGAAAAGCGACAGTGCGGCAGGTAAAGTAAAGCTGGGCCTGGCCCTGCGTCCGTTACAATCGGATGAAAAACGCGAAGCGGGCATCAGTGCCGGCCTGCTGGTGGAAGACGCCGGCGGCGCGGCGGCGAATGCCGGAGTGCAGCCGGGCGACGTGCTCTTGTCGGTCAATGGCCGTCCCGTCAACACGGTCGAGCAGGTGCGCGACGTGGTGGAAAAATCCGCCAAGTCGGTGGCCTTGCTGATACAGCGCGGCCCCGATAAGATCTTCATCCCCGTGCGTTTGGGTTGAAAACGAGAATAACGAGATAGAGAGGCAAGCCATGCGCTTATTGCTGGTAGAAGACGACACGATGATCGGCGAGGTGGTGCTCGATTTGCTGCGCGCCGAGCACTACGCGGTGGACTGGGTCAAGGATGGCGACATGGCCGACACGGCCCTGCAGACGCAGACCTATGACCTGGTGCTGCTGGACCTGGGCTTGCCGCGCAAGGATGGCCTCGACGTGCTGCGCTCGATGCGTTTGCGCAAGCTCGATACCCCGGTGCTCGTGGCCACGGCGCGCGACGCCGTCGAGCAGCGCATCGCCGGCCTCGACGCGGGCGCCGACGACTACGTCTTGAAGCCGTATGACCTCGATGAATTGCTGGCGCGCATCCGCGCCCTGCTGCGGCGCGCCTCGGGGCGGCCGGAGCCGATCTTCGAGCACCAGGGCGTTTCCATCAATCCGTTGACGCGCGAAGTGATCGCCGAGGGCCACCCGGTCAACCTGTCGGCGCGCGAATGGGCCGTGCTGGAAGCGCTGATCGCGCGTCCCGGCATCGTGCTGTCGCGCGCGCAGCTGGAAGAAAAACTGTACAGCTGGAAGGATGAAGTCAACAGCAATGCCGTGGAAGTGTATATCCATGGCTTGCGCAAAAAGCTCGGCAGCGATTTGATCCAGAATGTGCGCGGCCTCGGTTACATGGTGCCCAAGGCATGAGGATGAAGGTCACGGTGACGCACTCGCTGCGCGGCCGCCTGCTGTGGTTTTTGCTGGCGGCCATCATCATGGCGGCCCTTGCGCAGGCCTCGATCGCTTACCGCAGCGCCCTGTACGACGCCGACCAGATTTTTGACTATCACATGCAGCAGATGGCCCTGTCGCTGCGCTCCGGCGCGCCGCTGGCCAATCACGCGCAAGCCTTGCCGGCCGACCCCGTCAACAACGACATGGTGGTGCAGGTGTGGACGCCGGACGGCGTGCAGGTGTTCCGCTCGATCACGCGCGCGGAATTGCCACAGCGCGCCGTGCTGGGGTTTTCGAATGTGAAAGCCAACGGCACCACCTACCGCATCTTTTCCGTGCAAACCAGTTCCCAGACCGTGCAGATTGCCCAGGACATGGCCGTCAGGAAGCGCATGGCCGGTAGCCTGGCGCTGCGCACGGTGGGCCCCATCGCGCTGATGGCGCCGATATTGATGCTGGTCGTGTGGTGGGTCGTCAGCGGTTCGCTGGCGCCCGTTTCGCGCGTGCGCAAGCAGGTGGCGGCGCGCCAGGCGGACGATCTGTCGCCCGTCTCGGAAGCGGGCTTGCCCGACGAAGTGCGCCCGCTTGTACATGAATTGAATCTGCTGTTCGGGCGCGTCAAGACGGCGTTCGACGCGCAGCAGCATTTTGTTGCCGACGCCGCGCATGAATTGCGCACGCCGCTGGCAGCCCTGAAGCTGCAGGTACTCAGCCTGGAACGGGCCGAATCGGAAGAAAAACGCAGCCTGGCGATTTCCCGCGTCAGCGCCGGCATCGAGCGGGCCACGCGCCTGGTCGAGCAGTTGCTGGTGCTGGCGCGTCAGGAGGCCAGTGCCGCCAGCGGCGACCAGTTGCAGGCGGTGGACTTGAACGATGTCGTCAAGCGCGCGCTGGGCGACATGGCCGGCATCGCGCAAGCGCGCAAGATCGACCTGGGCCTGCACCACATGGACCCGGCCAAGGTGGCGGGTCAGGCCGATGCGCTCAACATCATGCTGCGCAATCTGGTCGACAATGCCATCAAGTACACGCCGCAGGGCGGCACGGTCGATATCGACTTGCGCGCCAGCCCCGTCGGCGTGACGTTATCGGTGGAAGACAACGGCCCCGGCATCGCGCCCGAGGAGCGCGAACGCGTCTTCAGCCGTTTTTACCGCGTGCCCGGCACGGACGCCAACGGCAGCGGCCTGGGGCTGGCCATCATCAAGGCCATCGCCGAACGCCATGGCGCGCGCCTGGTGCTGGATAAATCCGAGCGCCTGGGCGGCCTGTGCGTGCGCGTGGAATTCCCCCAGGCGGCGAAAAAATGAGGCAGATTTCCCTCCAGATCGAGGCGGGATGAGGCGGATCTTTAACCTGGTGCATTGACGTGCGCGCCGTGGCCCTATATTGTCTGCGAAACAAGCAGAACCAGACCACGGAGCGCACATGCAGAGAATCGGATTTTCAGGAACCCTCGACCCCATCACCAACGGCCATATGTGGGTGATCGGCGAAGCGCGTTCGCTCGCCGACGAGGTGATCGTCTTCCTGTCGCAAAACCCCGCCAAGAAACCGCAATTTCCCGCCGAAGACCGCAAGCGCATCATCGAGCAGAGCGCGCGCGAGTGCGGCTGGGACAATGTGCAGGTGGTCATCGTCAAGGGCGACTACACGGCGCGTGCGGCGAAAAAGCATGGCTGCGACTACCTGATCCGCGGCATCCGCACGACGGCCGATTTTGACTATGAAAACCTGATCCAGCAAACCAATGTGGACGTGCTACAGGGCGCCAAGACGATTTTCGTCATGCCGCCGCGCGACCTCGGGTCCGTCAGCTCGAGCTTCGTCAAGGCGCTGGAAGGGCCCGTCGGCTGGAACTGGACCATGAAGAAATTCGTCCCCGGCCCGGCGTATCAGGCGTGGATCCTCGACTGCCTGCGCAAGGAGTGGGAAGCGCTGTGGAATTACACTACCGCCACGCAAGCCGACATCGCGCTGGCGGATCACTGGTTCGCGCACCTGACGGGGCCGCAGGCATATGGCGGCACGGACCGCCACTATCACAACCTCGACCACCTGGTGCACGGCCTGTCGGAAATCCGCGTGTGGGCCGACAATACCTTTGCGCCCGGGTGTGACAGCGCGCTGGTCAAGAAAGCCTTCTGGTTCCATGACGCCGTCTATAGCCACGACGAAGATGCCCTGTATTCCAGCGAAGAAGCGAGCGCCCAGCTGTGGCTGTCCAGCGGCCTCGATGCCGGGGACAACGGCGATGTGGCGCAATTGATACGCGTCACCGACCATTTCCAGGGGCCGGGCATCAGCCACGCGCTGAAGGATGCCATGCTCAGCGCCGACCTGGCCATCCTGGGGCAAGATGAAGAGGTATATCACGCCTACACGCAAGCCATCGGCCGCGAATACGCGCATGTGGACCCCGTGCGCTTCAAGCAGCAGCGGGGACTGGCGCTGCAGCACCTGTGCGCCAAGGCGCAGGCCGGCCAGCTGTTTGGCGATGCGTACTTTGCCGACCAGTACAACGAGCGGGCGATTGAAAACATGCGGAAAGAGATTGCGGCGCTGGCCGGCTGATGGTCGTCAGGCGCTGGCGGCCGCATGCGCCAGCGCATCGTCCAGCCGGTCGTTGCCCCAGAATAGTTCGCCGTCACTGATGAAGCTGGGCGCGCCGAACAGGTGCAGCGCTTGCGCCTGTTCCGTCTGGCGGCGCAGACGCAGCTTGTTGTCCGGTGTCAAAGCCAGCGCCAGGATGGCGCGTGCATCGAGGCCCAGTTCCTCCAACACCTCGCTGACGGCCTCGATGTTGTCGATATCGCGGTCTGTGGCAAAATTCAGCGTCATCATGCGGCGCGCAAACGGCGCGATCCAGCCCTGGTCCGCGCCGACCAGCGCCACGCGCATGGGCAGCAGGGCCGTGCGGGGGAAGGAACTCGGTTGCTGCCACGGCAATGCGTACTTTTCGCACTGGCGCGCCATATCGCGCCACGTGTAATCGCCCTTGAGTTTTTGCAAGATGAAGGGCGATGTCTCCCAGCCCAGTGCCTTGAAGACGACGCCCAGCAGGAAGGGTTTCCAGATGACCTGCACCTTCTTTTCACGCGCCAGCGCTTCGATGCGCATGGCGCTCAGGTAGCTGTAGTTGCTGCCGAAATCGAACCAGAATTCCAGTGTGGCCATGGTAGCGCTCCCAAGTCAGGCGGCAGCCGCCTTGGCGCGCGCCGCGTGCAGTTTCTTGAAGCTGTCGATCAGGCGCTGGTGCCGGTCGAGGCCTTCCAGTTGCATGCTGGTCGGCGTCAGGCCGAAGAAGCGCACGCTGCCGTCTACCGAGCCCAGCACCGCGTCCATGCGGGCGTCGCCAAACATGCGGCGGAAATTGACCACGTAATCGTCCAGTTCCAGCGCGTCATCGAGTTCCACTTCCAGCACCACGTTCAAGGCTTGATAGAACAGCTTGCGTTCGAGCGTGTTGTCGTTGTACTGCAGGAAGGTTTCCACCAGCTCCTTCGCTTCCTCGAATTGCTGCAAGGCGAGATGAATCAGCAGCTTCAGTTCCAGCGTCGTCAGCTGGCCCCACACCGTATTTTCGTCAAACTCGATGCCGATCAGGGTGGCGATGTCGCCGTACTCGTCGAGCTCGCTGTTTTCCAGGCGCTCGAGCAAGTCTTCCAGGCTGGCATCGTCCAGGCCATGCAAGTTCAGGATGTCGGCGCGGAACAGCAACGCCTTGTTGGTGTTGTCCCAGATCAAATCCTCGACCGGGTACACCTCCGAATAACCGGGCACGAGGATACGGCAGGCGGTGGCGCCCAGCTGGTCATATTCGGCCGTGTACACTTCCTTGCCCATGTCGGCGAGGATGCCGAACAGGGTCGCCGCTTCTTCGGCATTCGAGTTTTCGCCGTGGCCGGAAAAATCCCACTCGACAAAATCGAAATCGGCTTTGGCGCTGAAGAAGCGCCACGAGACGATGCCGCTCGAATCGATGAAGTGTTCGACGAAGTTATTCGGCTCGGTGACGGCTTCGCTGGCGAATGTCGGTTGCGGCAAGTCGTTCAAACCTTCAAAACTGCGCCCTTGCAGCAATTCCGTCAGGCTGCGCTCGAGCGCCACTTCCAGGCTCGGGTGCGCGCCGAACGAGGCAAACACGCCGCCCGTGCGCGGGTTCATCAGGGTGACGCACATCACCGGGTACACGCCGCCCAGCGACGCATCTTTGACCAATACGGGAAAGCCTTGCTCTTCCAGCCCCTGTATGCCGGCCAGGATGCCAGGGTATTTCGCCAGCACTTCCTGCGGCACGTCGGGCAGGGCGATTTCGCCTTCGAGGATTTCGCGCTTGACGGCCCGCTCAAAAATTTCCGACAGACATTGCACCTGCGCTTCCACCAAGGTATTGCCGGCACTCATGCCATTGCTGACGTACAGGTTTTCAATCAGGTTCGATGGGAAATATACGACCTCGCCATCGGACTGGCGCACATACGGCAGCGAGCAGATGCCGCGCTCGGCATTGCCGGAGTTGGTGTCGACCAGGTGCGAGGCGCGCAGCTCGCCATCGGCATCGTAGATGTCGCGGCAGTAGGCATCGAGAATCTCCTTCGGCAGCGCATCCTTGCGGCCCGGCTTGAACCAGCGCTCGTTCGGGTAATGGACAAAGTCCGCGTTGGCAATATCCTCGCCCCAGAACGATCCGGCGTAGAAATGGTTGTTGCTGAGCCGTTCGATATACTCGCCCAGGGCCGACGCCAGCGCGCTTTCCTTGGTCGCGCCCTTGCCGTTGGTAAAGCACATGGGCGAATGCGCATCGCGGATATGCAGCGACCACACGTTGGGAATGATATTGCGCCACGAGGCGATTTCAATCTTGATGCCCAGGCCCGCCAGGAGGCCAGACATATTGGCGATGGTCTGTTCCAGCGGCAGGTCCTTGCCCAGAATATAGGTGCTAGCCTCGGCATCGGGATTCAATATCAGCAAGCCCTGGGCATCGGCATCGAGGTTCTCCACCTCTTCGATGACGAATTCTGGCCCCGCTTGCACTACTTTTTTCACCGTGCAACGGTCGATCGAGCGCAGGATGCCCTGGCGGTCCTTGGCCGAGATATCGGCCGGCAACTCGACCTGGATCTTGAAAATTTGCTGGTAACGGTTTTCCGGATCGACGATATTGTTTTGCGACAGGCGGATATTCTCAGTGGAAATATTGCGCGTATCGCAATACAACTTCACGAAATACGCCGCGCACAGTGCCGATGATGCCAAAAAGTAATCGAACGGGCCCGGTGCCGAGCCATCGCCCTTGTAGCGGATGGGCTGGTCGGCGACGACGGTAAAATCGTCGAACTTGGCTTCGAGACGCAGCTTGTCGAGAAAGTTGACTTTAATTTCCATGAGGTAATCCAATACTGTGCTTATGAGTTAGCCGCTATTATCCGTGCTTTCCGCCGCAGGGCAAAGGTTGTTCACGGCGGCCGTGCTGGCTGGGAGCCGCTGGGGCAATGAAACAGACTGATAAATGTGCGAGGCGATCTGACTACATGCGAATAACACTGATGCGTCACGGCGAGCCTAGCCTCGCCAAGGGGGGCTGGATAGCGCCCATGCAAATGGGAGCGTGGATTGATCTCTACAACCAATCGCTCATCAAAGACAATGGCATACCTGCAGAGTGCGCCATGGCAGCGCTATCGGCGTCAACTATCGTGGCCAGCACCGCACCGAGGGCATCCTCGTCGGCCAGGGCACTGGGTGACTTGCCGTTCATGCAAGAGGCGATTTTCACCGAGGCCGGGCTGCCTTTTGCGCTCTGGAGAGCACCTTGGCTGCCGCCTGCAGCCTGGGCAGCGATTTTTCGCCTGCTCTGGTTATTCGGTTATGCGCGCGGAGCCGATTCGCTGACGCTAAGCCGGCGGCGCGCGAGGATTGCCGCCGAGCGGCTTGTTGCGCTGGCCGCCAAGGGGCCGGTGCTACTGGTCGGACATGGCATCATGAATCGCCTGATCGGCAAAGAGCTGCAGGCATTGGGTTGGCTTGCCCGCAGCAGGCAAGGCAGCCGGTACTGGAGCATGGGAGTGTACGAGCAGTGAAAGCCTGTGACGAATGCGGCAGCCGGGCGATGAGCACTGAATGGTGATGCCGACATAAAAAACAGCGGCTGCCCATGCTGGCGCAGCCGCTGTTTTTATGCGAAGAGTCAGTTCAGATCAGAATTTCACCCACAAGCGGCCAAAGTAGGACGCGCCGTTCAGGCCGAACTGCACGCTGTCGTACTTGAAGCCGTTGTCCGTCTCGCCCGCGTTCTGCGTGGTGGGCTTGACGTTGAAGATGTTGTTGCCACCGAAAGTGAGCTTGGTGTTTTTGTTGATGCTATAAGTAAAGCTCAGGTCGGCAGAGGTCTTGGCCGCGTAATGAGCGTTGGGCACGCCCTTGGCCGTGCCGCTGTAGGTGCCCAGGGTTTGCGGGCCGAAATAAATGATGCGCAAGTCCGATTCCAGCTTGCCCGTGATGTAGTCGAACCCCAGGGTGGCTTTCGAACGGGGGCCGCCCTGTTCGATGAACAGGCGCTCGCGCTCGGACAGCAAGACATCTTCGAAGCCCGTCAGCGAGGCGGGCGTCTTGACTTTCGTCACTTCCGTCTTGCTCAGGTTCAAGGCCAGGAAGGTGTTCAGGCGGTTGCCGGCCAGTTCGCCCTTGTGCGACGCCGTCAAGTCCAGGCCGCGCGTACGCGTGTCGACGGAATTGACGAAAAATTGCGCTTCCGTCACGCCCAGGAGGGACAGACGTGCCGCCAGGTCCGGGTAATTGCCGGCATTGAAACGGCCCGACAGGACGATGCGGTCCTTGATCTTGATGTCATACAGGTCGGCCGTGATGGAAATGGCCTGCGTCGGCGTCCAGGTGGTACCGAACGTAAAGCTGGTGGACTTTTCCTCTTTCAACTTCGGGATGCCGGCCGCATTGGCGACGGCGCCGCCATTCGGCGCCAGTACCACGTCGGTGGCGACGAGGCCGACGAAGTCGGTGAAGGTGGACGAGAAATACACTTGCTGCAGCGACGGCGCGCGGAAGCCCGTGCTGGCCGAACCGCGCAGCAGCACGTTGGGCGCCACCTTGTAGCTGGCGGCCAGCTTGCCCGTCACGGTGGAGCCGAAGTCGCTGAATTTTTCATAGCGCAAAGCCGCCTGGGTTTTCAGGCGTTCCGTCCAGTCCAATTCCACGTCGCCATACGCGGCGATACTGTGGCGTTTGGCCTTGGTCACGTCGCCGGGCTGGAAGCCGGGAAAGCCCTGGCTGCGGCCATTGCCACCCACGCCCACGCCGTCGACGTCGCTGTAGGAGCCCGGTTCGCCGGCCATGATCTTGTATTCCTCGCTGCGGTATTCGGCGCCGAAGGCCACGTTCATGCCACGCATCACCGTGTCGTAATAGCGGCTGAAATCGGCGTTGCTGGTCAGTTGCTGAAACGAGAAGCCGCCCGCGTCATAGCTGCTGGCGCTGACGCCCTTGCCGCCGTTCATCAAGTCGAGATTGGCGATCGACGCGTTCAAGGTATGGCTGATGTCATAGCGCATCTTGTTGTAGCCATAGGTTTGCGAAAAGTCAGCATGCCATTCGCCGATCTGGCTGCGGTGGCCGACGGTGGCGTACTGGTCGTCGATCTTGCCGTTAATAAATGGTACGAAACCGTCCGGGTACATGGCGGCCGAATTGCGCGCAGGGATGTCTTCGCTGCCGATGCCGCCGCGGCCAAACGCGGCGCTCGACGCATCGCGCGTCTGCGCGCCGGCCGTGAAGTACAGCTTGCCCGTGCCGCTGGTGGCGTAGTCGCCATTCAGGTACAGGGTCTTGTTCTTGGACTTGGTGTCACCGATGATGCGCATGCTGTCCGCGTCGGCCCGGTTCGAGCGGCCCCGGTCCAGGTATTCGCCCGTGATGGCGATGACGCCCTTGTCGCCCAGCGCGATGCCGCAATACGCGGACGTCATGTAATTCTTGCCATCGCCTGCCGAATACTGGCTGTAGCCGGCCACCGCTTCGCAACCCAGGCTTTTCTTCAGTTCGATGTCGATCACGCCGGCAATGGCATCCGAGCCGTACTGGGCGGCGGCGCCATCGCGCAGCACTTGCACGTTCTTGATCGCCAACAAAGGAATCGCATTCATGTCCGTGCCCGTGTTGCCGCGGTTGCGCGCGCCGAACAGGTTGACCAGGGCCGTCGTGTGGCGCCGCTTGCCGTTCACCAGCACCAGCGTCTGGTCGGAGCCGAGGCCGCGCAGGGCGGCCGAATCGACCAGGTCGGCCCCGTCGGCGCCCGTCTGGCGCGTCGAGTTGAACGAGGGCGAGATGTATTGCAGCGATTGCGCCAGGTCAAACTGACCGCCTTGCTCGGCGACCCTGGAAATCGGAATGATATCGACTGGCACCATGGTATCGGTGGCGGAACTGGCGACCCTGCGCGAGCCGACCACGCTGACCGTTTGCACGGGGCCGTCCGTGGCGCCAGTTTCCGTGGTCTGGGCCATGGCGGCGGGACTGAAGGCGGCCATGGCGGCGCTGCCGTACAGGCTGATGAGGATGGCTTTACGCAAGGTGGTGAGGGTCGGCACGCAGTATCTCCAAGTGGCTGATGAGCAATATTCGTGACTTGATTCTAGTGCCATCATTTCATCCTCCACCAGCGATAATTTATTTTGTGATTACAAATCGACTGTAACTGTTGTTTCCTGGTTGACTATCTTTTTGTTCATCACTGGCTTGCCTTGCGCTGGTGCGTGATGCCCCGTTCAGGTGCTCGCTTGCACCATGCCGCCTACCAGGATTTCACCGGGGCTGTAATGCACGTCGATCAAACAGGGCTGCTGCGTCACGTGGCCCTGATGCAGACACAGTGACTGTTGTACATGCGCTGCCAGCGCGCCCGCCGCCACGCCCGTGGCGCTGTCTTCCAGTGCCGGGTCGAGGTGGTTGAAGTTGCGCCCCTCGTATTCGCTCTCGCCCGTGCGGCAATACGCATAGCAGCCGTTGACTTTATGTAAAGCGCTCCAGTCGGCAATCAGTTCCAGGTTCGGCCGCAACGCGCGCAGAATGGTGCGGTCGGCCACTTCCAGCAGCAGCTTCGGGCTGCCGACCGAGGCGATCACGGGCGGCGAGGCCAGGTGCATGTGCTGGCCCATCAATTCCGACGGAATATACTTTTCCACCAAGACGGCAGGCGCCGGCTGTGGCGCCAGGCCGATGAATAGACCGGCTGCGCTGCGCACCAGTTGCAAGGCTTGCCCGCGCATCGCGGTGGTCACCGTCAGCGTTGCCGGGGCGCCAGGCGCCGTCAACAGCACATGCGCGGCCGCCAGGGTGGCATGCAGGCACAGGGGGCTACGCGTGTGTGGATAAAAATAGTCGAGCACGATGCCGCCGTCCGCTTGCCTGTCGATGAAGACGCAGGCGCTCACTTGCCGTTCGCGGGCGAAGGTCTGGCGCGCCGTTTCGCTGCCGTGGTCGTTTTCCACGACCAGCGCCGCATTGCCGCCACCGGGTGCGGCGCCGAAACATTTTAATAAGTGGACGATCATGGCGGTCGAGGCATAAGGTAAAACACCAGCATAAACGATAAGCCCGATTTCAGATGCGTATAATATACTGTGTTTATATACAGTATTGAGGTGGATCATGTTGGGCGCAGTCTTACCCGAGTATGCTGAGTTGTACTGCCTGAGCAATTTCAGCTTCCTGCAGGGGGCTTCGCATGCGGAAGAGCTGGTGGCGCGCGCAGTCCAGCTCGGCTACAAGGGGCTGGCCATTGCCGACGAGTGCTCGCTGGCCGGCGTCGTGCGCGCCCATGCGGTGGCCAAGCGGGCCGATTTCCCCCTGATCATCGGCGCGCATTTTCATTTGACGCCAGCCGATGGCAGCGCGGCGCTGTCCCTGCTGGCGCTGGTGCAGGACCGCGACGGTTACGGCAACTTGTCGGAACTGATCACCATGGCGCGCACGCGGGCGGCCAAGGGCAGCTATTTGCTGACGCCCGACGATTTCGCCGCGCCTGCGGCGCAGTTTGCCCATTTGCAGGGCTTACCCGGTTGTCTGATGATCTTGCTGCCCGGCTATCCGGCCCGGCCCGAGACGCTGCGCGCGCAGGGCGCGTGGATGGTGTCCACCTTTGGCAGCGAGCGCAGCTGGATCGGCCTGAACCTGCTGCAGCGGGCGCAGGATGACGCCCACCGCAGCGCCGTGCAGGACGCCGCGCAGGCGCTGGGCTTGCCCGTGGTGGCCGTCGGCCATGTGTGCATGCACGTGCGTTCGCGCAAGCCTCTGCTCGATACCCTGTGCGCGATACGCGTGGGCAAGCCGGTGGATGAGTGCGGCTATGCGCTGGCGCAAAACGCGGAGCAGCATCTGCGCGCGCGCTTGCGCCTGGCCAATGTGTATTCGCCGCAAGCGCTGGCGGAAACCGTGCGCATCGCGGGCCGGTGCAAATTTTCCCTCGACAGCTTGCGCTATGACTATCCCGACGAGCTGGTCCCGCACGGTCACACGCCGGCCAGCTATCTGCGCGAAGAAACGTATGCGGGCGCGCGCGTGCGCTTTCCACTGGGTATTCCGGCCAACGTGCAACAGCAGATCGAGCATGAGCTGGAACTGATCGCCGACCTTTCCTACGAGCCGTATTTTTTGACCGTCTACGACATCGTGCGCTTTGCCCGTTCGCAAAACATCCTGTGCCAGGGCCGGGGCTCGGCCGCCAATTCGGCCGTCTGCTATTGCCTGCACATCACGGAAGTGGATCCGGCGCGCGGCAATTGCCTGGTCGAGCGCTTCATGTCGCGCGAGCGCAACGAGCCGCCCGACATCGACGTCGATTTCGAGCACCAGCGGCGCGAAGAAGTGATTCAATATATCTACGGGAAATATGGCCGTGAACGGGCCGCGCTGGCGGCCGTGGTGATCAGCTACCGGCCGAAGAGCGCCTTGCGCGACAGCGGCCGGGCGCTGGGGATCGACCTGGCCATCGTGGAAAAAGTGGCCAAGGCGCATCGCTGGTTCGATGGCAAGCGCGATTTATTGAGCCGCCTGGCCGAATGCGGGCTCGACCCGGAAGCGGCATTGTCGCAGCAGTGGGCCGGCCTGGCGCAGCAGTTGCTGGGCTTTCCCCGCCATTTGTCGCAGCATCCGGGCGGCTTTGTCATCGCGCAAGGAAAATTGTCGCGCCTGGTGCCGATTGAAAACGCCAGCATGGCCGAGCGCAGCGTCATCGAGTGGGACAAGAACGACCTGGAGGAGCTTGGCTTGATGAAGGTCGACGTACTGGCGCTGGGGATGCTGTCGGCCCTGCGCCGCGCCCTCGAACTGGTGAGTGCGCGGCGCGGCGAGCAATTCCGCCTGCAGGATATTCCCGCCGAAGACCCGGCCACCTACGACATGATGTGCCAGGCGGACACCATCGGCGTGTTCCAGATCGAGTCGCGCGCGCAGATGAGCATGCTGCCGCGTCTGCGCCCCCGCCAATTCTACGACCTCGTCATCGAGGTGGCGCTGGTGCGTCCTGGCCCCATCCAGGGCGGCATGGTGCATCCGTATCTGCAGCGGCGCCAGCAGAAGGAGCCGGTCGAGTATCCGAAGGGCCTGGAAAAGGCACTGGGACGCACCCTGGGCATCCCGATCTTCCAGGAGCAGGTAATGCAGGTGGCCATCATCGCGGCCGATTTTACGCCCGGCGAAGCGGACCAGTTGCGGCGCGCCATGGCGGCCTGGAAACGCAAGGGCGGCATGAACAATTACCATGACCGCATCGTCGATGCCATGGTCGACAATGGTTATGACAAGGAGTTTGCCGAGGCTATCTTCAGCCAGATCGAGGGCTTTGGCGAATACGGCTTTCCCGAGTCGCACGCGGCCAGTTTCGCCCTGCTGACGTACGCCAGTTCCTGGCTGAAATGCCATGAACCGGCCGCCTTCCTGTGCGCCTTGCTCAACAGCCAGCCCATGGGCTTTTACAGTCCCTCGCAACTGGTGCAGGATGGTCGCCGGCATGGCGTGCAAGTGCTGCCCGTCGACGTTGCCGTCAGCGCTTGGGAAGCGACATTGGAAGAAGGGCAGGGCGACGGGCCGGCCGTGCGCCTGGGCTTGAACAGCCTGTTTGGCATGCGCGCCGAGGCGGCCCAGCGCATCGAGGATGCGCGCGCCATCGCCGCCTTTGTCGACGTGGCCGACCTGGCGCGGCGTGGCGGCCTGGATCGTCATGACTTGCAGGTGCTGGCCGCCGGCAACGCCCTGCACGCGCTGGCTGGCCACCGGCGCGAGGCGCTGTGGCAGGCGGCCGGCGCCGTGCCCGACAGGGATTTGTTGCGCATCACCACGCAAGAGGAAGACTTGCCCGTGCTGGCCGCGCCGACGGAAGGCGAAAGCATCGTCAGCGATTACCGCGCGCAAGGCCTGACCCTGGGCCGCCACCCGCTGGCGCTGTTGCGCAAGCAATTGCTGGAACAACGTTTTCTGCCCGCCGCCACGCTTGCCAGCTACACGGATGGCCAACTGGCGCGCGCCTGCGGCATCGTCACCGTGCGCCAGCGTCCGGGCACGGCCAAGGGCGTCATCTTCATGACCCTGGAAGACGAAACGGGCACCGTCAACGTCATCGTCTGGCCCGACCTGGTGGAAAGCCAGCGGCGCGAAGTGCTGAGCGCACCCCTGCTGGGTGTGTATGGCGTATGGCAGCGCGAGGGGCAGGTATGCAACCTGGTGGCCAAGCGCCTGGTCGACATGTCGCATTTGCTGGGACGCTTGCAGACCAGCAGCCGGGATTTCTGTTGAGAGTTGCCGGCGGGGAGGAGGGCATGGCATTATTTGAATATGACAACCTTGCCCGAACCGACACTGCGTCCCGCCCTGGTCGCCGACGCGCCCGCCATCGTCGCCCTGATCGAAGACCTGATGCCCTTTTTGACCCTGCACCCCGATGGCGCGGGGGCGGAAAAGTTTATCGAACATTGCCGCCAGCCGGCCATCGAAGGCTATCTGTCGCAGTCGCGCTACGCGTATCAGCTGGCGCATATCGGCGGCGAACTGGCCGGCGTGGTGGCCATGCGCGACAACACGCATCTGTTCCACATGTTCGTGCCGCGCGCCCTGCACCGGCGCGGCATGGCGCGCCGTTTGTGGCAGGCTGCCCGCGATGCGTCGCTGGCCAGGGGCAACACGACGGGCTTCACGGTGAACGCCTCCTTGTATGCATTGCCACTGTATGAACGCCTGGGTTTTGTCGCTACGGGGCCGAAGGTGGAAATGGATGGCATCGCTTTCGTGCCGATGCGCATGGCGCTGTAAAAATAACCCAACGGCAAGGACCGGGGTCAGACCCGGCGGGTCTGACCCCAGTTTTTGCTTGCAGGCTTATGGCGCTTATTTACCAGCGCACGATCTTGCCCGGATTCATGAGGTTCTTCGGATCGAGCGCGTGTTTCAAGGCGCGCATGGTGTCGATGGCGCCTTCGCCATGTTCTTCCACGAGGAAATTCATCTTGTGCATGCCCACGCCGTGCTCGCCCGTACAGGTGCCGTCCATGCCGATGGCGCGCGTGACCATGTCGCTGTTGACCTTTTCCGCGCGGGCGATGTCGGCCGGATCATCGGGGTCGACCAGCATCTGCACATGGAAATTGCCGTCGCCCACGTGGCCGATGATGGCGTAGACCAGGCCCTGCGCCTCGCAATCGGCCTTGGTGGCGAGGATGCATTCGGCCAGGCGGGAAATGGGCACGCAGCAATCGGTGGAAATGGCGCGGCTGCCGGGGCGCATCTGCAGCAGGGCGAAATACGCGTTGTGGCGCGCTGCCCACAGGCGCGAGCGCTCTTCGGGGCGGCTGGCCCATTCGAAATCGCTGGCGCCGTGTTCTGCCGTGATGGCTTGCACCAGCTGCGCCTGCTCAGCCACGCTGGCCGGCGTACCGTGGAATTCAAATAGCAACAAAGGTTTTTCCGGCAGCGCCATCTTGTCGTAGGCGTTGATGGCTTTGACGCCGTTTTCATCGAGAAACTCGACTCGCGCCACGGGCACGCCCATCTGGATGGTCTGGATCACGGCGTTGACGGCTTCGCCCGTGCCGGGGAACGAACAGACGGCGGCCGAGATCGCTTCGGGCAGGGGATACAGTTTGACCGTCACTTCCGTGATGATGCCTAAGGTCCCCTCGCTGCCGACAAACAAGCGCGTCAGGTCGTAGCCGGCCGAGGATTTTTTCGCCCGCGTGCCCGTCTTGATGATGCGGCCATCGGCCGTCACCACCGTCAGGGCCAGCACGTTTTCACGCATGGTGCCGTAGCGCACGGCATTCGTGCCCGAGGCGCGCGTGGCCGCCATGCCGCCCAGCGATGCATTGGCGCCAGGGTCGATGGGGAAGAACAGGCCCGTGTCGCGGATTTCTTCATTGAGTTGCTTGCGCGTCACGCCAGCCTGCACGGTGGCCGTCAAGTCTTCAGCATGCACGGCTACCATGGCGTTCATTTGCGACAGATCAATCGTGACGCCACCATGCAGGGCCAGCACGTGGCCTTCGAGCGAAGTGCCGCTGCCATAGGCGATGATGGGCACGTCGTGTGCGCTGCACAGCTTCACGGCGGCCGCTACTTCCTCGGTGGAATGGGCGAAGATGACGGCGTCCGGTAACATGGGGGGATAGCTCGACTCGTCGCGGCCATGGTGTTCGCGCATGGCTTGCGTCATGGAAAAGCGGTCGGCAAAGATCAGGGAAAGTACGGCAGCAAGGGATGCGGGCAGCGGTTTTTTCAGTACCGCCAACTGGTCAGTTTGATTCACGCGAGTCCTCCGTTTTTTTTATTCTACTCCGCGCCCGGGAATTTCACCGAAGCAGCATATTGATTTCTTGCCAGTTGTAAAAAAATCTGCATGGTGTGTCGTGTACTGGTTGTAAATGAGAATCATTTCCATTAAAATGCCCGCCTGTCCCTATTTGCAATGTGCGCTTTACCCGAAAGGCCCTGCCCATGAAATTCTCCCTGTCCCTCGGTGCCGTCCTGCCCGCCTGCGTGCTGGCGCTGAGCGCCTGCGGCAGCGTCGCACCCGCCACCGGCACGGCGGTCGCTGCGATGACCGCGTCCGCTTCTGCGCAAGATGTGCGCCAGTTGGGCGAGATCGTCGACCTGCGCAGCGGCCAGCGCCTGAGCGCCGAGCAATTGCTGGCCCAGCTGGCTGCCGCCCCGCGCGTGATCATCGGCGAACAGCATGACCAGCTCAGCCATCACCAGATCGAGCAATGGCTGCTGCAGCAATTGCAGGGCCAGCGTCCGCAAGGCAGCGTGCTGCTGGAAATGCTGAATCAGGACCAGCAAGCCAAGGTGGACAAGGTCAAGCCGTGGCTGCAGACGGATCCCGTCGTGCGCCCCGAACACGTGGCCGAGCTGCTGGCCTGGCAACCCAGCTGGAAGTGGGTGCAATATGGCGACCTGGTAATGACCGCGATGCGCGCGCCATACCCTGTCTGGTCGGCCAACCTGGACCGCAGCGAAATCAAGCAAATGTTTGCCGACAAGCCATCCGTGCAGGGCACCCATTCCAACCTGGCCAACGATGGCAAGGTGCATGACAAACTGAAAGACATCATCCGCGTCATGCATGACAACCAGATCGACGCGCCGCGCCTGGCCGCCATGCTGTCGGTGCAGCAGCAGCGCGACCGCCGCATGGCCGAGCGCCTGCTGGCCGCGCCCGCGCCAGCCGTGCTGATCGCCGGCGCCTACCATGCGCAAAAGGACCTGGGCGTGCCGCTGCACGTGCAGGATTTGACGGGCGGCCCGGCGCCGCTGGTACTGGTGCTGGCGCAGCGCGGCGCCACGGTACTGGCGCCGCAGGCGGACTTCGTCTGGTTCACGCCGGTTGCGGCACCCGCCATCGCCAGCGCCAAATAATTCCTTGTATTGCCGCCGGGTGTTCTGCCCGGCACTCTCCCCCAGCAAGCTCATCCATAGCAGCCAGGTAGTCCGTCCGATTTTTTGCATGCGCGTGCGCGCCGTTGGCGCAGCCATGCCTGTTACCTGTTGAAGCTTCCATGCGACTCCCTTTGTTGTATATCAAGGCCGCCACCTGCGGCATCGTTCTTTCCCTCTTCCATGCCACGGCGCAAGCGTCCGCGCTGCCGCACGACATGTCGCCGCTGGGCATGTTTTTCGCCGCCGACCAGGTCGTCAAAAGCGTGCTCATCGGTTTATTGATCGCTGCGCTGGCCACCTGGGTGGTCTTGCTGGTGAAGGGCGCCAGTTTGCTGCAAGCCCGGCGTGCGGCGGCGCAAGCCGTTGCCTTACTGAAGACTGCCACGTCCTTGCCGGATGCGGCAGTAAAGAGCGGGGCGTCTTTGCTGGCGCAACGGTTGCTCGATGATGTGCAGCAGGAACTGAGCTTGTCGCACGCCTATGCGACGGCGGCGGCGTTGAAAGAACGGGCCGGTTTTCGCCAGGAACAGTTCACCGCGCAGCAGGTGCGCGCCATGACGCAAGGCATAGGCCTGCTTGCCAGCATCGGCGCAGTGGCGCCGTTTGTCGGCCTGTTCGGCACCGTGTGGGGCATCATGAACAGTTTTATCGGCATCGCCGTCAGCCAGAGCACGAATTTGGCCACCGTGGCACCGGGCATCGCGGAAGCCTTGCTGGCAACGGCCCTGGGCCTGGTGGCGGCGATTCCCGCCGTCGTCATCTATAACGTCTTGAGCCGTGGCATCAACCAGTACAAGGCGCAGCTGCGCGCCGCGTCGGCGCAAGTGCTGCTGATGCTCAGCCGTGACCTCGACACGCGCAAGCAGGCCTGAACCATGGCTCCCCTGTTTCCTGCGCCGGACGACGATACGGCCGACATGCCGGAGCTCTGCGAGATCAATGTCACGCCCTTCATCGACGTGATGCTGGTGCTGTTGATCATTTTCATGGTGGTCTCGCCGCTGGCCACCGTCGACTTGAAAATCGACTTGCCGGCCGCTACGGCCCAGCCCGAACCGCGTCCCGAGAAACCATTGTTCGTTTCCCTGAAAGCCGACCACAGCCTGTACCTGGGGGAATCGCCCGTGGCGCGCGAGCAGCTGGGCAGTTTGCTCGATGCGCAGACGGGCGGCGACCGCCAGCGCACGCTGTTTTTCCAGGCCGACAAGCAAGCCGGGTATGAAGACGTGTTGGGCGTGATGGATGCCTTGCGCCAGGCCGGCTACCTGAAAGTGGGCCTGGTGGGCCGGGAGGGGGGCGGGTGAATCCGCGTCCGATATTGAGCTGGGGCATCGCCACGTCGCTGGTGCTGCTGGCTTCCCTGGCGCTGCTGCTGTGGGCCAGCTGGCAGCCTGTCGCCGTGGCGCCGGCCAATCCGGCCGCCAGCGTGATGCTGGTGTTTGCCGCGCAAGCCATGTCGCCGGAAACACAGGTCGCGCATGCCGTGGGCGCGCGCCAGTCGGCCGCCTCCAGCGCCGCCCGGCCGCCAAAGAGCGCCATCCGGCAGGAAGCGCTGCCGGTACTGGCGCGCGCCGCCGCGCCGGAGATCGTCGCGGCGGAAAAAGAGGAAAAGGCGGCCGCCAGCCCCTCGACGGAACCGGGCAAGGATGCCGCCAAGGAAGCGTCCATGCCCGCGCAGGCCAGCAGCAGCGCCACACCGGCACCGGCCGCCGTGCGCGGTCCGCAGGCAGCGCCCTTCAACAGCGATACGCCGCCCGCCAGCGCGGCGCCGGCCAGCTGGCAAAGCCGCGTGCTCAGCCACCTGGCCCAGTTCAAGCGCTATCCGGGTGATGCGCGCCAGCGCAAGCGGGCCGGCGCCGCCTGGGTGCGTTTCCAGGTGGACCGCGACGGCAAATTGCTGGCCAGCGAATTGATCACGTCATCGGGCACGGTGCTGCTCGACCGCGAAGCGCTGCAAGTGCTGCAGCGCGCGCAACCGTTGCCGGCGCCGCCCGACAACGTCTTACACCAGGGCACGGTGACGGTCACCTTGCCCGTCTCGTTCAGGCTGGAACCAGGACAGGACAAGGCATGAGGATGCCGATTGTTGTTCATTAAAAATCTCACCATAACAAATCGAGGGTGTATGCATATCAAGACAATGGCACGCGCCGTGGGCGTCTGCATGGCGTTGCTGGCGCAGCAGGGATGGGCGCAAGAGGCGCAGGATAGTACTGCGGGCAAGGTGGAATTCTCTCCACTGAATGTGTCGGGTGAATCGGTGCCAGTGGAGCAGCAGGCGCTGGAAAAAGCGGGCGCCGTCAGCGCGCGCGGGTCGGACACGCGCTTGCAGAGCGTCGACCAGATCCTGCGCGGCATGCCGGGCACGTTTACGCAGATCGATCCGGCGCAAGGGGCCGTCAGCGTGAATATCCGCGGCCTGTCCGGCTTTGGCCGGGTCAACACCATGATTGATGGCGTGACGCAAAATTACTATGGCAGCGCACCGTCGGAAGTGGCGCATGGGAGCGTGCCCAGCAGCCAGTTCGGCGCGCTGATCGATCCGAACTTCATCATCGGCGTGGACGTGTCGCGCGGCAATGCGGTCGGCGGCGATGGCGTCAATGCGCTCGGCGGCAGTGCCAATTTCCGCACCATCGGCGTCGATGACGTGGTATTCAAGGGCGAAAAGGTGGGCGCGCGCACGAAGATGTCCGCCGGCACCAATGGCGTGGGACGCAGCGCCATGCTGGCCGTCGGCATGAAAAACCCCGCCTTCGATGGCGGCAGCGTGGGTTTCATGGCGGCCACCAGCGCGAGCGTGATCGGCAACAACTACAAGAACGGCAATGGCACGGACAGCGAGGAATTCGGCTTCGGCTACAACCGCTTTTACAAGCAGAAGCCCAAGTCGCAACTGCTCAAGCTGGACCTCACATTGAGCGACTTCCATGCGCTGGAACTGTCGGCGCGCGATTACCGCAATACGTTCACGCGCCGCGATATCCAGAGCGATGATTACTATGTGAAATATCACTACACGCCGTTTTCGGAATTGATCGACCTCAATGTGGTCGCCAGCAGCAGTCGTGGCAAGCAGAAATACATGCCGGAAGCCTTGATTAATTTTGTCAACACCAGCACGGCCAACCGCGCCGATGCCTTTGACATCAACAACACCAGCAGCTTCAAGCTGGCGGGCGGCGACGCGCTGGTGAGCGTGGGCGGCAAGCTGATGCGCAATGAATACAGCAAGCACGTGGAAAGCCTCGTCGATGATCCGGACAACCCGGACGCCAACGCGCAATCGATAGAAAATAATACCTTTGGCCCCGCCGGCAAGCAAAAGATCGACAGCCTGTACGCGGGCCTGCAATACAACCGCGGCATTGTTCAAGTCAATGCGGGTCTGAACTACACCCGCTTCGAGCTGACGGGCTACAAGCCGGCCTGCGACGAGCGGGTGAAATGTTTCCCGCAAGGGGCGGCGCATATCGCGCTGAAGGAACATGGCATCAACCCTTCGCTGCTCGTTTCCGCGCAAGTGACGCCGTGGTTCCAGCCGTTTGCCAGCGCCGAGCGCACCATGCGCGGACCGAACCCTCAGGAAGTATTCTTTTCCAACGATGGCGGCGCCTCGATGAATCCCTTCCTGAAGGGCGAGAAAGCGACGACTTATCAGCTGGGCTTCAATTCCAGCCTGCACGGTCTGCTGAGCGCCAACGATGCGCTCCATTTCAAGGCCCTGTATTTCAAAAGCAAGATCGACGGCTATATCACCAGCCAATCTTTCCTCGTCTGCGATAACGGGCGCAAGTGCAATATGTCGGAAGTGCTCGCCACGGACTGGGAAACGGTCGATGAGTACGTGACGAACATGTATATCTACATCAACTCGGCCACGCCCGTGCACACGCGGGGATGGGAACTGGAAGCGCAGTACCAGCTGGGACCGGCCTATGCACGCCTGTCGTACACGCGTGAAAAGACCAGCCAGCCGACCTCGATCGCCAGCGCGTGGTTCGGCGCGTCCGACATCAGCGAATTGCCCAGCACTTACTACAACCTCGACGTGGGCACGCGCTTGCTGGACAATAAAATGGAGATCGGCGCCATCGTCAAGCACACGGGATCGAACCGCCGCCTGTCGCCGGACAATGAAGCCAATGAAGTAACGGGTGAAGTGACGAAAGTGGACAATCCGAAGATTCCGGCCGTGATCGACCTGTACGCCAGCTACCAGGTGTCAAAAAACCTGTTCCTGCGCCTGTCGGTGCAAAACGCCATGGACAAGAATTATTCGGAAGCGTTGAACCGCTTGAATTCGATGCCGTCGCAGTCGAACGACAATACGCCGATGAGCACGGCGAGAGGGCGGACATATGTGGCGGGGCTGGAGTACCGCTTTTAAAGCAGACACCCGCCCCGCGCTTTGGCTTAATTAATACTCGCGTGGCGTGGTGCCATAGTAGCTGTGGATGGACTGCGCCCACGTGGTATCGGCCATGTCCGGCCAGTTATCCGTGTCGAAGCCGGGCGCGTTTTCGATGCGCTCCTTGTCGACGTTGAGGGTGAAGCGCTTGTTGACGGTATCGAGCAGCAGCGCTTCCCACGGTACCGCGAACAGCTTTTCGCCGATGGTAAACACACCGCCGTGCGACATGACGGCGTAGGCGATCTTGCCGCTGCGCATGTCGATCATGATTTCCTTGATTTCGCCCAGATGTTCATCCTTGGCGTTGTGCACATGGTCGCCGATCAGAGTATCTGCACCCATCAGTTCAGGACCGGGGCCTTTGTGGCCGCGGTTGACATACATGCCGTAGGCGTCGCGTTCTTCGTAGCTCATGATGTACCTCCGTTGAAAAATCCCAGTCTGCGGCCGGAGCGCGGCAGGGTCTGTTCGCTCGCCCACACAAATTAAGGAATTGAAAATATTTTAATTATTACTATTGGGTAATTTTGTTGTGTGTAGACCGCAGGAGCGGGGGCGATCGTCGCCATTTGGCGCAAATTTCCACGTGTGGAGAGCGCCGAAGGTGGGCTTTAGTGTATAATTTCAATTTCCCGCACGTGCCGTTCGGCACCATCTGCAATGACCAAATTTGTCTTCGTCACTGGTGGCGTTGTGTCTTCCCTTGGAAAAGGGATTGCCGCCGCCTCCCTCGCCGCGATCCTCGAATCGCGCGGCCTTAAAGTCACCATGCTCAAGCTCGACCCGTATATCAACGTCGATCCTGGCACGATGAGCCCCATGCAACACGGTGAAGTTTTTGTTACCGACGACGGGGCCGAAACCGACCTCGACCTCGGTCACTACGAGCGCTTCATTTCCACCCGCATGAAAAAGGTGAATAACTTCACCACTGGCCAGATTTATGAATCGGTGATCCGCAAGGAACGCCGGGGCGAATATCTGGGCAAGACCGTGCAGGTGATTCCGCATATCACCAATGAAATCCAGGATTACATCCGCCGTGGCGCCGAAGGCTACGACGTGGCCCTGTGCGAAATCGGCGGCACCGTCGGCGATATCGAATCGTTGCCATTCCTGGAAGCGGCACGCCAGCTGAGCCTGCGTGCCGGCCGCAAGAACACGGCCTTCGTCCACCTGACCTTGGTGCCTTACATCGCCTCGGCCGGTGAACTGAAAACCAAGCCGACCCAGCACTCGGTGCAAAAACTGCGTGAAATCGGCATCATGCCGAACGCGCTGCTGTGCCGTGCCGACCGCGCCATCCCGGAAGACGAGCGCGCGAAAATCTCGCTGTTCTCGAATATCGAAGAGCATGCCGTCATTTCCGTGTGGGACGTCGACACCATCTATAAAGTGCCGCAAATGCTGCACGACCAGGGCCTCGACAAGATCATCTGCGAAGCGCTGGACCTCGATCCTGCGCCGGCCGACCTGTCGATCTGGAGCAAGCTGATCTACACGATGGAACACCCGAAGGCGGAAGTCACCGTCGGCATGGTCGGCAAGTATGTCGAGTTGACCGAGTCGTACAAGTCGCTGATCGAAGCGCTGCGCCACGCTGGCATCCACACGGAAAGCCGCGTCAACATCGAGTACATCGATTCGGAAGAAATCGAAACGACCGGTTGCGAGAACCTGGCCAAGTACGATGCCATCCTGGTACCGGGCGGCTTCGGCAAGCGCGGCGTGGAAGGCAAGATCAAGGCGGCCCAGTTCGCCCGTGAGCACAAGATCCCTTACCTGGGCATCTGCCTGGGCATGCAAGTGGCCTTGATCGAATATGCGCGCAACAAGGCTGGCATGCCGAACGCGAATTCGACCGAGTTCGACCTTGATACGGATCAACCTGTCGTTGCACTGATCAATGAGTGGCAAAACCACGATGGTAAAGTCGAGTTGCGCGATGAAAACTCGGACCTGGGCGGTACCATGCGCCTGGGCGCGCAGACCTGCGCCGTCAATCCGGGCACTCTCGCTGCCGAGATCTACGGCAGCGTGGTGACCGAGCGTCACCGTCATCGCTACGAAGCCAACAATCATTACCTGGCCCGTGTCGAAGCGGCTGGCATGATCGTCTCGGCCCGCACGCCGAGCGAAGATTTGTGCGAAATCATGGAATTGCCACGCACGGGTGAAAATTCCCACCCATGGTATATGGGCGTGCAATACCATCCCGAGTTCAAGTCGACGCCACGCACCGGCCATCCCTTGTTTACCTCGTTCATCAAGGCAGCGCTGGCGCACAAAGAAGCCAACGCCGCCGCGCAATAACGCGGTCAATTGCGACAGTATTACCCGTAAGACAGCTCCCGGCCAGATGGTTCCCGCCGGGAGTTTCTTTGCCCCCTTTGTGCAATTGCGCATCAGAACGCAGTGTGCAGCCCCTGTTACGCTTAACTTTGGAGAATGACATGAGTGCTATTGTTGATATTATCGGTCGCGAAATCCTGGACTCGCGCGGTAACCCGACCGTCGAATGCGATGTGTTGCTGGAATCGGGCGTGATGGGCCGCGCGGCCGTGCCGTCGGGTGCCTCGACCGGTTCGCGCGAAGCCGTGGAATTGCGCGATGGCGACGCCAAGCGCTACTTCGGCAAGGGCGTGCTGCAAGCATGCGAAAACATCAACACCGAAATCTCCGAAGCCATCATGGGCCTGGACGCCAATGAACAGGCATTCCTGGACCGTACCCTGATCGACCTGGACGGCACGGAAAACAAATCGCGCCTTGGCGCCAACGCCATCCTGGCCGTCTCGATGGCGGTCGCCAAGGCTGCCGCCGAAGAAGCGGGCTTGCCGCTGTACCGCTATTTCGGCGGTTCGGGCGCCATGCAGATGCCAGTGCCGATGATGAACGTCATCAACGGCGGCGCACACGCCGACAACAACCTGGACATCCAGGAATTCATGATCATTCCCGTGGGCGCTCCGTCGTTCAAGGAAGCTGTCCGCTACGGCGCGGAAGTGTTCCACACGCTGAAAAAGATCCTGCACAAGAAGGGCCTGAACACCAACGTGGGCGACGAAGGCGGTTTCGCGCCATCCTTGGCCAACCATGAAGAAGCCATCAAGCTGATCATCCAGGCCATCGAAGAAGCGGGCTACGAGCCAGGCACGCAGATCGCCATCGGCCTCGATTGCGCCGCGTCCGAGTTCTACAAGAACGGCAAGTACGAAATGGAAGGCGAAGGCCTGAGCCTGACGGCCACCGAGTTCACCAACCTGCTGGCGACCTGGTGCGACAAGTACCCGATCATCTCGATCGAAGACGCAATGCACGAAGGCGACTGGGACGGCTGGGCGATTCTGACGGCGGAACTGGGCAAGAAAGTACAACTGGTCGGCGACGATCTGTATGTCACCAACACCAAGATCCTGAAAGAAGGCATCTCGAAAGGCATCGCCAATTCGATCCTGATCAAGATCAACCAGATCGGCACCCTGACGGAAACCTTCGCCGCCATCGAAATGGCCAAGCGCGCCGGTTACACGGCCGTCATTTCGCACCGCTCGGGTGAAACGGAAGACTCGACCATCGCCGATATCGCCGTTGCCACGAACGCCCTGCAGATCAAGACCGGCTCGATGTCGCGCTCGGACCGCATGGCCAAGTACAACCAGCTGCTGCGTATCGAAGAAGACCTGGGCGACATCGCCAGCTACCCTGGCCGCGATGCGTTCTATAATCTGAAGTAAGCTGATGTAAAACCCACTGGCCGGCCGGAGATATCCGGCCGGTTTGTTAACTGAATGCCCCATGCGCCTGATTACGCTCGCCCTGGCAGCCCTGCTGCTGTTGATCCAATTTCCCCTCTGGCTGGGTAAAGGTGGCTGGCTGCGTGTTGCCGACATGGAAGCCCAAGTGGCGGTGGCCAACAAGAAGAACATGGAATTGAAGGCGCGCAACGCCAAGCTCGAATCCGAAGTGCGCGACTTGAAAGATGGTACGGGCGCCGTCGAGGAGCGTGCCCGCTATGAGCTGGGCATGGTCAAGCAGAATGAGATTTTCGTGCAGATCGTGCGCAAGGGACAAACCCCGCCACTGCTGGAAACGCCAGTGGACGCTGCTGCGCCGCACTAAGACAGGTCTACTTCCCGCTTGCCAGCCTGGACCGATTGCCAGGCTGACATGTCACATTACTACCTTGTATTTACTACCTTGTACTTCTGTACACGACTGGCCGCATGGCGCGGCGTGCTGTTACTGTCTTGCTGCTGACTGATCAGAAACGGGCTTTGCCGGTCGAGATCAGGTAGAAATGGATGCTGGTGACCACGACGGCCACGCTTACCAGCACGGTTTCGAGAAATATCATATAAAAATCCCTTCAGTGTTTAGTTATCCGCGCGAGGCCAGGAAACGCAATTCCGAAGCCAGATTCGGCATCAGGTGCTCATAACGGGCCGCTTCCGAGTTCAGCAGGGCGATGTCGCGCTTGCTTGGTCGCACATAGCGTTGCTCTTCGTTGCTGGCGGCGTTGCTGGCGATGACTTCCTTTTGCGCCAGTTCGCTGTATGGCTTGGAAGCGAGCAGGGCGCCCAGGAAGGCGCGCGTGGCGCGGCCCAGGTTGCTGAAGTAGTTGTCGTCGTTGCTGTAGGTGTTGGTAAAAGTGGACATATGCCCTCCATGAATGGTCTGTTGTTGCATTGCACAATAGTGGAGTTGGCGATATATGTCTAATTTCAAATTCCAATTTCAGTAATTCAAGAAATGAATAATAAGGGCGTAGCCGCTGGCCACGCCCTGAAAATGAATTTGTTACGAAATGTTTATCCTGCGGCGATGCGTCCCAGGCCCGGATCGTCGCTGAAAAAGCCGTCCAGTCCCGTTGCGATATAGCGCCGCATTTCCGCCACGGATCCCGCTTCGTTGCGCGCGTTTTCGCCATTGCCGTCACGGAAGTCGGCCGCCAGGAAACGGTTTTCCGGACGGAAGGTCCACGTGTGCAACAGCAGGCCCGCCTGGTGCGCATCGTCGACGATGGACGAGGGCTTGGCCAGGCGCTGGTCGGTGCCCAGCGCGATGACGCCTCGCGTGGGCGGCGCCACCACGTCCGCATAGGCGGCGATGTCGCGCAGGCCGGCCGGCGTCGTCATCTGCCCGAACGTCAGCTTGCCGCCCGCCTTGACGACATCCATGGGGCGCACATCGCCGCCCACCACCAGTTGCATCAGGCGCACGTTGGCGCGCCGTCCCAGTTTTTCGCGCAAGTACTTCAAATTGGCCACTTCGAAGGACTGGATTTCGATCGGCGCGCGGCGCGTGTACTCGTGCGCCAGCATGGTCGACAGGAAACGGTCTTCCAGCGCCAGGCCTGCATCGCGGAAGTACGTCGAGCTTTTCAGCTCCGGCACGAGGCCGATGATGCGGCCACTGGCGGCAGATTGCGCTGCAACAAAATCGATGATTTCTTCCCACGTCGGGATCTGGAATTGTCCATCGTACAAGGTGTTGCCGGTGCGTACTTTCGGCAGCCGTTCGATGGCGCGCAGGGTTTTGAGTTCCGCCAGGGTGAAGTCGTCGACAAACCAGCCCTCGTGCCATTCGCCGTCGACCAGCTTCTTGCCGCGCCGGTTGGCAAATTCAGGCCGGCGCGCCACGTCGCTGGTGTCGATCAGATTGCTTTCGTGGCGCGCCACGAGGATGCCGTCGCGCGTGGCGACTAGGTCCGGCTCGACGTAGTCGGCGCCGTCGGCGATGGCCTTGGCATACGATGCCAGGGTGTGCTCGGGGCGCAGGGCGCTGGCGCCGCGGTGGGCGAACACCAGCGGACGGCTAGGCTTTGTTTCCAGCAGGCCGGCGGCAAAGCCGGGCGCGCTGGCCAGGGCCAGGCCGCCCACGGCCGCCTGGACGAAGCTGCGGCGCGAAAAGTGCCGTTGCGGGAGGATAGGCGCGCGCATCAGAAGTCCGCCGTCAAGGTGAGGAAGCCCTGGCGCGGGGCGATGGGGAAGGTGTTGTAGGTCTTGTCGGCCGCACCCACCACCACGTTCAGCGATCCTTCGCGGTTGGCTAGGTTGCTGACGTTGACACGCCAGCGCGGGTTTTTCAGCCAGCTGGCCATGGCCGGCAGCTTGCCCGACACGCCCAGGCCCATCAGGAAATAGCTGGGGACCGATAAATCGTTGGTGTACGTCGCGTAGCGCTTGCCCACATAGTCACCCGTCAGTTGCACTTCGATATCGCCAAAGGTAGCCGAAGCCACGAACTTGTTCAACCATTCCGGCGAGCCGGGCACGTTCTTGCCGGCCGTCAATACCAGCGCGGCGCCATTGTTGTAATTGTCCGCATATTGCGAGCGGTTGTACGACAGGGCATTGTAGAACGAAAAATTGTTGCCAAAGTGAACGGTGCCGGCGATATCGATGCCGTCCGTGCGCACGCTGCCCACGTTGGCCAGCACGGGGTTGCCGCCAATGATGGAGGAAATCACGGGCGTCGGGCTGATCTGCAGCAAGCGGTTGCTGAAATCGACGTGGTAGACGTTGACCTGGCCATCGATGGAAGTGATGGCGCCCAGATTCAGCGCATGGCTGCCGCGCACGCCCACTTCATAGGTGAGTGCCGTTTCCGGCTTGGCATCGCGCTTGAACAAATCAAAAGCGGCCTGGCTCGACAAGCTCCATGGCGAGGCACCGCCGCCGCCGTAGGTGACGAACTGGCGCATGTTTTTCTGGATATTGAAGTACAGCTGGTCTTGCGGCGTGACATCCCAGCGCGCGCCCACTTGCGGCAAGAACCATTTTTTCGTGTTGATGGTGCCGACCGGCAAGGCCGTCGAGCCACCGGAAATGGCGCCCTTGGCCGGCTGCACGGGGAATTGGCCGTCGGCAAACTGCAGGCTGGACTTGAAGCCGGCCTGCAGGGCGATATCGGGACGGATGCGCCATTCATCCTGCAAGTGCAGTTGCACCACCTTGTTGTCGATCTCGCTGCCGTACTGCGTGATCAAAGGATTGCTGGGCGGTCATACGGCGAGGTCGGGTTGTTGACGTCCAGCGCATACCAGCGGCGGTAGGCGGAGGACCGGTTCTGCTCCAGCCACAGGCCCGCTTCCAGCTGGTGATTGCCGATTTCCTTGCGCAGCGTGGAAAGGAAGCCGCCGCGCTTGATGTCGTATTCCGTGGTGCGCACGGCGTAGCCCGAGTTGCCGAACACCTGTTTCAGGTTCTGTTTCGGGTAGTACACGCTGAACAGGCCAGGCAAGCCGGCCACGCCGATGGGGCCGGCCACCACGCCCGCACCGTCATCCTTGTGGTAATACACCTGGTTAGCCCACGTCGTGCCTTCACCCAGGTTGGCGTCGAACTTGGCGTAGGCCAGGTAATCGGTACGCTGCGCATCGCTGTAGTAATTGCGGTAATTGTTGCCGTCCGCAGCCGGCGTGGCGCCCGTCGGCGACAGGTAGTTCAGGGCCGCCTTGAAGTCCGGGTACAGGAAGGGGCGCGTGTACGGTGCGCTCGTCTCCCCGGCCACGTGCACGGTGCTGTCTTCGTTCGGTTCGATCTTGTCCGAGTAATTGAAGAACAGGGTCAGCTTGCCCGCCTCGCTGCGGTTGACGTATTTGGCATTGAACTGGTCGCCGCCCTGGCGCGCGTCGAAATCCCAGGCGCGCGCTTCGTGGTGCAGGATGGAAAAGTAAGCGCTGCTGCCATCGCCAAAGGCGCCCGTATCGTAGCGGGCAAACGTGCGCGAAGTGCGGTGGCTGCCCACCGTTTGCTGCACGCTGGCGCCTTGCGTGGCCAACGGGTCGCTGGAATAGGTTTCGACGGTGCCGCCCAGGTTGCTGGTCGAGGCCGTCGCCAGGTCGCCCGCGCCCGAGGACAGCACCACGCTGCGCACGTTTTCGCTGATCACGGCGCGCTGCGGCGACAGGCCGTTGTAGTTGCCGTACTGCTGGTCGCCCAGCGGCACGCCATCCATGGTGTAGCCCAGTTGCTGACCGGAAAAGCCATGCACGAACAGCGACAGGTTTTGCTCGTTGTTGCCCCATGGATCGGCCGTCTGGAAGCTGACGCCAGGCAAGGTTTGCAAGGCTTTCAGAGGATTCGTGCCGGGCAGGATTTTCTGGATTTCATTCTTGCTCAGGGCAACCGAAGAGCGCGTCTTGCGCGAGGAAATTTCCACCGTGGCCATCGGTGCGTTGTCATCAACGGGCGCGGCCATGTCGGTGGCGGCGGACGCCACGGCGGCGGCGACGGCCGTTTGGGCCAGGGCCGGCAGGGAGAGGCCTGCGGCGCAGGCGCCCAGCAAAACATGAAAGGAATGGCGGCGCAGGGCCAGCGTCAAGTGGGTGGTCATCATCAGCCTGTGGAAAGTAGTGTGGTTAATACAAGCTGCGCAGCGTAACGGCGGCGCGTGACGGGCTGATGACGGGCTGATGACGGAACGATGACCGTGGAAACAATTGCGCCGCCTGAGGGGCGGCGCGGAAGGATGATGGCGAAACTGTAATGCTTGCTTGAGCTTAGTTGATGCTCGCTGCGGGAGGAATCAAGACTTCGGCCGGCGCATCCGTGAGGAACAGCTGCGCGCAATCGACCTTGTCGAATTCGTAGTGCTGGCCGCAGAAATCGCAGTTCACGCCCACTTGGCCCACTTCGTCCAGGGTGCCGTTGACTTCTTCCTCGCCCAGCATCTTGAGCATATTGCCCACTTTTTCGCGCGTGCAGCTGCAATGGAAGCTCGGGTGCAGCGGGTCGAAGACGCGGATGGTTTCTTCCCAGAACAAGCGCTGCATCAGGGTCTCGATGTCGGTAGCGAGGATTTCTTCCTCTTTCAGGGTCGACGCCAGCATCACGGCGCGGTGCCATGTGTCCAGTGCAACTTCTTCCGAGACAGGCGTCGCTTCGGCCTTGCCGCCATGGTGCGGCAGCTTTTGCAGCAGCAGGCCGCGCGAGACGCTGTCGTCCGTGGCCAGCCACAGGCGTGTGTCGAGCTGTTCCGAGCGCAGCATATAGTTTTCAATCACGGTGGCCATGTCGTCGCCGTCGAGCGGCACGATGCCCTGGTACGGTTGCTGGCCTGGCACCTTGTCGGCCGGGTCCAGGGTGATGATGAAGCGGCCCTTGCCCGTGGCGTTGAGCAATTGCGGCACGCTGGTGACGTCGGGGATGGTGGCGTCCGGGTCCAGCTTGGCTGTGGCGCGCAGGCGCAGGTCCGAATCGCACTCGACCACCATCAGGCGTACGGGACCGTCACCGTGGATTTGCATGATGATGGAGCCGTTGAATTTCAGGTTGGCCGACAGCAGGGCGGCGGCGGCGACCATTTCACCCAGCACTTTTTTCACGGCCGTCGGGTAGGCGTGGCGCGACACCACTTCCTGCCAGGTGTGGGAGACGTCGATGAACTGGCCGCGCACGGCGGCGTTGTCGAAAATAAATTTTTGCAGGGTATCCTGGCCGGTAACGGTTGCGCTGACGGCGCCGATGGTTTCAGTCGTCATTCTTTTATCCAATCTTCTTGAGTTGCGTATTAAATAGCTGGCCGCGTTGCACATAGTTCACGGCGTTGCCTTGTAGCTTGGTGATATCGTCTGCCGTCAGGGCCCGCACGGCTTTCGCCGGTGAGCCGATGATCAGCATATTGTCGGGAAATTCCTTGCCTTCCGTGACCAGGGCACCTGCGCCGACCAGGCAGCCCTTGCCGATCTTCGCGCCATTCAGGATCACGGCCTGGATGCCGATCAGGGCGCCATCGCCAATCGTGCACCCATGCAACATGGCTTGGTGGCCGATGGTCACGTTCTGGCCGATGTCCAGCGGGTAGCCCGGGTCCGTGTGCAGCACGGCGCCTTCCTGTACATTGCTGTTGGCGCCCACGGTGATGCGTTCATTGTCGCCGCGGATGGTGGCGCCGAACCATACGGAGGTATTCGCTTCCAGCGTCACCTTGCCAATCACGTTGGCCGTGTCGGCAACAAAAGCGGAAGCGTCAATCTGTGGCGCATCGGCGCCCAATTGGTAGAGTGTCATCATTAGCCTGTGGCGGTGGTGGAAGCGCCGGGCATGGCCGGACGCTGAAGTTTTACTGTGTTGCGTACGCTATTTTACGCTGTTGCAGGACAAGTCCTGGCGCCCGGCGCTAATCCGGTATAATAATCGAACGGTCGTACTTTTATGTGCACCCTATCTACAGACACAGCATGTGGCGCCATCCGCGCCACTTTCAAGGCAGGCAATCAGATGAAACCCATGAAACTTTCCCGTTCCGAATTCATCAACATCCGCGGCGCCCGCACGCATGTGCGCCACTGGGGCCGCGAAGGCGCGCCCATCCTGTTCATGGTGCACGGCTGGATGGACGTGGCCGCCTCGTTCCAGTTCGTCGTCGACGAGCTTGCCGGCGACTGGCACGTGATCGCGCCCGACTGGCGCGGCTTTGGCCTGAGCGATTACACGCAATCGGACACCTACTGGTTCCCCGACTATCTGGCCGACCTGGATGCCATGCTGCTGCACTATTTGCCGGATGCCCCCGTCAATCTGCTCGGTCACAGCATGGGCGCCAACGTGGCCGGCCTGTACGCGGGCGTGCGGCCCGAGCGCATCAGCCGTTTCATCAACCTCGAAGGCTTCGGCATGATGGCGACGCAGCCGGAGCAGGCGCCGGGCCGCTACGCCAAATGGCTAGCTGAATTGCGCGAGCCGCCCGCCATGCGCAGCTATCCTTCGCAGCGCGCCGTGGCCGAGCGACTGCAAAAGACCAATCCGCGCCTGCCGGACGCGCGCGCCGCCTTCCTGGCCGAGCACTGGTCGGCACAGAACGAGGCGGGCGAGTGGGACATCCTGGGCGATCCGCAGCACAAGCGGGTCAATCCCATCCTGTACCAGGTGGAAGAAGTGATGGCGTGCTGGCGCGGCATCACGGCGCCGGTGCTGTGGGTGGAAGCCGATGATACGAATATGTGGCAATGGATGGGGCCGAAGGAAGAGGCGCGCATCGAAATCGACCGGCGTTTGGCCTGTATCAAGGATGTGCGCTGCGAGATGATGGCCGACGCGGGCCACATGCTGCACCATGACCAGCCGGCGGAGCTGGCGCGCCTGGTGGAAACCTTCCTGGCGCAATAATGCGCTGGCGCCACTGTGTCGCTAACGCGACTTCCTTATCGGGCAAGCAGCGTACAATGAAAACTTCTTCCATGCTGAGCCCGTGCAGGGTATTGTTTTCACATGCTTAAAGTCGACCTGCATTGTCATTCGAATATCTCCGACGGCGTGCTGTCTCCCGCCGCCGTGGCTACGTACGCTCGCAAGGCTGGCGTCGATGTGTGGGCGCTGACGGACCACGATGAAGTGTCCGGCGTCGCCGCCGCGCGCACGGCCGCGCTGGACCTGGGCATGCGCTTCGTGGCCGGCGTGGAAATTTCCATCACCTGGGCCGGCCAGACCGTGCACATTGTGGGCTTGCAAGTCGATGAAAACAATCCGGGTCTGGTGCAGGGTTTACACCAGACGCGCTCGGGGCGCGACGCGCGCGGTCGCGAAATCGCCCGCCAGCTGGACCTGGCCGGCATTTCCGACGCCTATGAAGGGGCCTTGAAATTTGTCGGCAATCCGGATCTGATGTCGCGCACGCACTTTGCCCGCTACATCGTGGAAACGGGGAAATGCGCGAATATCCCTGACGTGTTCAAGAAATACCTGTCGGAAGGCAAACCGGGTTACGTCGAGCACCGCTGGGCGACCCTGGCCGAAGCGGTGGGCTGGATACGCGGCGCGGGCGGCGTGGCGGTCATTGCCCATCCGGGCCGCTACCGTTTCAGCGACATGGCGCAAGGCGTGCTGTTCGATGAATTCAAGCAGCTCGGCGGCGTGGCCATCGAAGTCGTCACGGGCAGCCACAGTCCGGACCAGTATCCCGAATACGCGCAGCTGGCCAACGCCTACGGCTTCCTCGCTTCGCGCGGCACGGATTTCCATGCGCCGGGCGAATCGCGCGTGGATTTTGCCAAGCTGCCGCCGCTGCCATCAAACGTAACCCCGATCTGGCACGACTGGTTCTAGGGCACGGCAGGCCTGCGCCTGCCGCGCGGGGCTTGAAAAGTCACGACCGCATACTTATCTTTTAGTTATTCTTGTTTTCCGGAGCCATCGCCCATGAAACGTATCGTCCTCTTTATTGCCACCAACCTGGCCGTGATGCTGGTGCTGTCGCTCGTGCTCAGTTTGCTAGGCGTGGGCAATCCGGCACGGGGCAGTACCCTGAACCTGGGCAGCCTGCTGGTGTTTTCGCTGGTGGTGGGCTTCACGGGATCGATCTTTTCCTTGTTGATCAGCAAACCCATGGCCAAGTGGAGCACGGGCGCGCGCGTCATCGATAACCCGACCTCGTCGACCGAGTTGTGGCTGGTCAATACCGTGCGCGCGCTGTCCGAGCGGGCCGGCATCGGCATGCCGGAAGTGGCCGTGTACGACGGCGACGCGAATGCGTTTGCCACGGGTGCCTTCAAGAATTCGGCGCTGGTGGCCGTTTCGACGGGCTTGCTGCAAAGCATGAACCGCGATGAAGTCGAAGCCGTGCTTGGGCATGAAATCGCCCACGTCGCCAATGGCGACATGGTGACGCTCACCCTGATCCAGGGCGTGGTGAATACCTTTGTCGTCTTCATGGCTAGAGTGGTGGGTTTCTTTGTCGACAATGTGCTGTTGAAAAATAATAACCGCGAAGGCGGCGGACGCGGCATCGGTTACTTTGTTACCGTGATGGTGTGCGAAGTCATCTTCGGCTTGCTCGCTTCCATCATCGTGGCCTGGTTCTCGCGCCAGCGCGAATTTCGCGCCGATGCCGGTTCGGCCAAGCTGCTGGGCAGCCCCACGCCGATGATGCATGCGCTGGCCCGCCTGGGTGGCGTACCGCCGGGCGAGCTGCCGCAATCGATGCAGGCGCTGGGCATCAGCGGCGGCAATGGCGGCTGGGGCGCACTGTTTGCCACCCATCCGCCTCTCGAACAACGCATCGCCGCCTTGCGCGGCGTACAATAATGATCATTTTAATAAGCTGGTTCGCCAGAATGTCCAGACCATGAGTCAATTTTTTCAGATTCACCCAGAGAATCCACAATTACGCCTGATCAAGCAGGCGGCGCAAATCATCCAGTCCGGCGGCGTGGTGGCATTGCCCACGGACTCCTGCTACGCGCTGGTGTGCCAGCTCGACGACAAGGGCGCCGTCGAGCGCCTGCGGCGCATCCGAGGCGTGGATGAAAAGCATCACCTGACCCTGCTGTGCCGCGATTTGAGCGAACTGGGTGTGTATGCCCGCGTGGACAACCGCCAGTTCCGCCTGCTCAAGGCGGGCACGCCGGGCGCCTATACCTTCATCCTGGAAGCGACCAAGGAAGTACCGCGCCGCCTGAGCCATCCTTCGCGCAAGACCATCGGCCTGCGCGTGCCGCAGCACCGCATCGTGCAAAGCCTGCTGGAAGAGCTGGGCCAGCCGCTGCTGGGCGCCACCCTGACCCTGCCCGGTGACGAAGACAGCCTGACGGATGCCGACACCATCCGCGAACGCCTGGAAAAACTGGTCGACCTGATCATCGATGGCGGCGTTTGCGCGCATGGCCCCAGCACCGTGATCGACTTGACGGGCGCGGAGCCGGAAGTGGTGCGCGTGGGACGCGGCGACCCGGCTGTGCTGGGCCTGTAAGGTGAGCGCCGCCGAGCGCGAATTTACCTGCCTTTAATTGCCGCATAAGAAAGTGCCTGGGACGCCTCTGGTAGAATCGCGGTCATGAGCGATTTCAATACGATAGTCCAGACCGTTGCGGTGTACCTGGTGCCGGTGCTGTTTGCCATTTCCCTGCATGAGGCGGCGCACGGCTACGCGGCCCGCTATTTTGGCGATCCCACGGCCTCGAACGAGGGCAGGCTGAGCCTCAATCCCATCCGGCATATCGATCCTTTCGGCACGATATTGCTGCCCTTGATACTGTATTTCACGATCCAGGTGCCGTTTGGCTATGCCAAGCCGGTGCCCGTCGATTTCAGCCGCCTGCGCAATCCGAAGAAGCAGATGGCGTGGGTGGCGTTTGCCGGTCCTGGTGCCAATTTCGTCATGGGCCTGGGCTGGATGATCGCCTTTGTCGTGCTCAGCGTCCTGCCACCGACGGAAATGGGCATGTTTTTCCGCAAGATGGCCGGCGCCGGCGTCAGCGTCAATGCTGCCATGTTTGTCTTTAACCTGATTCCCGTGCCGCCCCTCGATGGCGGGCGCATCATGACGGGCTTGCTGCCGATGCAGCTGGCGCGTCCTTACGCCAGCATCGAGCGCTACAGCCTGTATGTGTTCGGCGCCCTGGTGCTGCTGATGTACACGGGCATATTGAACCGCGCCTTGCTGGCGGCGATCGAATTTGTCATTGGCATTTTTGTCACCCTGGTCACGCCCCTGACGGCGATATTGACTTGATGCACGCAACTGGATGGTCGCAAATAATTGATGGAAGTACCGATGCAAGTAACTGAACCAACCATAGAAACCGAAGCGATTTCCGGCTGGCTGCGCCGCTGGGCGCCCCTGATCCCCGGCGGCGAGGTGCTGGACCTGGCCTGCGGCGCCGGCCGCCATGCGCGCCACCTGGTCAGCCTGGGCCACCCCGTCATCGCGCTCGACCACGATCCGGAAATGCTGGAAAAGGCGGCCGGCACGGGCATCACCACCTCGCTGGTGGACCTGGAGGCGCCAGGCGCCGTGTGGCCCTTCGCCCCCGGCCGCTTTGCCGGTATCGTCGTCACCAATTATCTGCACCGGCCCCTGCTGGAAGCCATGGTGGCCAGTCTGGCGCCCGATGGCGTGTTGCTGTATGAAACCTTTGCGGAAGGCAATGAGCAGTTCGGCAAGCCGTCGAATCCGAAATTCCTGCTCAAGGAAGGCGAAATGCTGAGCTGGGCGGTGCAGCACGGCTTGCGTGTGGTAGCGTATGAGGATGGACGCGTGGAACAGCCAAAAGCTGCTCTGGTGCAACGAATTTGTGCCGTCCGGCCGGATTTTCCACGGCTGGCAGCCCTGCTGCCGACGTTTTGAGCGGCCATACTATGTCAGAATGCACCACAGGCGCGGGCTATCCGCTACAATCGTTGTTTTATTTATCGGCGCTATAAACTTACTATGATCAAGGGCAGCATTGTAGCAATCGTCACCCCGATGCACGCAGACGGCAGTCTGGACTTTCCAGGTCTGCGCAAGCTGATCGACTGGCATATCGCCGAGGGTACGGACGGCATCGTCATCGTTGGCACGACGGGCGAATCGGCAACAGTCAGCGTGGAAGAACACTGCGAACTGATCCGGTTGACCGTCGAACATGCCAAGGGACGCATTCCTATCATCGCCGGCGCCGGAGGCAACTCCACGGCCGAGGCCATCAAACTGACGCGCTATGCGAAAGAAGCGGGCGCCGATGCTGTCCTGCAAGTCGTGCCGTACTACAACCGTCCTACCCAGGAAGGCATGTACCAGCACTTCAAGGCCATCGCCGAAGCCGTCGACATTCCCGTCATCCTGTACAACGTGCCTGGCCGCACGGTCGCCGACATGAGCAATGAGACCATCGTGCGCCTGTCCGCCATCCCGAATATCGTCGGCGTGAAAGATGCGACCGGCAATATCGGCCGCGGCATCGACTTGCTGCGCCTCGTGCCGGCCGACTTCGCCGTGTACTCGGGCGACGATCCGACGGCCATGGCGCTGATGTTCTGCGGCGGCCACGGCAATATCTCCGTGACGGCCAACGTGGCGCCGCGCGCCATGCACGAACTGTGCGTCGCGGCCATGGCGGGCGAGCGTGCCACGGCGATCGCCATCAATAACAAAGTATTTCCTCTGCACCAGAAATTGTTTGTCGAGCCTAACCCGGTGCCCGTCAAATGGGCGCTGGCCGAAATGGGCCTGATGCCAGCTGGCATACGCTTGCCACTGGTGCCACTGGCTGAAAATTGCCATGCTATCGTGCGCGATGCCTTGCGCGACGCCGGCATCTTGTCTTAAGGCCGAACTTCAAGCCCGGACTTGACCAGTCCGGACCTTCCCTGATTCCAGCTGCTACTTAGCTTCTTATCCAGTTACGACATGACTAATTGCAAGAAAAACCAATCGGCGCCTGCCACCATCGCCGTCCGCGGCATCGTCATCGGCGCCATCGCAGCCAGCCTCGCGGGCTGCGGCATGATCAGTTCGGTAGTCGGCGGCGACAAGGTCGACTATAAGTCGGTCAAGAAAGCCGGCACCCTGGACGTGCCGCCTGACCTGACGCAATTGCAGCAGGACAACCGCTACTCCCTGCCAGATTCGAAAAACGGTGTGGCCACGGCTTCCGGCTACAACGCGCAGCGCAATGCCACGGCCGGCACGCCGCTCATCGTGGGCGCCGACGGCGTGGTGGGCGTCGTGCCGGTCACGGCCGGTGGCGTGAAGGTCGAGCGCGCGGGCAACCAGCGCTGGCTGGTCGTCAAGCAGTCACCTGAAGTGCTGTGGCCGCAACTCAAGCAGTTCTGGGAAGATTCCGGCTTTACCGTTGCCATCGACCAACCGACGGCTGGCATCATGGAAACCGAGTGGAATGAAAACCGCGCCAAGTTGCCGCAAGACTTTATCCGCAACACCATTGGCAAGGCCTTCGATTCGATGTACTCGACAGGTGAAAAAGACAAGTTCCGCACCCGCGTGGAGCGTCTGGCCGATGGTTCGACCGAGATCTACATCAGCCACCGTGGCGTGGAAGAGGTCGTTACGGGCCGCGACAAGGAAACCACTACCTGGACCGCGCGTCCCAACGATCCTGGCCTGGAAGCGCAATTCCTGGCCAAGCTGATGACGCGCCTGGGCGCGGCCAGCGACGAAGCGCAAGCGAAGACGGCCGTCGACGCCGCCATCGTGCAGCCGCTGCACGCCAAGCTGGTCGGCGACGCCGCCACGCCGGCGCGCGGCATCGAAGTCGATGAAGGCTTCGACCGCGCCTGGCGCCGTGTCGGCCTGGCGCTGGACCGCGTCGGCTTTACGGTGGAAGACCGCGACCGCACGCAAGGCACGTATTTCGTGCGTTACGTCGATCCGGATGCTGTCAAGAAAGATGGTTTCTTCTCGAAACTGTTCAGCTGGGGCTCCTCGTCCGACAAGGACAAGGAAGCGCAGCGTTACCGCGTCCTGGTCAAGGCCGGCAATGGCTCGACCAGCCTGGTCAGCATCTTCAGCAACGAAGGCAAACCCGATACCTCGCCAGTGGCCGAGAAGATCCTGGGCTTGCTGAACGAGCAATTGAAATAAGTGGTGTGACAGCGGCAGGTTTGAAAACCTGCCGCGCATTAAAAAGGCTGGCCCGGGAAACCGGGTCAGCCTTTTTAATTGCCGATGGTCAGCGTTTTATCTTGCGGATAAAACTGCGGACGTAAAAAAGCCGGCCCGAAGGCCGGCTTTCTTTCCTGCGGGGTGCTAAATTACTTAGCAGCCGATGCAGCAGCCGAAGCAGCCGAAGCAGCGTCGGTAGCGGCCGAAGCGGCAGCCGAAGCAGCAGCAGCAGCGTCGGTAGCGGCCGAAGCAGCAGCGTCAGCAGCAGCAGCTGGAGCAGCTTCAACTACTGGTGCTGGTGCTGGGGTTTCAACTACTGGTGCTGGTGCAGGAGCTTCTTCTTTTTTGCTGCAAGCAGCCAGAGCAACAACCATCAGGGAGGCGATCAGCAGGGATTTTTTCATTTGTTTTCCTTAATTATTTCAAAAAATAAATCAATATTGTTGCGATGAATAATTACCGGTAATTATCGCTCGTTAGGTCGTCTTCGAAGGCTTTTCGTACCAGGTGGTGCCTGCCAGACAACGGAAACTTCCTAACCGAATATTATAGCGATTTTTGGTGCGTCGCAATAGGAGCAAGAGGCAAATTCGCAACTATTTTGTGATATCGCAATATTTGCCGAAGCAAATTGCAAGCAAGTGTAAGCGATTTGCGAAAGCGCGACAAAACGATGTAAAAATATTATGTCCCATTGTGCTCGCGCAGATGTTGTCTTTTCACCTGTTGTCATACCACTTTGCTACACCACGATCATTCAGGCCAGTTCGATCCAGCCATCCTGATACCAGGTATATAACGCATCCATCACGTCATCGGAAGCCTGGGCCACGGCGGCGCCATCGAGCGCGCGTTCGTTGGCTAGGGTTTCCAGGGCCGCTTTGTCGGCCTTGCCAATGGCAAACGATTCGCCATTGATGAAGACATTCTTGCCACGATACAGCATCAGCGTCTTGCGCGACAACACGACACCCTTTTTCTGTGCGGCGTCCGCGAAGCGGCCCACTGTCAACGGCTTGGACAGCGGCGTGAAAAACACATTGTGTTTCGGTTCCGACAGGTGTTCGCCCAGGAAGATGGTCACGTCTTCTTCCGTGAAGCGCACCTTGTTAATTTCTTCCGTGATGATGCTGAGCATTTCACGGGGGATCTCTGCCGGTTTGCCCGACGCTTTCAAGTCGGGATCGCTGTAGATGCCCGGCAAGTCGATCGAGTCGGCCATGAATTGCAGGAAAGCTTCGCCCAGTTCCTGGAACGTGGGTGAGCGGAAGCCGATCGAATACGTCTGGCAATCGCCGATGGCCACGCCGTCGTGCGCGTAGTGGGGTGGCAGGTACAGCATGTCGCCCGGTTCCAGCGTGAATTCTTCGTTGGGCGTGAAGTTGCTGAGGATTTTCAGTGGCAAGCCGTCGATCAGGCTCAGGTCCTTCTGCGCGCCGATGCGCCAGTGGCGCTTGCCCTGGCCTTGCAGCAGGAACACGTCGTAGGAATCGAAATGCGGGCCCACACCGCCGCCATCGGTGGCGAAGCTGACCATCAGGTCGTCCAGGCGCGCGTCCGGCAGGAAACGGAACTGGCGCAGCAGGGCATCGGCCTTGGCGCTGTGCAGGTTGGCGCCCTGCACCAGCAAGGTCCATTCCTTCTGTTTCAGCGAGGGCAGGCTGGTCAGCGGGCCTTGCTGCATGTTCCAGTGGCCATCCGTATGGCTGACCAGGCGCGATTCGACGTGGTCCAGGGTGGCCAGCTCGGCCAGGGCCTTGATGTCGAACAGCGCCTTGAAGCCAGGCACGGCTTGACGGATCAACAAGGGTTTTTTATGCCAGTAGTCGCGCAGGAATTGCGCCGGCGTGATATCGCCGAGGAGAGTTAATTTTTTCATGCGCCCATTATAACAACCGGAAATGCAGGAATGCGCCTGCCGTTGGCGGCGTGAAGGTATAATTTGCCAGCTTATACAATGAAAGGAAGCATAATGAAGATTGCCAAAAATACGGTCGTGACTGTCAACTACAAACTGTCAGACGCGCAAGACAATCTGATCGAAGACGGCCGTCAGCCAATGGTCTACCTGCACGGTGATTATGAAAACACCCTGCCGAAGATCGAAGAAGAGCTCGACGGCAAGGAAGTTGGCTATTCCAACACGATCCAGATCGAACCGGATGATGCTTTCGGTGAATACGATCCAGCCCTGGTGAAGGTCGAGCCGCGCAATCGCCTGCCTGAGCCGCTGGAAGTGGGCATGCAGTTCGAAGGCATGCCGGAAAGCGATTCGCCGGACGAAGAAGCGATGATCTTCACGGTCACCGATATCGCCGACGACAAGGTCGTGCTGGACGGTAACCATCCACTGGCCGGCATCGCGCTGCGCTTCTCGCTGACCGTCGCTGACGTGCGCGAAGCCACCGACGAAGAAATCGCCCATGGCCACGTGCATGGCGCACACGGCCATGACCATGGCGATGATGAAGATGAAGGTGACGAAGGCGATCATTTCCGTTCGCATCCGATTCACTAATCTGGGGCGCCTGACCAAACCTACTGCGCGCAGCGGGGCGCGGCCGGCGATGCTCACCGTACTCTAGTACGGTTGCGCTTCTCGGCCACGCCGCGCAGCTGCTCGCTACGGTTTTGTCAGGCGCCGTGACGCTGGTGGATTGGATAGATAAAGGCTGGCTTTGCGTCGGCCTTTATCTATTGCGGCGCACGTTTATCTGCGCACAGTCGACGCCTTGGCCCGTGCCTGCGCCGATGGCCTGACGGCCCGTTGACGCACCTCAAAGAATGGCGTCTTGCCCGGCCGTACGGCGATGGCGGACCAGTCGTTGTTGATGCTGACGTGGCCCAGGTTGCCTTTCCAGCTGATTTTCGGCCCGCCAGCCCTGGCCGCAGCCTTGTTACTTTTCCCCTCCTTGCCGTCCGCGTCGCCATCGCGCTGCGTATCGACCAATAAGACCTTGCCGCTGAATTTCTTCGCCAGGGTACGGATCTGCTTGCGCGGTCCGGCAAAGCCATCCTGTTTCGAACTGAAGCTGGGCAGCAGCGAATTGTCGTCTTCGTCCAGTACGCCCACGTCGCCATCGGAAAACAGCACGATGCCGTCGAGTTTCTTGCGCTGTGCCATGGCGAACAGGCGCTGCAGCCAGGAGCGGTTGGCGACCAGGCGATCTTCGAATTCGCTGTTGCGTCCCGCTTCTGGCAGGAAATGGTTGTTATTCGCGGGCAGGTTGATGGTGGCAAACAGCACGCCGCCGTATTCCCAGTGGGCATTTTCCGCATAGCTGCGGAACTTCGCCGTCGAGGACAGCCGCGACAGGGTCAGCTTGCGCTGGCCCAGGCTCTGGTCGTCGGCAAAATACACGTCGCGCAAGCGGTTCAGGCGTTCGATGGCGTTGACCCTGCCGCGCGAATTGCGGCAGTTGGCCCAGTCGCTGGCCGACAGCGAGACGATCAGCGGCGGCCCGCTGGCGTCCAGCACATCCTTGCGCTGGCTGTACAGCTTGTCGCTGCACGATTCGCTGGCGGCCTTGATACCGGTGGCCACCACGAACGACGCATTGAAGGCGCTCGTTTCCGCGATGGCTTTTTTCAGGGGGCCATCGTCCGGCCCCGCGTTGAAGGAATGGCCCAGCACGGCAAACTCGAAGCCGGCCTGGTCGCTTGGTGCGGCCAGCGCCACTTGCCATGGCAGGCTGGCGGCCAGCAGGCCGGCGGCCAGCAGGCGCAGGCTGGCGATGCTGCGCCGCGTGGTCATGCGGCGGCCAGCCGTTTCAACTGGTACAGCTGCTCCAGCGCGTCGCGCGGCGTGAGCGCATCGGGATCGAGGTCGGCGATGGCATCGAGCAAGGCTTGCTGCGCTGCATTCAGCGCGGCCAGCGGCGCTGCTTCCTCTTCTTCCTCTTGCGCATACGGATCGGCGCATGGCAGCGCGAACAGGTCGCGCTGCGGCGTGGCGTCGAGCGCCTGCGCTTCCAGGCGCGCCAGGTGCTTGCGCGCGGCCTTGATTACCGGCTGCGGCACGCCGGCCAGTTGCGCCACCTGCAAGCCATAGCTTTGCGAGGCGGGACCGGCTTGCACGGCGTGCAGGAAGACGATGCTGTCCTTGTGTTCGACGGCCGACAAATGCACGTTGGCGGCGCTCGGGTGACTGTCCGGCAGTTGCGTCAGCTCAAAGTAGTGCGTGGCGAACAGAGTGAAGCTGCGGCTGCTGTCGATCAGATGGCGCGCGATGGCCCACGCCAGGGCCAGGCCGTCGAAGGTCGAGGTGCCGCGGCCCACTTCATCCATCAGCACCAGCGAGTGTTCGGTGGCGCCGTTCAAAATGGCGGCCGATTCCGTCATTTCCACCATGAAGGTCGAGCGTCCGCCCGCCAGGTCGTCGGTGGCGCCGATGCGCGTGAAGATACGGTCGATGGGGCCGATGGTGGCGGACGCGGCCGGCACGTAGCTGCCCACGTAGGCCAGCAAGGTGATGAGTGCCACCTGGCGCATGAAGGTCGATTTACCGCCCATGTTCGGACCGGTAATCAGCAGCAGGCGACGCTCGTTGACGAGGCGGCAATCGTTGGCGATGAAGCGTTCGATCTGCTTTTCCACCACCGGGTGGCGGCCTTCGACGATGTTGATGCACGGCTCGTCGACCAGTTGCGGCGCGGCCCAGTTGTGCTGCTGCGCATGTTCCGTCAGCGCGTTCAGGGTATCGAGCTGGGCCAGGCCCTGCGAAATCGTCTGCAGGGTGCCGATATGCGGCGCCAGGTCGGCCAGCAGCAGGTCGTACAGCAGTTTTTCGCGCACCAGGGCCTTGTCTTGCGCCGACAGGGCCTTGTCTTCGAATACCTTGAGTTCGGGCGTGATGTAGCGCTCGGCGTTTTTCAGGGTCTGGCGGCGGCGGTAATCGTCCGGCACCTTGTCCGTCTGGCCGTGCGTGACTTCAATATAGAAGCCGTGCACCTTGTTGTATTCGACGCGCAGGTTGGCGATGCCGGTGCGTGCGCGTTCGCGCGTTTCCAGGTCGAGCAGGAACTGGCCCGCGTTTTCCGACAGGGCGCGCAGTTCGTCCAGCTCCGCATCGAAGCCGGTGGCAAACACGCCGCCGTCGCGCACCATGGCAGCCGGTTCCTGCGCCACGGCGCGCACCAGCAAGTCCAGGCAGGCCGTTGGCGTGGCAAGGGCAGTATGGATGGCGGCCAGCAAACCGCTTTCGCCGCCCTGGCCAGGGCCATAACAACGCACGACGTCGCCGCGCAGGGCCGGCAGTTGCAGCAAGCCGTCGCGCAGGGCGGCCAGGTCGCGTGGACGCGCCGACAGCAGGGCGATGCGCGTGGTGATGCGTTCGATATCGGGCACTTGAGCCAGCGTGGCGGCCAAGGGCGCCGCCGCTTCGCTTTGCGCCAGCGCGGCGATCGCTTCATGGCGCGCGCGCGCCACGTTCTGGTCGCGCCGCGCATGGTGCAGCCAGTGGCGCAGCATGCGCGAACCCATGGCCGTGCGGCAATGATCGAGCAGGGAGAACAGCGTAGGAGATTCCTGGCCCCGGATGGTTTCCGTCAATTCCAGGTTGCGCCGCGTGGCCGCGTCCAGGCCGATGAATTCGCTTTCCGTTTCCGTCGTCAACGAACGCACGTGCTGCAAGCCGCGACCCTGCGTCGATTGCGCATAGCGCAGCAGCGCGCCGGCCGCGCCAAACGCGGCGCCGAGGCCATCGGCGCCAAAACCCGTCAGGGTCGCCACGCCCAGCTGGTCGAGCAGGGCCTTGTGGCCGCCGACCACGTCGAAATGCCAGTCCGGCACGCGGTTGATGTGCGTGCCCGCGTAGTCGTCGAACAGGTTGCCGTTGTCGCCGCTCAAGATTTCGGCAGGCACGATGCGCTCGAGTTCCTGCTGCAATCGCACGGCCACGGTGGCGCTGTCGCCGGAAAACTCCATCAGTTTCAAAGCACCGCTGGCCAGCGACAGCCAGGCCAGGCCAGTGGTGACTGTCTTGCGCTGCGTGATGCTGCACATGGCCAGCAGCGGGCGCTCGGCCTTCTCTGGCAGCAAGTCGGCATCGGTCAGCGTACCGGGCGTGACGACGCGCATGACCTTGCGCTCGACGGGACCCTTGCTGGTGGCCGGATCGCCGATCTGTTCGCAAATGGCCACCGACTCGCCCAGCTTGACCAGCTTGGCCAGGTAACCATCGAGCGAATGAAACGGCACGCCGCACATCTTGATGGGATTGCCACTGGCCACGCCGCGCGCCGTCAAGGTAATGCCCAGCAGGCGCGACGCTTTTTCCGCATCCTCGAAAAACAGCTCGTAGAAATCGCCCATGCGATAGAAGACCAACATCGTCGGATGGTTTTCCTTGATGCCTAAATATTGCTGCATCATCGGAGTAAGCTTTTCAGCGGAATTTTTCTTTGCCGCGGCGGCGTTGATTTCTTTTGGGACGGTGGTCATGTGTTCTTTGTCGTTGGTCCGGCGGCCGGAAAATGCGTGCCTGCCGGGCTGTGGGTGGTGCTGTGTGCATTCAAGACCGCGCCAGTGGGCGGAGCTTGGGTTCAAGGCCGTCATTTTACCGCTTTCGGCGGGCGGGGCGGCGTATTGCGTGCGGGTGTGAAAAAGCCGCGCGGATGGGTAGTGGCGCGCTGCAGGAGTGGAGCGCCAACCTGTACTGTAAGCAGGGAGCGCGCCCTTTGCGTTGCAGACGTGTATTCCTATTTTCTTGGAAGCTGTAGATGCGCGGCTGTATCACTTGCCGCGGGCTCAGTCAGGGCGGCCTCTGCCGCCGCTTGATGGGTAGGGATAACTGCTTGCCCGATGTGTTGCCCTTACAAAACATCAGGCAAAATTGTTGCTGAGTTATTACCAGTTAATATCACCACCAACCGAACTTTCTGGGTCGAACGAGAATACGCGTAGCTCAGGTTGTTCTCCTTCGCCGCGCGTGACGCGCACGGTCATGACAAAGGACAGTTCCCAGCGGCCGTTCGCATGACCCACGTCAAGATTATGTTTCCATTCCTGGCGGATGCGGCGCAGGTCAGGAAAATCTGGGTCTTGTGGCAGTAACTGAGATTCAAAATCCAATGGCAGGCTGTAAGTTGCCCCCACAGCTTGCAGGAATGGCGACGGCGGCGAATAAACTGTCGCTATCTTGGGTCCGATCTGCGTCAGTTGCGGTACGCTGATGATGCAGCAATCGATGATCTGAAAAGCCGTAAAACCGCTTGCCTTGCTGCCGCAGCAGGTTACGTCCAGATAGACGTGCTGGCCTTTCTGGAAGTGCACGCCACCCATGTATGGACCGTGGCGTGGATCGGCCGTGCCGTCGCACGAAGTAAAGCTGTAGTCGAGCTGGTTGGTGATCTGGTCGGCATCGAAATGTACGGATAACTTCATCCAAGGGCTTACAGGCGTCATTTTTTACTGTCTCTTTCCAAGTTGATAAGAAATTGCTGATAGCGGGCATCGCGCCGCAAGTCCAACAGATCGGGGGCTGATTCGATCAGGTTGAGGGGGTAGCCAAGCTTGACCGCTTGCTGTAATGCTTCAAAGGCAGCTGGGCGGTTGCCGCTCAGCTCATGGGTCAGGGTTGCACGAAATTGCACGTCCGCTACTTGGGGCGCAAGACGGAGTACATGGCTGACCCTGGCCAGGGCCTGCTGTTTTTCACCCGCATATGCTTCATAGAGCGCCATGCGCGATATCATCGTGACATTGTTGGGCGTGCGTTCCAGCATGGGACGCAGCAAGGCGATGGCGCGCAAGTACGATTGCTTAGATGCCTGCACTTGTGCCGGAATCCAGCGTTGGGCGTCGGCCAGATTCGCCCATAAGAGGTAAATGCCGGGACTGCCTTTTTTTTCGGAGACAGCATTTTCAAATGCTTGCACGGCCCCCAGATAATCGCCTTTGGCAAACAGAGACGTACCCAGATTCGTATACAGTTCCCAGTGCGGTCTGACCTGCAGTCCTTGCTGCAGTACTTCCAATGCCTCGTCATTGCGATTTTGCCTTAGCAAAGTTGCGTTCAGATAGGCGTATGCGCTGGGAGAATCAGGCTCCACGCGAATGCTCTTACGATACACTTGCTCCGCTTTGACATATTCGCCCATCTTGAAATACATGTAGCCGAGCTGAGTGTTGAACAAGGGTTCTTGCGGATGGGCGGCTATGCCTTGCTCTAATGTCGCTTTTGCCTGGTCGAATTTTTGGCCAAAAATATATAGGCGCGCCTTGGAGTGTAGGCCCAGTATGTTGTTCGGCTCCAGGTTGAGCGAAATAGTTGCTTCGCGCAGCGCATCTTCACTTTTTCCCTGTACTTCGTATACCCAGGCTTGCGCCACATGGGCTAGGGCCAGATTGTTGTCCGCCTCCAGTGCCTGTTTCGCGCTGACGTCTGCCCTTTGCAACCAGGTGTCATCGCGACCATTGCCGATATAGCGCAAGGTTGATGCCAATGACAGGCCTGCTGCTGCCGCTGCATTGTGTGGGTTGTGCTGTAGCACCAAGGTGAACTGTTCTATAGCCGTTTTCTGACTGGTATCACGGTCAAACACGCGTAAGGCATCCATGCCTGTTTTCATGGATGCCATTTCAGAAAATGGTGCAGCCGCATGGCCACGCAGCCTCGCTAGTAGATCCGGCCCTTGCCAGGCGGCCAGAGCCAGCAGAACGATAGCGCTTCCAGCCAGCACGGCGCGCTTGACCGGTACTTGCAGCCGAATGGCAATCGATACCGGAGGTTTGATGGATTTAACGGATTCGATTTCCTCAGCAGGACGGGATTCAGTGCCGTTCGATGTGCGGTGCTTATCAATTGCCTCGCGCACATCGCGCATGGTGCGTGGCCGCTCGGCCGGGTCGTGCGCCGTCATCGCGCGCACTAGGGCGTTGATGGCGGGCGGGACGGAGTCGGGCAGGTCGGGCCAAGGTTCCGTCGCCTGCATGTGGGCGGCGGCCAGGGCCAGGCCGTTCAGGTGGGCGAAGTGGCGCTGGCCGGCCAGCATTTCGTACAGCATGGCGCCCAAGGCATACACGTCGCCGCGCGTGTCGGGCAGGCGGCCCATCAGGCGCTCGGGCGCCATGTAGGCGATCGTGCCCTGCAAGTCGCACAGGGTGGTCGTCTGCGTCGCTTGCGGGTCGATGTGGCGCGCCAGGCCGAAGTCGAGGATGCGCACCTTGCCGTTCGCTTCCAGCATCAGGTTCGACGGTTTCAGGTCGCCATGGACGAGGTCCATGGCGTGCGCCTCGTCCATGGCGTCGGCGATCTGGTAGGCGATGTCGAGCGCGGCTTGCAGGTCAGCCTTGCCGCTGTGCATGAACTGTCCCAGGGTCTGGCCTTCGACCAGTTCCATGACGATGGACTGGCTCGTGCCCTGGCCCTCGATGGCGAAGATGCGCACGAAGGCCGCATGCTTGAGCGAGGCGGCCAGGCGCGCTTCATTGATGAGTTTTTCCGGATGCAGCACGTCGGCTTGCGGTTTCAGGCGTTTCAGCGCCACGCTACGGCACAGCTTGGCATCCCAGGCTTCGAATACATGGCCGAAACCGCCTTCGCCCAGCAAGCGGCGCACTTCATAGTGCCCGCTGATCGTGTCGTCTTGCGACGGGGTCTGACGCAGGGAGTCGAGCAGTTCCATATACCTTGGCTTCAGAGTGCATCAGCGTGGACGTCAAGCATCGAGAGGGTCAATGCGATGTTTGAATGCCCAAGATGATTGATTTTGAGTAACCTCCTGATTTAAAACGATTGTTTCGGATAAGTCAATTAATATTGGCAAGAAGTGAACAAAAGTGCTGTGCCAGCGCTGGAATGGCATTCCTTGCTGATGCATGCAATCTTGTCCAAACTCAACTTTCCTCGTTCCCGCTTCCTCAATAATGCAGAGGGGGTGATACCGGCATGTGTGGATCAGGCGATGGGAGCGGGCATGGATGAGTTGCTGCAGTATTACGAGCGCGAACTGGGCACCTTGCATGCGCACAATCAGGCGTTTGCCCGGCGCTATCCGGCCATCGCCGGCGCGCTGGGCATCGTGGGCAGTGACTTGGGCACCACCGACGATCCGCACCTGGCGCGCATGCTGCAGGCGTTTGCCATGTTCAATGCGCGCACGGCGAAGCGGCTGGCCGATGGCTTCGGCACCTTTAGTGAAACCTTGCTGGAAGTCAATTTCCCCCATTATTTGCGCCCGTTTCCTGCCTGCGCCATTGCCCGCATCGATAACGACCTTGCCACGGTGACCGAGCTGGCCACCATTGCGCGCGGCACGCTCATGCATGCTGCGGAACATCAGGGCGTCGCCTGCAAGTTCAGCACCACCTACGATGTCGCCGTGGCGCCGCTGCGCCTGTCCGAGGTGCGCTTCCAGTCCATCGTGGCGGCGCCGCCCGCAGTGCGCCTGCCACCGGATCTGGGGGCAGCGATCAGCATCACGCTCGAAGCGACGGGCGCCACGTCCACGCTGGACGGGCTCGCGCTGCCGGCGCTGCGCCTGTTCCTCGACGGCGAGCCTTCCTTTTGCGCCACCTTGCGCGACAGCCTGTTCCTGCGTGCGCGCAGTGCCTATGTGGAAGTCGATGGCGTATGGCATGCGCTGGACGCAGTGCCCTTGCATCCGGTCGGCTTTGCCGCCGAGGATGCCTTGATGCCGGCCATGGCCGCCTCGCATCGCGCTTACCGCCTGCTGGGCGAATGGTTTGCCTTTCCGGATAAATTCAATTTCGTCGACCTGGATCTGGCCGCGCTGCGCCCGCTGTTGCCGCTGGCCTGCCGGCGCTGCACCGTGCACCTGCTGCTGGCCGACGTGCAGGCCGATGCGGATATTGCGCGCATCTTGCGGCCCCTGTCCGCCAGGCATCTGGTGACGGGATGCACGCCCGTCGTCAACCTGTTTCGCCAGGCGGCCACTCCCATTCGTCTGACGCACGCGAGCGCCGAGCATGTGCTGCTGCCGTCGGTGCGGCAGGCGCATTGCTACGATATTTACAGCGTCGATAGCGTGCAGGTGCTCAGTGAAACGCAGAGCGGTGGCGCACTCGATGCGTTTCACCCGTTCTATTCGATGCGCCATGGCGAGGCGGGCGGGCGCCAGGGGCGCTACTGGGTGACGCGGCGCGACGAAGACATGGCGTTGAGCAATCCCGGCTACGACATGCGCATCGCCTTTGTCGACGGCGCCATGCAGCCGCTGCACGACGCGACGCAAACGGTGTCCATCATGCTGACCTGCAGCAACCGCGATTTGCCAGGCCGCCTGGTGTTCGGCAATGCCGCGGGCGACCTGCACCATGACGGCGTGGCCAGCGCCTTGCCGGTGCGCCTGCTGCGCAAACCCGGCGCGCCGTGCCGCTTCCCTGCGGGCGCGGCGTCGCATTGGCGGCTGATCGCGCAATTGTCCCTGAACCATCAGTCGCTGAATGAACAGGGCTTGCCGCTCTTTAAGCAAATACTCGAGTTGTACAACTTGCCCGGTTCGGCCAGCGCCGCGCGCCAGATCGCGGGCTTGACGGGACTGCGCCAGCGCGCCGCGAGTACCTGGCTGCAGGACGAGGCGGGCGGCAGCCTGGTCTTCGGCATCGACGTCCTGCTGTCCGTCGATGAAGAAGCCTTTGTCGGCAGCGGCTTGCATGCCTTTGCCCAGGTGATCGAACGCTTTCTCGGGCTGTATGTGCACCTGGCCTCGTTTACCCGCCTGATCGTCTTGTCGCAGAAGACTGGAAAGGAGTTGCTGTGCTGCCTGCCACGCAATGGAAACCAGACGCTGGTGTAGTCGCGCGCCTGCTGGCCGATCCGTCCGGCACGGACTTCTTTCAGGCGGTGCGCCTGCTGTCTGCCGGGCTGATGCAGCAGGGCATTTCGCAGGAGCAGGTGTTTGAGGATTACCTGCGCCTGCATGGCAGCGCATCGCTGTCGTTTGCGCCGGGCGAAATCGAACAGCTGTGGCTGGAGCAGGGAGCAGATGGCGAGACGCAGGTGCATGTGCAGGCGGCCATGCTGGGTTTTTTAGGCGTGCATGGCAGCTTGCCGCTGCATTACACGGAAACGCTCGCCCGCCACGAGCGGCAAACGGGTGATGGTGGTCCCCGTGCCTGGCTCGACACGCTCTCGCAACGCGCGCTGGCCCTGTTTTACCAGGCCTGGGCCCGCTACCGCATCGAATGCCAGCACGATGCCGACGGCGGCGACTTCCTGCCCTTGCAACTGGCGCTGGCGGGCGCCTTGCCTGCCGAGGTGGCCAGGCAGGAAGATGGCTTGCCTGCGCATGCGCTGGCCCATTTCGCGGCCTTGTTGCGCCACCGGCCCGTGTCGGCCGACGTGATGCAGGCGCTGCTGGCCGAGTATTTCGGCGTGCCCGTGCGCGTGCAGCGTTTTGTTGGCACGTGGTTCCGGCGCGCGCCGCAAGAGCGCACCTTGCTGGCCACCGCGCATACCCGGCTGGGGCAGGGTGCCATGCTGGGAGAGCGCTGCCGGCGCGCCGACTTGCGCGTGCGTCTGGTGCTGGGACCGCTGGCGCGCCGTGTCTACGAGGATTTCTTGCCCGGCCGGCCAGGCGCGCTGGCCCTGCGTCAGATGCTGGCGCTGTTTGGCTTGCCCGGTGTGAGTTTTGAGATACGCCTGGTGCTGCGCCGGGAAGATGTGCGCACCTGCGTGCTGGGCATGGGCGCCTGGCTGGCGGAGGATGCCTTTTTGGCCGACAAGTTACCGACCCGTGAGCGTGACGACATGCATTACGACATTCGATTCGATGGTTCCGCCTGAGACCGCCTTATTGATGGACCCCGCTGACTGCTGGAAGGAAGAAAACCATGGAAGACTTCGCGCAATGGCTGGCCGTGGACAAGGCCTTGACCGCCGACAAGCGTGCTCTGCGGCTGCGCCTCGCTTACCCGGAAGGCATCAATGAGGATGTCTTGCTGCCGCAGCGCGTCAACGGCAGCGAGGCCATCTGCGGCGGGATTGAGTACCGTATCCTGTGCGTGGCCACCGAGGCGCAACTGCCGCTGAAACAGTTCATCGCCGTGCCAGCCGAATTGCAGATCGTGACCGACCGCGGGCAGCTGCGCAGGGTCTGCGGCATCGTCGCCGAAGCGAGCGCGGGGCAAAGCGATGGTGGCCTGGCGACCTATCAACTGGTGCTGCGCGACGGCCTGGCGTTGATGGAAAAGCGCATCAATACGCGGGTGTTTCGCAACAAGCACGAATTGCAGATCGTGCAGCTCCTGTTTGAGGAGTGGCGGCAGGGGAATAGCGTGCTCGCCGCCAGCCTGGATCTCGCCATCGATGCGGCGCTGGCGGCGCGCAGCTTGCCCGTGCGCGAATTCACGATGCAGCATAATGAATCCGATGCCGCCTTCATCCGCCGCCTGCTCAGGCGCCGCGGCATCGCCTGGTGTTTCCAGGCGGGAGCGCCGTCCAGTCCGAACGCCACCTCCACGCCCGTGCATGCGCTGCTGCTGTTCGACGACGCCAGCCGCCTGGTGCAAAACGCGGCCGGCACGGTGCGCTACCACCGCGATGACGCCACCGAGGAAAGGGACACTGTGACGGCCTGGAGTGCGGTGCGTCGCTTGCAAGCGGGAAAGTCAGAACGCTACAGCTGGGACGATGGTCACCCGCACAGCCCGCAGTTCATGGCAACGCAGTCACCCGGCGGCGTAGATCAGGGCGGTAATGGCAATCTTCTGGCGGCCAGTCTCGACGACTATATCGTGGAACCGCCGCTGGCCGCTGCTAGCCACGACGAATTGCGGCAACTGGGCCAGCTGGCGATGGCGCGCCACGACATGGACAGCAAGTGTTTCCAGGGCGAAGGCTGCGTGCGCGACTTTTGCGCGGGCCAGTGGTTCAGCCTGGAAGGGCATGCCGACATCGACAGCCACCCGGCGGCCGAGCGCAGTTTCGTCATCACGGCCTTGAGCGTTGCGGCCAGCAATAACTTGCCGACAGGGCTAGATGCCCGTGTCGGACGCTTGTTTGCACAGAGCGGTTGGCAGTGCGATGCCGGCCCGGCACATGGCACAGGCGCGGATGGAAAGTCTGCTTTGCGCTACCGCAACCGTTTTACCTGCGTGCGGCACGGCATCGCCATCGTGCCCGCTTTTGACCCGCGCGGTGATTTTCCCGCCGTCCGCCTGCAAAGCGCGCTGGTTGTCGGCCCTGCCGGCGAAGAAGTGCATTGCGATGCGCTGGGGCGTGTCAAGGTGCGTTTTGTTGCGACGCGCGCGCAAGACCACGCGCATGCCAACGGTTCCGGCGCTTCCGATACGGAGCGCGATTCGGCCTGGGTGCGCGTGGCATCGAGCTGGACCGGTAATGGCCCGGGCAGCGGCAAACAATGCGGCACGGTGAGCTTGCCACGCATCGGCGCGGAAGTGCTGATCGACTTTCTCGGCGGCGACCCGGACCGGCCCATCATCGTCGGCCAGCTGTACAACGCCGTGGGCGTGCCGCCCGGTTTGAGCGCGCGCGGTGCCTTGCCGGGCAACCGTTACCTGTCCGGCATGCGCAGCCGCGAAGTGCGCGGCGGGCGCGGCAACCAGCTGTGCTTTGACGACACGCCGTCGCAAATCAGCGCGCAGCTGGCCAGCGATCAGGCGGCCACGCAATTGAACCTCGGCTATCTGACCGAGCCGCGCAGCGACGGGGCAGGGCGGCAGCGCGGCGACGGCTTTGAATTGCGCAGCGACGCCAGCGGCAGCGTGCGCACGGCCCGCTCGCTGTTGATCTCGGCCTGGAAACAGCTGGGCGCCAGCGGCAAGCAACTCGATAGCAGCGAGCATGCCGCCGTGATGAAAGAGTGCCTGGAATTGTTTAGTTCCCTGGGCGAGTTTGCCGCCCGGCACCAGGCGCTGGCGCTGGACGCGGCCGGCAGCAAGGCGCTGGGGGCGGCCATTGCCGCCGACCAGCCCGTCGTCAGCATCACGTCGCCCGAGGGCGTGGCGCTGAGTACGCCCAGAACCATCGCCGGCAATGCGGGCGCGAATATCGACCTGGTGGCCCAGCAGCATTTGCAACTGAGCGCGGCCCAGCGCTGCAACGTCAACGCGGGCAAGGGCATTTCCCTGTTCGCGCACAAGGACGGCATCGTGCAGGTGGCCCATTTCGGCAAATTTTTGCTGCAAAGCCAGCACGATCTTCTGCAGGCGGACGCCGCCAAGGAAATCCGCCTGACGGCCGGCACGCGCCTGGTCGGCGTGGCGCAGGACGAGATCACCTTGATGACGGCGGGCGGCGCTTACCTGAAACTGTCTGGCGGTGCGGTCGAGCTGGGCGGACCGGGCGCGCTGACGGTCAAAACCGACGGTCACCACTGGAACGGCCCGGCCAGCATGAAAGGCGAGCTGCCCACCTTCGGCGAGGGCGAGCTGGGCCGCGTGCCGCGCTTGTTGCGTCCCACCGATGGCTTGCCCGTCGAAGGCGTGGAAGTGCACATCGAGCGCGAAGGCGACAGTCCGCTGACGGGCGTCAGCGGTGCCGACGGGCGCGGGCCGAAGGTGGAAACCGATCATCTGCAGCGCCTGAAGGGATTTTTCTTTCGCCGCCATTCCTGAACCCCCGTCACTGGAGAGCACACCATGCTGTTCGACCCCCATCCGCCGCTGTGCGACGACCCCAAAATCGATATCCTCGGCCAGTTCTCCTGCAACGCCGATTTCCAGAGCAGCGACCGGGACACGCTGCAACAGTTGCCGCTGCCCGGCGTCATCATCTTCGTGCACGGCGTCAATTCCGATGGCGAGTGGTATGCGGCGGCCGAAAAAGGCTTGTGTCAGGGACTGAACCAGCGCCTCAAGCGCAACTGCGAGCACATCATGCATCACGGCGTGGAAGGCGGCGAACTGACAGCGGTCAATTATGGCGACGAGATCTCGGCCGAAGGCTTTCTCAACCCGGAAATGTCGGCCGATACCTTGATCCGCGATGCCGGCACTTTTTCTCCTGTGATCCGTTTTCGCTGGGGCTACAAGGCTTCCGGCGAGGAACTGCAGCAATACGGCAAGGGCATCTACCTGAACGAACAGGATTACTGGGGCGGCGGCCCGTTTGCCAATGGCTGCAGCGCGCTGGCCGACTTGTGGAAGGACGGGCTGAGCGAGGGTTTATTCTTGTGGAACACCATCCAGCACATGAATCCCTTCCCGGAACGGCAAGTGTACAGCTGCCCGCCGCGAGCGTATTTCGTGCTGGCCGCCTATCGTTTGGCCAGGCTGGTCGAAGCCATCCGCCAGCAGCAGGCCGACGTGCCCGTCACCATCGTGTGCCACAGCCAGGGTACGATGGTGGCGATGGCGGCCGCCTTTCTGGGCGCAAACCTGCCCAAGGTGAAGGACAATTTTCCCTGCGTGGCCGACAACTATGTGATTTGTAATTCACCGTACAGCTTGGCGAAAAGCAATAGCGCCGAGAACTGGGTGGCCAGCAATCTGCGTGCGGCTGACGGCAGCACGGGCAGGGTGACGGTGCAGGCGCGCATAGCCACCTTGAAAAACTTCTTTGCCATCATCGGCCAGCGCGCCAGCTTGGGCGAGGCGCAGACAGACGAGGAAATCGACCGCTGCATGGCCAACGCGCAGCACGGTTTTTCCGCCGCCAAGGATCGTGAACAATACGGGATTGCCGGCGCCGCCCGGGGCGGCAAGAAATCATCGTATGGCAGGGTGACCATCTATTGCAATCCGCACGACGTGGTGGTGTCGTCCGTGGCCATCGAGGGCATCGGCTGGCGCGGCCTGTCGGGTTCGCTGGCCAAGGACAGCAAGGACGGTGGCGAGCTGGCGGCCACCGAGGCCGCAGGCGTGTGCGTGCAGCGCGTGTTTGCCCAGGGGTTTGAGGTAGGCAAGCAGGGCAGCTATCACTACTGGAGCGATCACTGGCGCAAGCCTGCGCCGGGCGGCAAGGACTTCTGGTTTCCGGCGCAGAAATATGCGTCGTATTCCATCAAGCAGGGCGTCGAGGCCAGCGAGGGCGCCTTTTCCACCATCCTGACGGTCGGGTTTGCGCCTTTGTTTATCGTGGCAACGGGCCTGGCCCGCAGCCCTTGCAATGCCTCGCCCCACAAAGACTGGAAAATCGAACTGAGCGCCCCCGACTTGGCTCTGCCCTTCAAGCCGCAGTCCTTGCGCTTTGGCCAGACAAGCGAGCAATTCGACGAAGGCTACGAGCCGCCCGGCGAATCGCGCCAGGCCGGCAAGCAGCGCGCTGCCGGCGACGATTTCTTTGCCGATCATGCCATTCCGCCCGGCGGCCTGCAGGGGCAGGCGGCGAAAAGCGAAGCCAAACGCATGGACAGCGCGAGGGGCACGGCCGATGACGAGGCGCGCCTGCGATTCGAGCAGCGCGCGGTGATACGCGCCCAGGCCGTACGGGAAGGGAAAAGTCCCGCGGGCCAAAAAGTGCAGCAGGAAATGCCCAACGCCACGCCCGACGCCGAATACCAAGCATGGCGCAGCACGCGGGTAGAGGAAATGATGTCCTGCCAGGCCGGCGCCTATGCCACCGACCATTCCACCATCTTGACCAACCCCATGCACGCGGAGCGGGCGCTCGCGTATGACGTGGCGGTGGGCGTGTGCCGCATCAAGGCCGACCAGTTGCGCAAGTTGCGGGTGGCGGCGGATTGGAGGTTGTTGAAGGCGCTTGATGATAGTGACTCTGCAAAGACTTTTAAAGAGTACTTTGCCAAAGCGACACGTAACAAGATGACTGCCTCAGTGTGGGTAAAAGAGTCTGAAGAAGCCAGTCTTCATGAAAAAATTATCGACATACGTGAAAACCCTGCGCGGGATCCCCGGCCTACGTCTGGAGAACTGGCTCACGATTGATGTCATGCGATTTACCGGTTTGTATAGAGCAGATCCTTCTGCAACAGCCTTTTTATAGATGGAGCATTGAGCATGTTCAAAACTATTTTTCTTTATGCGTCCCTCGGATTTCTGGTCGTATTCCTGCTGGCCGCCTGTTCCCATTTTCGTTCGTCGCCTGCTACCTTGAGCAGTACCGTTAGCACCGTACCTGAGGTTGATAAGCGGCCTTACATGGCTCAAGTAGTTGGCTTGCAATGGCTTAATCCACTACAGCGGAAGGACTATCCGACGCAATGGCAATTGCTGTGGACTTTGGGGCTGGCACAACCAAATCCGAACGATGAGATGGTCAGGGAAAAGCCTGAAAAATATTCCAAACTGCAAAGCATTGCGTCTATTGCTGTTGGAAATAATGGTTCTGAAACCTTCCGCGGCTACCACCATAAATATATCGAAGATATGTATGATCGTTTTCATGGAGTGTATTACTCCGACCCAGAGTACTTCTACAACGTTCACTCTGCTGAAAATAGATCGCGCTGGCGCGAGCTTGCAGGCATTCACATTGAGTATGCGCTACCTGAAGGCAAGCTCGACCCTGTGGAAGCAGCCAATTTCGTCCGGGAATATGTTGCCGATATTTTTAGCATCGGCAACCCGAACTTCCCCACCCTCTGGACCCGCTCCACCCCACCTGACGTCCGCGTCACCACGGGCGGCCCCAACGCCGGTTTTACTTCACTTTCCGCCGCGCTCGACTATCTGCAAACTCACCCCAAGGAAACCGTCTGGGTCATGAACTGGGATGCGCCCAGCCGGCCCCTGGACAGACAGATCAACGAAAACCTGGTGCTGCTGGTGCTGGCCGGCCCCGACTTTAAAACGGAGCGGGCGCCGCTGGCGTGGCTAGGGTATCCGAGCACGAAACAGGCGGCGGATTTTGAAGCCAAAAAGGGCGAACCGCCGCGCCTGGTGCAGGCGTGGATGGCGGCCATCGAAGAGGCTGCGGCGAAGGCCAATCAAGCCGAGACCGGGATCGGCTATCTGATTCACGACGCGGGCAATACGCACCAGGATTCGTCCGCTCGGCTCGGTGCGCTGGCGCAGACGCTCACCCTGCAATTGCCGGAATTCGATTTCCTCAAGCAAAGCTTCAATCTGACCGCCGTGCTGGGCGAGACAGGCGCGGGCACGGCCCTGACGAACGTGGCGCTGGGCATCGCCTACGCGCACCATTTCGGGAAACCCGTGCTGGTGGCCGGCACCAGCGACCTGTCCGCGCCCGTGGCGCTGGTGGTGGCGCCGCCGGCCGTGGTGCGGCCGATCCAGCCCGGCAAGCCATGGTTCCGCGCGCGCAGCGGCAACCATGCGTATCTGCCCTGGTGGGGCTTGCGCCACGATGCGCGCGAGTATTACCAGGGGTTCTCGCAATGAGGGCGCTGATCGCGGTTCTCATGTCGCTTTTGCTGGGCGCGTGCGCGACGCCGCCATTGCCGGAGACAACAGTTCCACGCAGCGGTCCGTTTATGGCGCAGGTGGTGGGGCTGCAATGGCTAAACCCATTACAACGCAAGGATTACCCTACTGAATGGCAATTGCTATGGACCTTGGGGCTGGTGCAGCAGAATCCAGGCGATGAGATGGTCAGGGAAAAACCCGAGAAATATACCCGGCTACAAAGTATTGCCTCTGTCGCGGTTGGAAATGATGGTTCTGAAACGTTCGATGGTTACCATGAAAAATACATAGCGAAGACTCTTAATTTAATTCATGACGTGTACTACTCCGATCCAGAGTATTTCTACAATGTCCACTCGACTAAAAACAAGTCCCGTTGGCGCGAGCTTGCAGGCATTCACATTGAGTATGCGCTACCTGATGGCAAGCTCGACCCTGTGGAAGCAGCCAATTTCGTCCGGGAATATGTTGCCGATACTTTTAGCATCGGCAACATCCACTCTCCCACCCTCTGGACCCGCTCCACCCCACCCGACGTCCGCGTCACCATGGGCGGCCCCAACGCCGGTTTTACCTCCTTGGCTGCCGCGCTCGATTACCTGCAAAGCCATCCCAAGGAAACCGTCTGGGCCATGAACTGGGATGCGCCCAGCCGTCCCCTGGACCGGCAGATCAACGAAAACCTGGTATTGCTGGTGCTGGCCGGCCCCGACTACAAGACGGAGCGGGCGCCGCTGGCGTGGCTAGGCTATCCAAGCAGCAAGGCTGTGGCGGATTTTGAAACCAAAAAGGGTGAACCGCCGCGCCTGGTGCAGGCGTGGACGGCGGCCATCGAAGAGGCTGCAGCGAAGGCGAACAGGCGCGATAGCGAGATCGGCTATCTGATCCACGACGCCGGCAATACGCACCAGGATTCGTCCGCACGGCTGGGCGCGCTGGCGCAGACGCTTACCCTGCAATTGCCGGAATTCGATTTCCTCAAGCAAAGCTTTAATTTGACCGCCGTGCTGGGCGAGACGGGCGCGGGCACGGCCCTGACGAACGTGGCACTGGGCATCGCCTACGCGCACCATTTCGGTAAACCCGTGCTGGTGGCCGGCACCAGCGACCTGCTTGCCCCCGTGGCGCTGGTGGTGGCGCCGCCGGCCGTGGTGCGGCCGATCCAGCCCGACAAACCGTGGTTCCGCGCGCGCAGCGGCAACCATGCGTATCTGCCCTGGTGGGGCTTGCGCCACGATGCGCGCGAGTATTACCAGGGGTTTTCGCAATGAGGCGTTTTACCTATTCAAGGAGAAGGGCATGCGTGGCGTGATCCGTTTGAACGACCCCACCAGCCATGGCGGCAAGGTGGTGGGGGCGGCGCCGAACAGTACGGTGCTGGGCGTGGCCGTGGCGCGCAAGGGCGACCCTTGCGTTTGCCCGATAAAAGGCCATGTGCGCTGCGTGATCGCCGAGGGCGATCCGCAGGTGCTGATCGATGGCGTGCCCGTGGCCTTTGATGGTCACAAGACCAGCTGCGGCGCCAGCCTGATGTCTACCGTGGGCAACAGCGGGCGCGGTTAGGCCAGGCTGGCGTCGATGGCCGTGCCCAGCTTGTCGACGATTTCATCGACGTGGCTGGCGGCTATGATGTAGGGCGGCGCCAGCAGGATGTGGTCGCCGTGCAGGCCGTCGATGGTGCCGCCCATGGGATAGCACATTAGTCCATTTTGCATGGCTTGCGCCTTGATGCGCGCGTGCAGGCGGCGGGCCGGGTCGAACGGCCGTTTGCTGGCGCGCTCCTGCACCAGTTCCAGGCCCAGGAACAGGCCGCGGCCGCGGATGTCGCCCACGTGCGGATGGCTGTCGAAACGCGCATGCAGCTGCTCCTGCAGCAAGTCGCCCATGGCGCGCACATTGGCCAGCAAATCGCGTTCCTCGATCTGCCGCTGCACGGCCAGCGCGGCGGCGCAGGCCGTGGCGTGGCCGATATACGTGTGGCCATGCTGGAAGAAGCCCGTGCCGGCGCGGATGGTCTCGCGGATGTCTTTTGACACCATCACGGCGCCGATAGGCTGGTAGCCGGCGCCCAGGCCCTTGGCGATGCAGATCAGGTCGGCGGTGATGGCTTCCTGCTCGCAGGCGAACAGGCTGCCCGTGCGGCCCATGCCGCACATGACTTCGTCGAGAATCAACAGGATGCCGTGGCGCTGGCAGATGGCGCGCATGCGCGCAAAATAGCCGGCCACGGCGGGCAGGGCGCCGGCCGTGGCGCCGACGACGGGTTCGGCGATGAAGGCCATGACGTTGTCCGCGCCCAGCTCGGCGATATGGTCTTCCAGCTCCTGGCCCAGGCGCGCCACGTAGTCGCCATCCGTTTCATGCGCCTGCTGGTCGCGCCAGGCATAGCAGGGCGACACATGGGTGACGCCAATCAGTAGCGGCTCGAACTGCTGGCGGCGCCAGGCATTGCCGCCCGTGGCCAGCGCGCCCAAGGTATTGCCGTGGTAGCTCTGGCGGCGCGCGATGACGTGGCGGCGCTGCGGCTGGCCCCGCTCGACGAAATACTGGCGCGCCATTTTCAACGCGCTTTCCATCGCTTCCGAGCCACCTGAGACGAAATACACGCTGTCGATGCCGGCTGGTGCCCGGGCGACGAGGAAATCGGCCAGCTGCTCCATCGGCTCGGTGGTGAAAAACGCGCTGTGCGCGTACGCCAGCGTGGCAATCTGCTGCTGCACGGCGGCAATGACGGCCGCATCCGCATGGCCGAGGCAGGACACCGCGGCGCCGCCGCAGGCGTCCAGGTAGCGTTTGCCGTTTGCATCGATCAGGTAAGGGCCATCGCCGCCCGTGGCGACAGGGTAATTGGCGGTCAGGCTGCGGTGGAAGACATGGCTCATGGGCATCGCTTTCTTGTCGGCAAGGGGGATGGCCGAGTATAGGATGCGCCGCGCTGCAATGCAACGTTTGATGTATTTGCTTTTAACTTACATCATTTGATGTTTTTGCGTAAGCGCCCAGCGCCCGTAATTGTTTTTCCGCCGCGCCGATGGCCGTAACGGCATCGGGCCCCGCGCGCGCCACCAGCAATTCCACCAGGCTTTCCACGGCCGCGATGCCGGCCACGATGGAAGGGAAGAAAGAGGGGCTGTCGATGGCGATGACGATGCTGGCGTCGGCCTGCAGGGCCAGCGGCGACATGGCGCTGTCGCTGACGGCGACCACCTGGCAACCAGCCTGGCGCGCCGCCTGCGCCACCAGCACTGCTTCGCTCGAATATGGCGCGAAGCTGACCACGACGACGGCCTCCCCGGCCTGCAGGGCGCGCAAATCCATTTCCAGCGTGCCGCCCTGGCCGCTCAGCAGCTGCACGCTGGGGCGCAGCAGCCGGTACAGGTAGTGCAGGGTGTAGGCGATGGGGTGGGCGGCGCGAAAGCCCGCCACGTGGACGCGGGGCGCTGCCTGCAGCAGGCTGGCTGCCGCATCCAGGGCGGCGTGGTTGGCGCTTTCCGTGGCGGCCAGGTTGCGCTGCTGCACCGTGAATACTTCGGTGACCAGGTCACCGTCCTTGCCGGCCAGCGCGCCCGCCTTTGCCGCGTAGCCGCTTGGCCCCGCGCGCAGGCGCTCGACGAAGATGGCTTTGAGTTCCGGCCAGCCGGCAAAGCCCAGTTGCTGCGCCAGGCGTACCAGGGCGGCCGATTGCACCTGGGCGCGCGCGGCGATGCTGCGCATCGACGACACGGCCACCTCGTCCGGATGGTCGGCCAGGTAGCGCGCGCCGGCCTGGAATTGCGGGCTCAGTTCCGCATGGCGCGCCTTGATCAGGTCCATCAGTGCCGCATAGGAGTGGGGTGTCGCTGCCTGCATCGCCGTGCCTCAGTTAATAGGTTGCGGCGATGGTACAGGATTCGTCAGCGCGCCGGTAGCGGCAAGCCCTGCGCCAGCGCGGCCGTGCGCGGACGCAGGCGGGCAAACAGGTGCGGCCCGGCTGCTTTGCGGCGCGGACCCGTCGTCAGCACGCGCAAGGCGGTGGGCAGCGGCACGTCGTGGCAATGCAAAAACAGGGCGGCGGCGCCCGTGCCGGCCATTTCCTGCAAGGCTAGCGCATGTTCGACCAGCGCCGCCGTGCGCATGTCGAGCCGCACGGGGATATCGGGTTGAAATAATTGTGCATCGACGTGCCGTGCATCGCGCATGCTGTCCCCGCCGGGTTCGCTAGTCAAGCTGCCAGCATAAAAGCGCCCCGGTTGCGCCACTTTGCGCCAGATCACTCCAATGTCGGATAGATTCCTCAATGCAAAAAAAGCGCCAACCGTTGCCGGCGGGCGCTGAAACCCTCGCAAGGAAGAAAGGGGGATAGGCTAGTAACTCCAGCGTACCGACAAACCGACGACCTTGTCATAGCGCCGCACATCGCGCACATAGTCCGGCGTGTCGTGGTAGTCGCGGTAGGTCGAGTCGAGCAGGTTGTTGGCGTCTAAAGTCACCGTGGTGTGCGGATTGAGTTTGTACGACACCGACGCGTCCAGGGTTTTCGTCGGCGCCACGGTCAGGTGGATGCCCTTGCCGCGGTAGTTGTAGTCGTCGACGTACTTGTCGCGCCAGCTATAGGCCAGGCGCGCCGACCACGCTCCCTGTTCGTACAGGCCGACGAGATTGGCCGACCACTTCGACATGCCCGTGAACGGATGTGCGCTGCCATTCAATTCTTCCAGCTCGCCCGTCATGTAGGTGGCGTTGGCTTGCAGGCCCAGGCCGCCCAGCCAGCCGGGCAGCTTGTCGTAGAACTGCTGGTACGCCATTTCCAGGCCTTGCAGGTGGCCCTTCGAGGTGTTGCGCGGACGCGTGATGTCGTACACGATGCCGCCATAGGTTTCCTTGGCCGAACCGGACAAAATGTAATTCTTGAAGTTGTGGCGGAACACGGTGGCCGTGACGGAGCCTGTCTGCGCGAAATACCATTCCAGCGCCACGTCGAGGTTCTTGCCTTCCACGGGTTTCAGGTCGGGATTGCCGCCGCTGCCCGTCGGGCGCACCATTTCCAGACTCTGGCCCAGGCTCACGCCCGGGTTGAAGTCGGCGAAGTTGGGGCGCTGCACGGCCTTGCCAGCCGTCATGCGGGCGATCAGGTCCTGGCGCAGCATGGCTTTCAGGGTCATGCTGGGCAGCACGTCCGTATCCGAGGTTTTCACGCGCACCGGCGTGACGATGCCGTTTTGCGAGGAATTGCCTTGCAAGTCCTGCTTGGTCTGCACCACGCGCACACCCAGGGTGCCGTCGACCGGCACTTGCGCCAGGTCAAAGCCGATGCGCATCTTGCCATACACGGCATTGGTTTTTTCCACATCCTTGTAGTGGGTCATCGGATCGTCCGGGCTGCGTTCGCTGCTGCCCGTGAACAGCTGGCGCAGCACGCCCGTGTTATTGAGCATGAAGTCGCGGCATGGCGTGAGCCAGCTTTGCAGGCCGAAGTTGCCCGTGTTGTCGTGCGAGGTGCATGCCAGGCCGGGCAGGGCATCGGCGGTCATGGTCGACGTCAGCCCGCCCTGGCCATTTTTTTCGCGGATCGATTCGGCCTTGCGCTTGGCCATGCGCACGCCACCCGAAAATTCGCGGAAGAAGCCCGTGCTATCCATGTCGTACGTGGCATCGGCGCGCCAGTCGGTCGAGCTGCCTTCGTCGTGGCTGTGGTTATCGTAGAAGCCGAGCAGGGTGTAGTTCTTCGGGTCCAGCATGTTGTAACCGGGGTAGCTGATTTGCGCGCCGCCGTTGACGTTGGTGCTGCCGATGATGCTGGTCGGATGGGCGAGGAAGTCGAGGATGGGGAATTCGCGCTCGAAGTTGCTGACCGTGCGCGCCAGTTCCGTCGTGGCGCGCAGCTGCGGCGTGATATCCCAGCGCGCGCCGATGGCGCCTTGCGAGCCGATCGAGCGGTCGCGCCGCGCCTGGGTCGAACCGAGCGTGAATGGCGACCATGGGCCATCGATCTTGCCCACCGTGGCCGCCTGGGTGGTGCCGGGGATCAGGGTGATGTCCGGATTCTGGCCCCAAGGCAGCGAACCGACGAAGAACTGGCTGTCGAAAGCGTGCTTGATCAGGGTCGACATGCCTTCCGCATACACTTCCACCTGCGAGTTCGGGCGCCACTGGAAGGCGGCATTTGCCGCGTAGCGCTTGCGGTCGCCCACGGTCGGGATCATGCCGACGGAATCGGGGCCCGTGATGTTGCCCGCTTCCGGGCGCTTGACGGGTTCGGCGTTCCAGATCGTCTCGTCATAGTATCTGCCGCGCTGGTAGGACAGGCCGAGCAGGGCGCCGAATTCGCCGTACTGCGTCTTCCAGCGGTTCGAGAGCATGCCGCTGACGTTCGGGTCCGTCGAGCCGGACTTGTCGCGGTGCTCGGCGCGCACGTTGCCCGATGCCGTGAAGCCCTTGAAGTCGAACGGGCGGTTGGTGCGCACGTCGATCACGCCGGCCGTGCCGCCTTCGACCATGTCGGCGCCCTGCGATTTGTATACGTCCACGCGCTGCAGCATGGCCGTCGGAATGTCGGCCAGGTACAGGCTGCGGCCCACGGAGGTGAACATTTCACGGCCGTTGAGCAGGGTCACGACGCCAGGCAGGCCGCGGATGATGACAGTACCGGCCTCGCCGCCTTCGCGGCGAATCTGCACGCCCGTCACGCGGCCGAGGATTTCAGCCACGTTCTTGTCGGGGAATTTGCCGATTTCATCGGCGACGATGGAGTCGACCACCTGATCGTTGTTTTTCTTGATCGTCTGTGCGCTTTGCGCGGCGCGGCGTACGCCCGTGACGGCCACCACGGCGATGCCGCTGTCGGCTGGTGCCGCCGCCGGCGCTGTTTCTGTCACTTCTGCCGCCGGTGTCTCCACGGCGGGCGCCTGTTGCGCCCAGACGGAAGCGCTGCTCAGCAGGCCCGCGCCGGCCAGCGCGGCCACCGTGGCCTTCAAAGTCAGCCGTGTGTTTTGCTTGGGCGTGCGGGTACCCGTTTCCATCAATTGTTTCATCTTGTCTCTACCTGTATTTTAGTTATGTTGAGAACGCTGCGGCAGTCGCCGCCAGAGCTGGAACTTGCTCAGAAACATGGTAGATGGGAATGACTTTGCCCCACAAATGACTTCTTTTGCGATGTCAATACCAATTCCGGTATCCCTGCTGCATTCATGCGCCCTGGCGGTGCACCGCGCGTTGTTGAATCCGGCGCGCGCGTTGCGGGCGCTTCACAAGAGGTGTCAGGCGGCGCAGGGCGCGGCGCTGTGCGCCAGCCAGGTCAGGAAGTGCGCCTGCGGCATGGGGCGGGCAAAATAGTAGCCCTGCAATTCATCGCAGCCGGCGTGGCGCAGCACGTCGGCATCGGCCGCGCTTTCCACGCCCTCGGCGGTCACCGTCAGGCCGAGGGTATGGCCCAGGCCGATGATGGTTTTCGTCACCGCCAGGTTTTGCGGCGAACCGTGGATGTCCTGCACGAAGCTCATGTCGATTTTCAGCTTGTCGAGCGGGAAGCGGCACAGGTAGTTCAGGCTCGAATAGCCGGTGCCGAAGTCGTCGATCGACAGCGCAAACCCCAGCGCCTTGATGGCATGCAGGGTGGCGATGGTGTCGTCCACGTTGTCCATCAGGATCGATTCGGTCAGTTCGAATTCGATCTGTCCTGGCGTGACGGGAAAGTCGCGCAGCACTTCGCGCAAGGTGGCCACCAGGGTACCGCTTTTCAACTGGATGGCCGACAGGTTGATCGACACGGCGATATCGCCCGTGCCTGACTCGCGCCAGGCCAGCTGCTGGCGGCATGCTTCGCGGATGACCCACGTGCCGATGGAGACGATCAGGCCCGATTCTTCGGCGGCGGGTATGAAGCTGTCGGGCGCGATCAGGCCGTGCTGCGGATGCTGCCAGCGGATCAGGCTTTCCACGCCATTCAGGCGGCTGCTCTTTGCATCGATGCGCGGCTGGTAATACAGCACCAGTTCCTGCCGCTCGATGGCGTGGCGCAGATCGCTTTCCAGGTGCAGCTGCTGCAATTGCTGCTCCTGCATTTGCGGCGTGAACATGCGCGCATGGTCACGCCCGCCGCTCTTGGCCTGGTACATGGCCGCATCGGCGTGGCGCATCAGGGTATCCATGTCGTCGCCGTGGTCCGGATAGATGGCCACGCCCACGCTGCACGAGACATACAGCGCGCTGCCCTCCACCTGGTGCGGCTGGCGCATGGCCGGTATCAATCGCGTGTCGAGCAGTGCGGCGATGGATGCGGCGTCGCCGATGCCGTTGAGGATGACGACGAATTCGTCGCCGCCCAGGCGGCTGACGGTATCGCCCTCGCGCACCAGCTGCAGCAAGCGCGCCGAGACCGATTGCAGCAGCGCGTCGCCCACGTGGTGGCCCAGCGCGTCGTTGACGTGCTTGAAGCGGTCCAGGTCGACGAACAGCACGCCCACTTTTTCTCCGCTGCGACGCGCCTGCGCGATGGCGGCCGCCAGGCGCAGTTTCGACACGTGGCGGTTCGTCAGGCCCGTCAGCGCGTCGTGGTGGGCCATGTGCTCGATCTGCCGCTCGCTGGCCTTGCGTTCGCTGATGTCGAGCGAGCTGGCGATGAAATGCGTGGTGACGCCATCGAGGTCGCGCACGGCGTTCATCACCAGCCAGGCCGGATAGCTTTCCATCGACTTGCGCTGCACCCAGATCTCGCCCTGCCAGTAGCCGCGCCGCGCCAGGGTCTGGCGCAGGCTGTCGAGCTGCTCATGGCTGTTTTGCGGCGACAGCAGAAAGGTCGGGCGCTTGCCGATCAGCTCCACCATGTCGTACAGCGAATGGCGGCGGAAGGCCTGGTTGACAGTGATGATGCGCATGTCGGCATCCATCACGATCAGGCTTTCGGCCGATGCCTCGAAAACCTTGGCCCACAGTTCCAGGCGCGATTCCATCAGCTTCATCTTGTTGATCGGCGTGAAGGTCGACAGCACGGCGCTCTGGCCCTGGTAGTCGATCAGGCGCGCCGAAATCAAGGCCCAGGTGGGCGTGCCGCCGCCGCTCCAGCACACCTCGAATTCATCGACGGCGCCCAGGTCGCTCAAGCGCTGAAAAAAGCGCGAACGGGCTTGCGGATGCATGCCGCCCACCCACGGGTCCAATTCCAGGCCACCCTGCCACGCGTGCGCGGCCTGGTTCGCGTGCAGCACCTGGTGATGCGGGATTGAGGTCACCATCAGCGGGATGGGAATGGCGTCAACCAGCTGGCGCTGCGCATCGGCCGCGCTGGCGCGCGCCACGAGTTCCTGCTGCGCCATGCGCTGGAAGTCGAGCTGCTGCAGCATGGTATTGAAGGCGCGCACCAGGCGACCCGTTTCGTCCTCGCTGTCCCAGATGGCGCGCAGGCTATGGTCGCCCGTTTCGCGCACTTCCTGCGCCACGCGCGCGAGGCGGCGGATGGGCAGGGCGATCTGCCGCGCGACGAAAAACACCAGGCCCAAGATCATCACCAGCAGCAGCACGGCCGTGCCCAGGTGCAGCCACATGCGCGTGAAAAAGCCGTCCACGCGCAGCTGGATCAGGCGGTGCAATTCGTTCTCCGCCGCGCGCCAGGCACGTTGCAGGGCTGCGACGGCCGCCGCATCATGCCTTGCCAACGCCGCGCTGCCCGCCGCATGGACAGGCGCGCCGGCCAGCGCCTGGGTACTGGCGCGTAACTGCGCCACGGCCTGCTGCAGGGCCGCGCGCGAGCCGTCCAGGTGCTGGTGCAGCAGCGGCGTGCTGGCCGCGAACGCCTCCGTGTAGTCGCTGCCGATACCGCCCATGGTGGCGTCCATGCGCCCTTCCAGGATCAGGAACTGGGTCTGCAGGCGCTGGTGCTGCATGCCTTGTGCCGTGGCCAGTTGCAGGGCCAGGGCGCGCGTGCTGTTGATTACTTCCAGCAGCTCGGGAAAGCGCAGTATCACCAGCGACATGGTGTAGTAGCTGTCCAGGTCCGGGTCGAGGATCAGGTTCGACTGATTGCCCACCCGCGTGAGCAGTGCGCGCCCGGCAACGAAGACGGGCGAGGGCGCGATGCTGTCGTCTGGCGCAGCGGGAGTGCTACCGGCCTGGCGCAGCAGGGCGGCAAATTGCGCATTCAGTTCGGCGCTACGCATGCCCGCGCCGAAGCGGCGTTCGGCCTGCTCCACGGCCGCCGCTTGCGCGCCCGGTTGCAGCGTAGTCCGCGTCAGCGGTAGCAGGGCATCGCGGATGGCGGCGATGTAGGCATTGCCGGCCATTTCCTTGCGCGAGAAATCGATGGCGATGTATTTTTCGTTGATGAGGATGCTGGAAATGAAGATGACGGCGGACAGATCGAGCAAATAGATCAGCGCCAGTTTGCGCCCTACCGTCAATTTCCCGATCATGCGCGAGATTCTGCCCACCATGCGTGTACCACCTTCTCGTCAGCCAAGTTTGTGTTTTCTTATGAGCAATTTTCATGCCCGAATTTACAAGCTTGCAAGGGGGCTTTTGCACCATGCCGGTGCGTGGCTGGATACGGCGAGCGCCAATAAAAAGGGCGGCCCGAAGGCCGCCCTTGCGTGCAGTCAGGCTGCGCTTATGCTTCGGCGACGCGCTTGGCGATGTGCGCCAGCGCTTCTTCCACCTGGTCGATCAGGATCAGGCACAGATCGCCTTCGCCGAGGCGCGCCAGGGCCTTGTCGATGGCGACGAATTCGCCGTTGATTTCATCGATATGGCTGGTGCGCTTGGCGCCGTTCAAGCCCTGGCGCAGCAATGCCACCACTTCGCCGTCGGCGCGGCCGCGCTGGCATTGATCCTGGTACAGCAGCACGTCGTCGAAGGCGGCGCCGAGGATTTCCGTCTGCTGGCGGATGTCTTCGTCGCGGCGGTCGCCAGCGCCGCTGATGACCACCGAACGGCGCTTGGCCGGCATGCTTTCCACGGCTTGCACCAGCGCCAGGATGGCGTCCGGATTGTGGCCGTAGTCGGCGATCAAGGTGGCGCCCTTGTAGTCGAACACATTGAAGCGGCCGGGCGCGTTGTCGGCTTCATTGGCAAAGGTTTTCAGGCCCAGCGCGATGGTTTTCCAGTCCAGGCCCACGGCCCAGGCGGCGGCCAGCGATGCCATGACGTTGTCGACCTGGAAGCCGATGGCGCCGTTGCGCGTGATCGGCACCTGCGACAGGGCGATTTCGTGGCGTTCCTTGCCCTGTGCGGCGACCAGATTGCCGTCTTCCACGTACACCACGCGGTTGCCTTGCGCACGGTGCGTGGCCATCACGGGATGCGTTTTGTCGGCGGCGAAGAAGGTCACCGTGCCGCTGCAATTCTTGGCCATGCGAGCGACGGCGGGGTCGGTGGCGTTCAGGACGGCCACGCCGCTGTCGGCCACGTTCTGCACGATCACGCGTTTCAGCACTGCCAGGTCTTCCACGGTGGTGATGTAGTTCAGACCCAGGTGATCCCCGGCGCCGATATTTGTCACCACGGCGACCTGGCAACGGTCGAAGGCCAGGCCTTCGCGCAGCATGCCGCCGCGCGCCGTCTCGAACACTGCCGCGTCCACGTCCGGGTGCAGCAGCACGTTGCGCGCGCTGCGCGGGCCGCTGCAGTCGCCGCTGTCGATCTGGCGTCCTTCGATGTACACGCCATCGGTATTGGTCATGCCCGTGCGCAGGCCGGAAGCCGTCAGCAGGTGGGCGATCAGGCGCACGGTGGTGGTCTTGCCGTTGGTGCCTGTCACGGCAACGACGGGGATGCGGCCATCGTCTCCTTCGGCGAACATGGCGGCGATGATGGCTTCACCCACGGGGCGCGGCTTGCCGAACGATGGCGCCAGGTGCATGCGCAGGCCCGGTGCGGCGTTCACTTCGACGATGCCGGCGTTCTGCTCTTCCAGCGGTTTCAAAATGCTTTCGGAGACCACGTCCACGCCGCAGATGTCCAGGCCCACCATGTGCGCGGCCGCGACGGCGCGCGCCGCCACTTCCGGATGCACGTCGACGGTGACGTCGGTGGCCGAGCCGCCCGTCGACAGGTTGGCGTTATTGCGCAAAATCACGCGCTGGCCCACGGGCGGCACGGATTCGGCCACATAACCCTGCTTGGCCAGGCTGGCCAGGGCGATGTCGTCAAAGCGGATTTTCGTCAGCGAGGTGGCGTGGCCGCTGCCGCGACGCGGGTCCAGGTTGACCTGGTCGACCAGTTCGCGCACCGTGTGCTGGCCGTCGCCCACCACTTGCGGCGGGTCGCGGCGGGCAGCTGCCACCATCTTGTTGCCGATGACGAGCAAGCGGAAATCGTGGCCCGGCAGATAGCGCTCGACGAGGATATCGTCGCGGAATTCCTGCGCCGCGAGGAAGGCGGCCGTCAGTTGTTCGCGCGTGGTGACATTCACGGTGACGCCCTTGCCCTGGTTGCCATCCTTCGGCTTGACGACGACGGGCAGGCCGATCTCGCAGGCGGCGGCCCAGGCGTCGTCTGCATCGACGGCGACACGGCCGTGCGGCACCGGCACGCCGGCCGAGTCCAGCAGCTTCTTGGTCAGTTCCTTGTCTTGCGCGATGGCTTCGGCAATCGCGCTGGTGCCGTCCATTTCGGCGGCCTGGATCTTGCGCTGGCGGCTGCCCCAGCCGAACGTCACCAGGCTGCCTTCGGTCAGGCGGCGGAACGGGATGTTGCGCGCCAAGGCGGCGTTGACGATGGCGCCGGTGGAGGGGCCCAGGCGCACGTCTTCATCGAGTTCCTGCAACTGGTGCAGGGCGCCGGCCAGGTCGAACGGCGCATCGTCCAGCGCGGCCTGGCACAGCTGCTGCGCCAGGGCCAAAGCCAGGCGGCCGACGGCTTCTTCCGAGTATTCGACGACGACCTGGAAGATGCCCGTTTCCAGGGTCGGCGTGGTGCGGCTAAAGGTGACGGGGCAGCCGGCGTGCGCCTGCAGGCCCAGCGCCGCCAGTTCCAGCACCTGCGCCATCGGCGCGGCGTTGTAGTTGCCCAGCGGTTGTAGCGGGCTCAGTTGCGGAAAGCGCGCGCGCAGGCGGGCTTCGAAGCCAGGCAACTGGGCGATGTCGAGTTCCTGCGTGGTGCAGGAAACAATGGCTTCCACGGCGGTGTCGTGGCTCCAGAGGTTAGGGCCCCGCAAGGCCCGTACGCGAGATACTTCCATAATTAAACCGTAATCCTGTTGTGTTCTTGTGGGCCCGGCCGTAGCCGGGCTTGAGTCTTCGCTTGAGTCTTAGTTGCCGATGCAGCCGGGTGCAGCGTCAAAGGTGCGCAGTCCCGCGCAGATCAGGTCGACGGGCAGGTTCATGGCCCAGGCGGCGGCGGCGACGGCCAGCACGCTGTCGACATTGCCGGCCGTGGCCGGTTTCAGCAGGTCCAGGCACAGCAAGACCGTTTCGCTGCCGCCTTCGGCCAGCACGATGTGGTTGCCGCGCACGAACACGGCGCGCTGGCCGGCGGCCAGTTGCGCCGCGATGGCGCTCAAGCTGCCATCCTGCGCATACAGGGTCACGCTGCCGTCGCACAGTTCGGCCAGTTCCAGCACGTGGGCGTTGGCGGCGTTCAGCACGGCCACGCCCGTCGGCACCACCACGTCGACCTGGCTGCGTACGGCCTTGTACAGGCCCGCTTCGTCGAGCACGTCGAAATCCTTGACGCTATCGAGGCTGCCCATGTCCGTGACGATGCCGATCTGGCACTTGTCGTAGGCCAGGCCTTCGGCCAGGATCATGCGCGGATTGGTTTCGAACAGGGCGGTCTGCACGGTGCGGTTGAGCAGCAGGCGCTGGCCCGCATCCCAATTCACGCAATCGCTGCTGACGACGCGGCGCTGGTCCAGGTACATGCCTTCGCTGCAGACGGCGCCCGTGTGCAGGCCCGACAGGTTGAGCAGCTTGCACAGCATGCGCACGATCAGGCTGGCGCCGCGCGTGCCCGTCACGCCGATCAGCGGAATGCGGCCCGTTTCCTCGGGCGCGAACAGGTGGTCGACGATGGCCGCGCCGACAGGGCGGCTCTGGCCCACGCCCGGCTTGATGTGCGCCAGCAGGCCGGGGCTGGCATTGACTTCGATGATGGCGCCGCGCTGCTCTTCCAGCGGACGCGTGATGTCGGTGGTGACCAGGTCGATGCCGGCGATATCGAGGCCGACCACGCGCGCGGCCAGCAGGGCCGCATGCACGACGGACGGATGCACGTCGTCCGTGACGTCGATGGCCACGTTGCCGTTCGGCTGGATCAGCACTTTCTGGCCCGCCTGCGGCACGGACAGGGCGGTCATGCCCTGGCGCTGCAGTTCGAGAATGATTTCGCCCGATTCATGCGGCTTGACGGTACCCAATGGAAAATCTTCGCCTTCGCCGCGGCGCGGATCGGTATTGATCTGTGTGTTGACCAGTTCCAGCACGCTCGAGACGCCGTCGCCATCGACCCACAGCGATTCGCCCTTGGCGGCCGCGATCAGCTTGTTGCCGACAACGAGCAGGCGGTGTTCGTCGCCCGTGATGAAGCTTTCCACCAGCACGGCCGAGCTGTCGCCCTTGCGCGCGGCCAGTTCGTAGGCCGCTTTCACGTCCGCTTCCGTCATCAGGTTCAGCGACACGCCGCGGCCATGGTTGCCGTCATACGGTTTCACCACGACGGGCACGCCAATGTCCTGTGCTTCTTCCCAGGCCGCTTCGGCGCTGCGCACCAGGCTGCCTTCAGGGACGCGCACGCCGCACGATTTGAGCAGGAATTTGGTCAGGTCCTTGTCGCTGGCGATGCCTTCGGCAATCGCGCTGGTGCGGTCCGTTTCGGCCGTCCAGATGCGGCGCTGCGCGGCGCCGTGGCCCAGTTGCACCAGGTTGCCGTCGTTCAGGCGCAGCGAAGGGATGCCGCGCTCGGTGGCCGCATCGACGATGCTGGCCGTGCTCGGGCCCAGGCAGCGCGCGTCGACCATGTCGCGCAGGGGCGCCAGGGCCGCTTCCAGGTCGTAGGCTTCATCGTTGATGGCGGCCATCAGCAGTTCGCGCGCGGCGGCCAGGGCGGCGCGGCCCACGTGCTCTTCGCGCGTGCGGAAGGCCATCTTGTAGATGCCGCGCTGGCTGGTCGAGCGCGTCTGGCCGAAGCCCGTGCGCATGCCTGCCAGGTTTTGCAATTCCAGCACCACGTGTTCGAGGATGTGGGCCGACCAGGTGCCTTCGCGCAGACGCTCGAAAAAGCCGCCCCGTTCGCCCACGCCGCAGCGGTGCTCGATCATGCCAGGCAGCCATGCCACCAGACGCTCGTACAGGCCGGGCAGGGTATTGGATGGATAGTCTTCCAGTTCGCCGATGTCGACCCAGGCTTCAATCACCGGGCGATACGTCCAGATGTTGGGGCCGCGCAAGTGGGTGACGCGGGCAAATTCGATGTTCTTCTTCTTGATCATGTAAGTGGTTTCTTGATAACAGGCCAGGCGTCTGGGCGCCAGATACTTTATGTTGGCTCTACAGAGTCTTTTCAGGCTCGTGCTTGGTTCTCTATCCCGGGTATGCGCAGTGTGCCACTTTTAGCGGCGTCCTGTCGCGTTTGCTTCCCTTATTCTGCTGGTGTTGTCATTCTAATTGTTACTAATTGTTGCTATGCTTGTTATAAAGATACCGACTCTGGTCCAAGCTGGAGCATTTGCGCAACAGCGGGCTGTTGTATACTTGTCGCTGGTCGATGGCCGCTCATTTTTTTGCGCCGTTTTACCATCATTCCTTACCTGCAGGCATCCATTCGATACAATACAGGAAATTGCCACTGGTGCATCTACCTCGCCATCGCGCAGTACACAAACATTGATCGGGCGTCTGCCCCATCCCCCAAATCCCGCCCTGAAGGGCTTGGCCTCGAGCCGGAGTATGCTTTACGATGACAACTGAACTGAGTGTTCCTGCAACAACTATTCCCCTCACTTCGCTGCCGGAACACTGGCTGGCGGAAGTCGAGAGCAACCTTTCTCCAGGGGAGAACGTTTTAAGTAGCGTTGAGGTTGACCTCGATGCGCGATTACGTTTCACAAAAGGCATAATTGTTGTCACCGAGAAGCGTTTGCTGGCCCGTTCACCGGGCGATACCGCCTGGAAAAGCTGGTCTTTCCGCCCTGGACTGCGCCTGACGCACCATGATCACGCCGGTGTCGGCCACCTGGAATTGTTCGACGACCAAGGCCGACTGGCTTCGTGGCGTTTTACTTTGGGCCAGAATCTGCACGCCATCCGCGTGCTGGAGCAGTTTGTCGAACGCCTCGACAGCCACCTGACGGGCCAGCCCGTGCTGGAAGCGGAGCAGGAAGTGTGTCCGAGCTGCAAGGCGCCTTTGGCCCCCGAGCAGGAAGAATGCCCGATCTGCGCCAAGGTGCTGCACACACCGCCATCGACCTGGACCCTGTTCCGCCTGTGGCGCTTCGCCCACCCTTACCGTGGCCAGCTGGCCCTGGGCTTCATGCTGATGCTGCTGAGCACTGCCGCGCACATGATTCCACCGTATCTGACGGCGCCGCTGATGGACAATGTGCTGATCCCGTATCAAAACGGCAAGCATATTGACCCGTGGCTGGTGGTGTACTACATGAGTGGTTTGCTGGGTTCGGCCTTGCTGGCCTGGCTGCTGGGCTGGGGCAAGACCTATGTATTGGCCCTGGTGTCCGAACGCATGGGCGCCGACCTGCGCTCGGCCACGTATGAACACCTGATGAAACTGTCGCTGGAATTTTTCGGCGGCAAGCGCACGGGCGACCTGATGTCGCGTATCGGCAGTGGCAGCGACCGCATCTGCGTCTTCCTCTCGCTGCACTTGCTCGATTTCGCTTCCGACGTGCTGATGATCATCATGACCGGCGCCATCCTGTGGTCGATGAACCCCTGGCTGGCCATCATGACCCTGGCGCCGCTGCCTTTCATCGCCTGGATGATCCACCTGGTGCGCGACCGCCTGCGCACGGGCTTTGAAAAGATCGACCGCGTGTGGAGCGAAGTGACCAACGTGCTGGCCGATACCATCCCCGGCATCCGTGTGGTGAAGGCGTTTGCGCAGGAAAAACGCGAAGCGGCCCGTTTCCGCGACGCCAACGCGCATAACCTGGCCGTCAATGACAAATTGAACAAGGTCTGGTCGCTGTTCTCGCCGACCGTCTCCTTCCTGACGGAGATGGGTTTGCTGGTCATCTGGTGCTTCGGCATCTGGCAATTGTCGCGCGGCGAAATCACCGTCGGCGTGCTGACCGCCTTCATCGCCTACAGCACGCGTTTCTATGGCCGCCTCGATTCCATGAGCCGCATCGTTTCCGTAACGCAGAAATCGGCGTCCGCCGCCAAGCGCATCTTTGACATCCTCGACCACGTGTCGAGCGTGCCGGAGCCGGCGCAACCGGTCAAACTGGAGAAGATCGAAGGCAGGATCGATTTGCGCGAAGTCGGTTTCCGCTATGGCAACCGGGCCGTCAACCGCGGCATCACCCTGAATATCAAGGCGGGCGAAATGATCGGCCTGGTGGGTCACAGCGGTTCGGGCAAGAGCACCCTGGTCAACCTGATCTGCCGTTTCTATGACGTGTCGGAAGGGGCGATTTTGCTCGACGGCGTCGACATCCGTTCGTTCGCCGTGTCTGACTATCGCCGCAATATCGGCCTGGTGCTGCAGGAACCGTTCCTGTTCTTCGGCACCATCGCCGAAAATATCGCCTACGGCAAGCCGCACGCGACGCGCCAGGAGATCATCGCCGCCGCGCGCGCCGCGCATGCGCACGAATTCATCCTGCGCCTGCCGCAAGGCTACGACTCGATGGTGGGCGAGCGTGGCCAGGGCCTGTCCGGCGGCGAACGCCAGCGCATCTCGATTGCCCGCGCCCTGCTGATCGACCCGCGCATCCTGATCATGGATGAAGCGACATCGTCGGTCGACTCGGAAACGGAAAAAGAGATTCAAAAGGCGCTGGACAATCTGGTGCAGGGCCGCACGACGATCGCCATCGCGCACAGGCTGTCGACCCTGCACCGGGCAGACCGCCTGGTGGTGCTGGACCGCGGTCAGGTGGTCGAAGTGGGCAGTCACGATGAACTGATGGCGAAAGAGGGCGCCTACTTCCGCCTCTACGAAGCACAGGCGCGCAACAACGAACTCGCCCTGGATGACAAGGAATAAGCATGGCCAGTACAACTTTTACATTAAGCCGCGACACCTTCGGCAAGCTGGTGATGACGGACGAAGACGGCCAGGTGTTCGAAGGCGTGGCGCCCGTGCGCGCCTTTCCCATCCAGTCGCCCGACGAAGGCATTTCGCTGGTGCTGGGCAATGGCAAGGAAGTGGCGTGGATCGACCGCCTCGACGCCTTGCCGGAGCCGGCGCGCAGCCTGCTGCAGGAAGAACTGGAAGGGCGCGAATTCATGCCGGAAATTGCGCGCGTGAAAAGCGTTTCCAGCTTTGCCACGCCATGCACCTGGCATGTGGACACGGACCGGGGCGAGACGCAGTTCGTGCTGAAAGGCGAGGAAGACATCCGCCGCATCGGTGCCACGTCGCTCTTGATCGCCGACAACCACGGCATCCACTTCTTGATACGCGACATGTTCAATATCGACAAGACGACACGCAAGATACTCGACCGCTTCCTGTAAGCGCAGCCCTGGAATGCGGCGCATTGCCGCCGTTCATGCCGTTCAGCTGGCGCTGAACGGTTTTTTTTTGATTCTGTGCGTTCCTTGCGTTGCGCCTCATTTGAGCTATACTGATGTCTTAAACGAGGTGATTATGGCACAGCAAGTTGACGCTCCCGTCCCTGCCCAGCAAACGAGGTCGCTGTACGAGGGCATGGCGCTGTACGGTTTCGATACTGATGCGCGCATTGCGCTGATACGGCGAGGCATTCCAGCTTCGACGATCAGCCGCCTGTCCGCGCGCATGGGCATGAGCAAGGAATTTCTGTTGTCTAGCCTGGGGTTGTCGCGTGCCACCATCAGCCGCAAGGAGAAAGACGCCAGTTTGCTGTCGAAGGACGAATCGGAACGCGTGCTGGGCATTGAAACTCTGATCGGCATGGTGCAGGCGATGGTCGAACAATCCGGTGATCCTGCCGGCTTTGATGCCGCGCGCTGGGTCTCAGATTGGCTGAGCAAGCCGCTACCTGCGCTGGCGGGCGCAACGCCGGCCAGCTACATGGACACCTTCGAGGGACAAAAACTGGTGGCGGAATTGCTGTCCATGACGCAGAGCGGAGCCTATGCATGAATGTGCTCTGGCGTATTGCCGTCGAGACGCCAGCCTATCCTGCGAGTGACCTGAGCGGCACCGGCGCCAGGATTACGGGCGGTCGCTGGAACAGCAAGGGCGCGCCCGTCGTGTACTGCTCGACGAGTATCGCACTGGCCACCCTGGAAACCGTCCATTACCTGCGTGGTGGTGGCCTTCCGTTCAACCGTTACCTGGTGCGTATGGCCATTCCCGATGTCGTATGGGATGCGCGCCAGGTACTCGATCCATTTCCCGGCGGCTGGGACGCCATACCGGCCGGCTTGTCGGGCAAGTTTGCCGGCGATGGCTGGATTGCTGCGGGAAAAACCGCCTTGCTGCTGGTGCCTTCCGTGATCGTGCCCGACGAATACAATGTCTTGCTCAATCCCGGGCATGCCGATGCCGTAGCGATCACTGCCAGTACTGTCAGGCGGTGGAGCTACGATCCCCGGTTTTTCCCCTGAAGCGCTCTTACTGAAACGCCACTTCCGCAAAGCTGCGCAATTTGCGGCTGTGCAGCCGGTCCACGCCCTGGCGGCGCAGCAGTTCCACGGCGCGGATGCCGATGCGCAGGTGCTGGTCGACCCGTTCGCGGTAGAAGTGGTTGGCCATGCCGGGCAGCTTGATTTCGCCGTGCAGCGGCTTGTCGCTCACGCACAGCAAGGTGCCGTACGGGACGCGGAAGCGGAAGCCGTTGGCGGCAATCGTCGCGCTTTCCATGTCCAGCGCGATGGCGCGGCTCTGGCTGAAACGGCGCTCCGGCGTGCGTTGCGGCAGCAGTTCCCAGTTGCGGTTGTCGGTGCTGGCCACGGTCCCGGTGCGCATGATGTGTTTCAAGTCATGCCCCGTCAGCTGGGTGATTTCCGCCACCGCCGTTTGCAGCGCCTGCTGGATTTCCGCCAGCGGCGGGATTGGCACCCACAGCGGCAAGTCTTCGTCGAGCACGTGGTCTTCGCGCACATACGCATGCGCCAGCACGTAGTCGCCCAGGCTTTGCGTGGTGCGCAAGCCGGCGCAATGACCGAGCATCAGCCAGGCGTGCGGGCGCAGCACGGCGATATGGTCGGTGATGGTTTTCGCGTTGGCGGGACCGACGCCGATATTGACCATGGTGATGCCGCTGCCATCGGCGCGCAGCAGGTGGTAGGCGGGCATCTGCGGCAGGCGCGGCGGCGCGGCGCCCAGCGCATCTTCGCTTTCGACCGTCTGTTCCACGCGGCGCGTGACCACGTTGCCCGGTTCGACAAAGGCGATGTAGCCGTCGTCGTCCGAGGGCGCTGCCGCATCGGGCGCGCGGTCCATCATGGCGTGGCCCAGGCGGATGAATTCGTCGATATAGAACTGGTAATTGGTAAACAGGACGAAGTTCTGGAAATGCTGCGGCGAGGTGCCGCTGTAGTGGCGCAGGCGCTGCAGCGAGTAATCGACGCGCGGGCCCGTGAACAGCGACAGCGGTTGCGCTTCGCCATGCGCCGGTTCGTGCGTGCCGTTGGCGATGCCATCGTCCATGGCCGACAGGTCGGGCAGGTCGAACAGGTCGCGCATGGCCAGGCGGCGGCCCGCATCCATATTGCCCTCGATATGGTCATGCTCGGCGAACGAGAAATGCACGGGGATGGGCTGGGCGCTCACGCCCACTTCCAGGTGTACTTTCTGGCCGCTGTTATGGTTTTTCAGCAGCAGGGTGAACTGGTCGAGGTAATAATCGCCGAACAGGTCGGGGCGCGTCAGGGTGGTTTCAAACACGCCGGGGCCGGCGACAAAACCGTAGGCCAGCGGCGAGTCGGCGCGCGCCACGGTGTCCGTCTGGATGCGCACGAAGGGGTAGCAGGCGCGCACGCGTTCGTGCATGTCTTCGCCGGCGACAAAGCGCTGCAGCGCATCGCGCAAGTGTTCGATGCTGCTGCGGTAAATGGCTTGCACTTGTTCCAACGCCAGGCGTGGATCGTCGAAGCGGGAGGAGGCGATGAAGGGGGGCGTAAGCAAGCGGATTCTCCTTTAGCGGTTCGTGCATACCATTGTAAGGCAGTGGGGCAACTCGCGTTGGACGCGTTTCTTGCCTGGCTGGACCGCTTGACGGATTCAAATAGAATCTGTATTCTATTTGAATGGTCAGACTAGCCAAATTCAACGAAAACAACTTCATCGACAGCGCGATCGCCGTCGCCGCCCAATGCGGCGTGGCCGCCGTCTCGATGGCCGCCATCGCCGTCAAGGCCGGTGCGCCCATCGGCTCCGTGTATCACCGCTTCGATTCGCGCAACGCCATCCTGGCGCGCGCCTGGCTGCGTGTGAAAAGCGACTTCCGCGAGGAGGTGGCCAGCCGCTGGCTCGGCGGCGATACCTGGGCCGGCGTGCACGGCTTGCTGGACTGGTGCCGGCGCAAGCCCGTGTACGCGCGCTTCCTGCTGCAATGCGCGGACAGCCCCGATTTCAGCAGTGGTCTCAGCGAGCAATTGCTGGCCGCCGTGGAAGAAGAGCAGGCCGCGCTCGACGCCTGCTTTGTCCGCTGCGCCGAAGCCATGCCTGCCACCACGGAGCTCGATCTGGATCACATGCTGCTCAAATTCGTGCTGATCGACGCGCCCGTGGCCGTCGTCAAGCCTTACCTGACCCAGGAGCGGCCGATACCGGCCAGTGTCGACGCCATGCTGCGCGCCTCGCACGACGCCGTGCGCGGCTGGGCCTTACATACCACATCACATTAACAAAGAAGAAAACATGCGCTATTCCACCCAGCTTGAACACGGCAAGAAAATCCCCCTGCACGACGAAGAAGGGTTCATCGGCATGCGCGCGGCCGGCCGCATCGCCGCCGACACGCTCGACTACATCGCGCCCTTCGTGAAACCGGGCGTCTCGACGGCCAAGCTCGACGCCCTATGCGAAGAATTCATGCGCGCCGCCGGCGCCATCCCTGGCACCATCGACTACCACGGCTACAAGCACGCCAGCTGCATCTCCGTCAATCACGTGGTCACGCACGGCATCCCGTCCGAGACCAAGATCCTCAAAGTGGGCGACATCCTCAATATCGACGTGACGCCGAAGTTCCAGGGCTGGTTTGGCGACACCAGCCGCACCTTCAAGGTGGGCGCCGTCTCCATCCTCGCCAACCGCCTGGTGAACACGGCGTATGACGCCATGATGGCCGGCATCCACACCGTGCGCCCGGGCGCCACCCTGGGCGACGTGGGCGCCGCCATCGAAGCGGTGGCCAAGGCGCAGGGCTTTTCTTCCGTGCGCGACTTCTGCGGCCATGGCGTGGGCCAGGTCTTCCACGACACGCCGCAGGTGCTGCACTATGGCCGCGCCGGCACGGGCATCGTGCTCGAGCCAGGCATGATCTTTACCATCGAACCGATGCTCAACGTGGGCAGCTACCAGGTCAAGGTCTTGCCGGACAAATGGACGACGGTGACGAAAGACCGTTCCCTGTCGGCGCAGTTCGAGCACTCGCTGGCCGTGACGGAAACGGGCTTTGAAATCTTCACCCTGACCGGTTTGACCGACCCGCTGGTGTAAGCATGGATGACGCGCGCCGGCAGCAGCTCACCGAGATCGTCGCCGCGAAAGCCGGCGTGGATGTCGCTTGCGCGGTGCGCCACCTGGCGCTGCATGACTACGACGTGGCGGCCGCCTTGCGCGGCATCGACGCCGAGCGCTATACGCTGACGCAGCGCTTGCTGAACAAGTACCGGCGCGACCCGGAAGACGCGCTGCAGCACGTGGCGCTGGCCGTGCTGCAGCAGGAAGGCATCCGCAACGACAGCGTGTTGCGCCTGGAGCGCATCGCGGCCCTGGCGCCGCAAGTCGCAAGCGTGGTGACCCTGGCCGAGTGGCTGGCCTATGTGGACTGGGAAGGGTTTGACAGCGCCCTGTACCTGAATATCGACGCGGTGGCGGCGTTCATCGCCGGCGAGCTGTGTTTGCCCGAGGTGGCCGCCAACTTGCTGCAGGCGCGCGATGCCGCCGTGTTTGAAATGCTGCGCCCCGCGCTGGCGACAGCCGCCTTGCTGTTCATCGAGCGCCACATCGCGCTCTTTCCCAGATAGCAGCCTGCGTCTTACAATGGCGGCAAGCACTGTTGCCCCATTTTGAAGACTTCCGCATGAGCGATTTTCCCGAAGATATCTACACCGAGCCGTCCGCCGACGTGCATACCCTGAACAACCTGGGCCCCCTGACAGGCATGGCCGGCATCTGGACGGGCACGCGCGGCCTGGACGTCAAGCCGAAAGCGGACGGCCCGCGCAAGCAGGCGTTTGTCGAGCGTATCGAACTGCAGCCGATCGACCCCGTCACCAACGGCCCGCAACTATTCTACGGCTTGCGCTACTACATCCACATCACCAAGCCGGATCAAGTGAAAACCTACCATGAGCAGGTGGGCTACTGGCTGTGGGAGCCGGCCACGGGCGCCGTGATCCAGACCCTGGCCATCCCGCGCGGCCAGATCGCCATGGCGTCGGGCACGACGACGTCTGATGCCACCAGTTTCGAACTGGTGGCCAAGCGCGATTCGACGGCCTACGGCATCTGCTCGAACCCTTTCCTCGAACACGCGTTCACCACCGTCGAATACCGTATCAAGGTCGATATCCACGCCGACGGCACCTGGGGCTACGACGAAGACACGGTCATGCTGATCCGCGGCAAGGATGAACCGTTCCACCACACGGACCGCAACCTGCTGACAAAAATCGGCGAGCCGACGCCGAACCCGATGGCCTTGCAGGCGCTGGCGGCGGTGTAAAAATCAAAAAGCGGCGACTTTTGCCGCCGCTCTGCTGGAGCGCCTGAAAAATGCTCAGGGCTAGGCGCGTTGCCGCAGGCAGTACGAACGTACGGCCAGGCAACGCAACAACGCCATGGGCATTTTTTCAGGTGCTCCTTAAGGCTGTCCCTGGGCTACCGCCTTGATCGCGCGCTCCTCTCCCATGGCGGCGGCGATCTTCCAGCGCTGCATGGCGCTGGCGCGGTCAGGGCGCTTCAAGCCCGCGCCTTCCCAGTCCATCAGGCCCAGGTTGTAGATGTCGCCCGCGCTGCCCTTGTCGGCGGCCAGGGTGAACCATTTGCGCGCTTCCTTGTGGTTGACGGGGATCTGGTAGCCGCGCACGTGGTACAGGCCCAGCAAATGCATGGCTTGCGCATTGCCCTTGTTCGCGGCCTGTTTCAGCAGGTCGAGCCCGCGCGCCATGTTGCGCGGCTCCTGCCAGCCTTCGGCCAGCATCACGCCCTTCGCCGTCAGCGCATAGCTGTCGTTTTTCAGCAAGCCCTTGCCGACCAGGGGCTTGGCGGCGACCTGGCGCGCTTCGCGTTGCTGCGCCGTTGGCGCGACGGCGGGGCCGGGCCGGCCTTCGCCCATCAGCAGCATCCAGCCATATAAGCCATACGCGCCGGCGTCGCCTTTGCCGATCAGGCTTTCCAGCATGGCCAGCGCCTGCACCTTGTCGCCATTTTCATACAGCTTGACGGCTTTGGCGCTACTCGCATCCGGCGGCACTGGAGCCGGCGCATGGGGCGCGACGGGAGCCGACGCCATGGCCGTTTGCGGCGGCGCAGAAACCGGGCGCAAGCGCACGGGCAAGCCATAGCTGGCGGCCAGTACGGCCAGGCCGGCGGGGGCGAGGATCAGCACCTGCGCCAGCTGGTTGCGGCGGCCCTTGCCGGCGATGCCCATGGCGCGTTCGGCCTGCTGCTCGCCGCCCAGCGCTTCGCTGAGCACGGTTTTCACCTTGCGGTTGAACAGCCAGTAGCCTGCGGCCGTGACGAGCAGGCCGGCCACGGCGGCGGCCCCGCGCCCGGCAAAGAACCAGGTGGCGATGGCGGCGGCCAGCGCGGCCAGCGCGCTTTTCCACCAGAATTGCTTGGCCAGCCGCGTGTAGACCTGGCGCAAGGCGCCGAGCACGCAGGTGCGCACATTCTGTGCATACTCGGCGGAGACGACATCGACGTGCGCGTGGTCAGCGTCACCGCTGAGGACAGACTCGATCACGTCCGCATTCAGTTCCGAGGCGGCCACGTCGCGCAGTGGCGTCAACAAGCCTTGCACGTGGGCCGAGAACAGGCCGTCGTCGGCACTGCCGGCCAGCGCGTCGCTGAGCGCCTTGAGGTCGCCGCGCAGCAGCTTTTCCACGATGTCGTCCAGGGTCAGCCAGCGCAGATCCGTGCCGTATGCCACCAGGTGGTGCTTTTCGGCGTTGCACGAGGCGTCCAGGCGCACGATGCGCAGCTTGCCTCCGTACAGGGCGTCGACTTCCTGCGGCTGGTCCTCATTGTAAATGCTCACTTTCGCCAGGGCCAGGCTGCTGGCGATGGCGGCCAGTGAGTGCACGCTCTCCTTGTCGCGGATGCGGCGCGCATCGTCGGGCGCCTGCTTGGGCAGGCTGACGCTGTAGCCGGGCGCCACATGCACGTCGATCCAGGCCGCCTTGCCCACCTTGCCGGAGCCGTCGCACGGGTTGCAGCGCAAGTCGCCCACGCCGCTGCAGGTACGGCAGGTGACGCTGCCGCTGGCGCGGCACGTGCCGCAATTGATGTTGCCGGAACCGTGGCAGCTGTTGCACGTGACCTTGCCAAAGCTGCAATGGTAGCAATTGCGATGCTCGGTGCGGTATTGCGTGCGCGTTTCGCTGTGGTAGCTGGTGTGCGAGCTGCCGTTGCTGTAGGTGGTAGTGGGTACTTGCACCGTGACGTAATCGGTGACTTGCTCGGCCACCGTGCCGTTGCCGCTGCAATACGAACACGACACCTTGCCGCTGCCGTAGCAGCCATACGCGTCGCAGCTGACGGTGCGCCCGCCATGGCAGTTCCAGCAGGTTTCCGTGGTTGCACCGTGGCAGGTGTGGCAGCTGATGCGGCCTTTGCCGGTGCAGTTGCTGCAGGTGTCCAGGTGCCAGTACTTGACGGCGTGCGGCAGGTAGACGCCCGCCTCGACGCCGTTGTAGGCCTGGCCCGCCTGGCGCAAGGCATTGTCGAGCTTGCCTGCAGCACAGCGCAGGCGTTCCTTCTCCTGCGCGTGAGCGAGTGCTCCCACCTCGTGCGAGCCACAGTGGCAGTCATTGCCGGACGGCGCGAAGTAGCCATTGATGACGCGCTGCTCGAAGCGTGCCTCGAGCGTGTAGTTGGCTTGCAAGGAAAAATCCTGCAGCACGTCTTCCTCGTCCAGCGGCGTGATGTCCTGCGGCTCGAAACGCGTCTTGTCCTGCACCAGGGTGCGCAGCTTGCTCAGTACGGTGGGGATATCTTCCTTGTCGAGGCGGATGGGCGCTGGCGCCGTCACGGTCGTCTCTGTCACCTGCGGCGCATCCTCGCTGCCTGGGGTGTCATGGGCCGTTTCAGTGCTGGAATTCATGCGCGCGTCCTTTTGCTCTCTGGAAAGATGTTTGGATTTTAGCATCCCAATATGACAAACCATGACAAAGCGGAGGCCAGGTTTGGCTTTTTCAGCGCAGGCCGCGGCGGAACTGGTCGGGCGTGCCGCCGCTTTGTCGGCGAAACATGGCGATGAAGGCCGAGGCCGTGCTATAGCCCAGTTCCAGTGCGATGGCCTGCACGGTGTCGCCCCGTTCCAGCAGGGGCAGGGCCGCCAGGAAACGCTGGCGCTGGCGCCATTCGCCAAACGGCATGCCCAGTTCGCGCTGGCAGCGGCGCGCCAGCGTGCGTTCGGTCACATGCAAGTGCGAGGCCCACTCGGCCAGTGAGCGGTTACTGCCCGGCTCCGCCTGCAGGGCCGCGAGCAGCGCCGCGATGACGGGCTCGTCGCTGCCCGGCAGGTAGTTGCGGCTGCACGGCGCCAGTTGCAACTGGTCGACCAGCACTTGCGCCAGGCGCTGGTCGGCCAGGGTGGCGGGCGTGGTGACGCCCCGTGCGGCAAAGTCGCCGAGGATGGCTTTGAGCAAGGGACTCAATACCAGCGCGCATGGCCGGGTGGGCAACTGCGCGCACAAGCTGGCGTCGATATACGCCGAGTGAAACACGACATCTTGGCGGATATAGCCGTCGTGCAAAGTCTCGGGTGGTATCCACACGGCATACTGGGGCGGCGACAGGTAGCGCTGGCCCGCCACCATGATTTCCATCACGCCCGTGGAGCAATACGTGAGCTGGCCCCACGGATGACTCTGGTAATCGAATTGCTGGTGCGCGTGATAATCGTCGAAGCGGAAATACACGGGGTAGGGCAGGGCGTCGGAAACGGCGGGGAAATGCTGGTTGCTGGCCATGGTGTCTTTGTCCGGTTCTTTGCATCGTTTGTCCGGTATGCATTATATCCATGGAATCGGACTATGCGAAAATGGCGGTATCGAATAGTGGAGTTCTTTGCATGAAACCCAAGCATTATCTGTTTCCCGTGATCGCCGTGCTGATCTGGGCCATCAATACCATCGTCAGCAAGATGGCTGTCGGCGTGATCGATCCGGCCGCCATCTCGTTTTACCGCTGGCTGCTGGCCGGCGTGCTGCTGGCGCTCGTGTTTGGGCGCGCCGTGTGGAAGCAGCGGGCCATCGTAAAACCGTATTTGGGCAAACTGTTTGTGTTGGGCATGTTGGGCATGGTCATGTACCAATGCCTCGCGTACATTGCCGCGCAAACGACGACGGCCACCAATATGGGTATTTTGGCGTCCATGATGCCGCTGCTGGCCGTGGGCCTGTCCGTGCTGCTGTTGAAAGAGGCGCCCACCGTGGGCGGCGTGTTTGGCGGCCTGGTGTCGCTGCTGGGACTGGGCTACTTGCTCAGCCATGGTGAGCCGGCCGCCCTGATCGCCCACGGCGCGGCCGTGGGCGACGTTCTGATGCTGCTGGCGTGTTTATCGTATGCCGGTTACGGCGTGCTGCTCAAGCGCTGGAAGATTCCCCTGAATAACTGGCACTCCCTGCTGATCCAGGTCTGGTGCGCCGTGCCCGTGCTGTTCGTGTATTACCTGAGCCAGTCCGCGCCGCCCGTCACCAGTGCCGGCTTGCCGCTGGTGCTGTTTGCCGGCATCCCCGCCTCCATCATCGCGCCGTTTTTGTGGATGCACGGCCTGGCCAAGCTGGGGCCCAGCCGCGCGACGACATTGATGAATCTATTGCCCGTGTTCACGGTGATCATCGCCATGTTGTTCTTGGGGGAAACCTTGCACAGCTACGATGTGATCGGCGGCGGCGTGACCTTGCTGGGCGTGGTGATGGTGCAAACCCTGAAACGCCCGCTGCGCCGTGCTATCGCCTAGTTTTTTTGCTATGCTGAAGCTTTGACAAGGAGCCATCATGCCTGATATCGATACCCTGTTGAGCGAACTCGAAGCATTCGGTAGCAGCAACGATGCGGCGCACACGGAGCGCGCCAGCCGCATGCTCAACATCACGCGCGACACGGGCGAATTGCTGTCCGTGCTGGTGCACGCGCGCGGTGCGCGCCGGGTGCTGGAGATCGGCACCTCGAACGGTTATTCCACCCTTTGGCTGGCGCGCGCAGCGCGTTCGCTGGGCGGCAGCGTGGTGACGGTGGAAAAGGCGCAGGACAAGTTCGACATGGCGCATGCCAACTTTGCGCGCGCGCAATTGCAGGGCGTGATAGGCCAGCTGCTGGCGGACGCGGGCGACGTGCTGCGCGATGCGGCGGATGGCGCCTACGATTTCATCTTCCTCGATTCCGCGCGCCAGCAGTACGAACAATGGTGGCCGCAGCTGGACCGCGTGCTGGCGGCCGGCGGCGTGCTGGTGGTGGACAATGCCAGTTCGCACTACGCGGACATGGCGGCGTTCCTTGACGCCATCGGCGCCGACAGCCGCTACACGACGTGCCTGGCGACCGTGGGCAAGGGTGAATTCATCGCCGTCAAGGCGGGCAACTGACTACGCTGCAACGATGGCCGCTTCCAGCACGCGTACCAGCGATTCGACGCCTTGCGCGTCGACCTCGTCGAAGCGGCCGACCAGGGGACTGTCGAGGTCGAACACGCCGATGATGTGGCCCTGCGCAAAGACGGGCACCACCAGTTCCGAGCGTGAATTGACATCGCAGGCGATGTGGCCGGGAAACGCGTGCACATCCTGCACGACGATGGACTTGCCTTCGACCACGGTGGTGCCGCACACGCCGCGTCCCTTCTTGATGCGGATGCAGGCCGGCTTGCCCTGGAACGGTCCCAGCACCAGTTCATCACCCTTGAGGAAATAAAAGCCGGCCCAGTTGAGGCCGGGCATGGTGTTGAAGACCAGTGAGCTGAAGTTGGCCGTATTGGCGATGAAATCGCTCTCGCCCGCCAGCAAGCCTTGCAGCTGCGAACGCAGGTCCGCATACATGGCGTGTTTGGCTGCTGGGGTATCGGTGCCGTAGGCGGCGTCGCTGATGGTAAACGTCATGGTCGTGGTGGCGCGCAAAATGGGGAAGGCGTTATGGTAGCGCGTCTGGCGCGCCCGCGTGCGGCGTCAGCTTTTCAATTGGTCTGCCGCCAGCTGGCGCAGCAGGGGCAGGGCCGCATGGCCGTGCTCTTCCCGCCAGGCCAGGCCGATGCCGGCCGCCAGCTCCTCTCCCTCCAACAGTTGCCGGTAGACCACGCCAGCGAGGCGCAGCGCGCGGAACGAGTCGACCAGCAGGGCCATGCCCTTGCCGGCCGCCACATCGCTGAGCAGCACATGGTGGTCGGACGCCTCGCGCAAAAAAACGGGCGCAAAACCATGGCGGCGAAATACCTGCTGGCAATGGTCGAAGAAGGCGGGTTGGCGCGCCCGTTCGAACCAGTAGACAGATTCATCTGCGATATCAAACAGGCTGAGCTTACGCTTCCTCGCCAGGCGGTGGCCGGCGGGCAGGGCCAGCATCATGGGCTGGCGCGCCAGCGGCTGCACGGCCAGCTCGAAGGTGGCGCTGGGCAGGGCAAGCAGGGCCGCGTCGAGCTGGCCCTTGCGTACGGCAGCCACCAGGCGCGGCGAGGGGGCCGCCGTCAGTTCCAGGCGCATGGTGCCCAATTGCTTGTCCAAGGCCGCCAGCAGGGGCCGGAACAGACCTGCTTCCACCGAACTGGTCAGGCCCAGGCGCAGGCGCGCGGGCGCGCTGTCTTGCCGCAGCGACGCTTGCGCCAACTCCAGCAAATCGAGGATGTGCAGCGCCTGTGGCAGCAGGGTACGGCCCGCCTGCGTCAGGGCCACGCCCTGCGTGTCGCGCTCGAACAATCGCGCGCCCAGCCGCTCTTCCAGCAGCCGGATGGCGCGCGACAGGGGCGGCTGGGTCATGTGCAGCTGCTCCGCCGCCTGGCGGAAGTTCAGGCAGCGGGCGACGGCGCAAAACAGGCTCAAGGCATGGGTATCGAGGGTTCTCATACCAGAAAGGTATCACGAAATTGCGCATTCCCTTGCTCGCTGGCGCGGCGCAGACTGGCCGTATTGACACTTGAGGGAGATCAACATGCAACTGCAACAACGACGCATCGGACATAGCGGCCTGCACAGCTCGGCACTGGGCCTGGGCTGCATGGGCATGTCGGAATTTTATGGCGCCACGGACGAGGCGCAATCGATGGCCACGCTGGAAGCGGCCCTGGCGGCAGGCGTGACCCTGTTCGACACGGCCGACGCCTATGGCTTTGGCCACAACGAGCAATTGCTGGGCCGTTTCCTGGCCAGCCATCGCGGCCAGGCCCTGGTCGCCACCAAGTGCGGCCTGGCGCGCGAGGCGGGCAGTTATGCGCGCCGCGTCGACAACTCTCCCGCCTATATCCGTCAGGCATGCGAGGCGTCGCTGGCGCGCCTGGGCGTGGAGGCCATCGACCTGTTTTACCTGCACCGCCTGAACCTCGATACGCCTTTGGCCGATTCGATGGGAACGCTGGCGCAATTGCGGCAAGAGGGCAAGATTCGCGCCGTGGGCCTGTGCGAAGTGAGCGCCGCCACCTTGCGGCGCGCGGCGGCGATCTGCCCCGTGGCCGCCGTGCAGAGCGAATACTCGCTGTGGACGCGCGAGCCGGAGCAGGGCGTGCTGGCCGCCTGCCGCGATGTGGGGGCCAGTTTCTTTGCCTACAGTCCGCTGGGGCGCGGTTTTCTCACGGGCGCCATTGCCGGCGCTGCCAGCCTCGAGGCCGGGGATTTTCGCCAGTTCAACCCCCGTTTCGCGGCCGATAACCTGGCGCGCAACCAGGCCATCGTCGCACAGGTGCAAGTGCTGGCGCGCGCAAAAGGCTGCACGCCGGCCCAGCTGGCGCTGGCCTGGCTGCTGGCGCAAGGCGACGACATCATCCCCATTCCCGGCACCAAGCGCATCGCCTACCTGCACGACAACCTCGGTGCGCTGGACGTGCAGCTGGACGGGGCCGAATTGGCGGCGATGAGCGCAGCCTTTCCCTTGGGCATGGCGGCGGGCGCGCGCTATACGGCGGAAGGCATGAAGGGTGTGGATGCCTGAAAAAGATGAGCCGAGCGTACGCCAGCGTACCTAACTGACGCTTTCGCTGCGGGATAATCCCCGACGATCTGCTAGCATTCCCGCTGGCTCCAGGCACCCGCGCGGCGCTGCGGGGCCGGGGGAGGCAGCATGAATAGAAGGGTGGATGTCAAATTGCTAGATGATGATATTTTCGATATTGAATTGAAGTTATTGCTGGAAGGAATCTTGTTGAGATACCAGCACGATTTCCGCGATTATTCGGTGGCGTCGTTGCGCCGGCGCATGCGCCAGGCCATGGAGCGCTTTGGCTGCGCCAGCCTGTCGCAGTTGCAGGACCGCATCTTGCACGAGCCAGCCATGTTCGCGCAGATGCTGCAGTTTTTCACGGTGCAAGTGAGCGAAATGTTCCGCGATCCCGCATATTTCCGCGCCTTGCGCGAAAAAGTCGTGCCCATGCTGCATACCTATCCCTCCATCAAGATCTGGGTGGCCGGCTGCAGCAGCGGCGAAGAGGTGTGGTCGCTGGCTATCTTGCTGGAAGAGGAAGGCTTGCTCGAGCGCAGCATGATTTATGCGACCGACATCAATGTCGAGGCGCTGGCCGCCGCCGAAGCGGGCATCTATCCGGTCGAGCGCATCGCCCAGTTCAGCGCAAATTACCAGCTGGCGGGCGGCAAGCGCTCGCTGTCCGACTATTACACGGCCGCCTACAAGGGCGCCATCTTTGACCGGCGCCTGCGGCGCCAGTTCGTCTTCGCCGACCATAGCCTGGCGACGGACAGCGTGTTTTCGGAGGTGCACATGGTTTCCTGCCGTAACGTCATGATTTACTTCAATAAAGACTTGCAAGACCGCAGTCTGGGCCTGTTCCACGAAGCGCTGGTGAACCGGGGCTTCCTGGGCCTGGGCATGAAGGAAAGCCTGCACTTCAGCCGCCATGCGGCCAGCTTCAACGAGCTGAGCCCGGCTGTACGCATCTTCCAGCGTGCCTGACATGTTGCCGACCAGCGACGTCGCGCCACCGCCCGCCGGCCTGCGCCTGATCGCCATCGGCGCCTCGGCCGGCGGCGTGGAGGCGCTGGGCATCGTGCTGCGCGCCTTGCCCGCCACCTGCGGCGCGACCGTGGTGGTGGTGCTGCACCTGGCGCCGGGCCGCTCCAGCCAGTTGCCGCAGCTGTATGCGGCGCGCTGCGCGCTGCCCTTGCGCGAAGCGCAGGACAAGGAACCGCTGCAAGGCGGCACCGTCTACTTCGCCCCGCCCGATTACCACCTGCAAATCGAACCCGATGGCTGTTTTTCCCTGTCGCAGGAAGCGCCCGTGTATTTTTCGCGCCCGTCCATCGATGTCCTGCTGGAAACGGCCGCGTACGTCTACCGGCGCGCCATGCTGGCCATCATCTTGACGGGTGCCTCGGCCGACGGCGCGGCGGGACTGGCGCGCGTGCGGCAGCTGGGCGGCAGCGCCTGGGTGCAGGAGCCAACGCGGGCCAGTTGTGGCATCATGCCGGCCGCCGCGCTCAAGCTGGCCGGCGCCGACCGTGTGCTTGATTTGCCGCAGATGGCCGCCAGCCTGGCCTTGCTCGGCGATGGCGAACACAAGTGAATGGGAGTGGAGCAGTGCGTGTAATATATGTGAGAATTGAAACAATGTTTATGACCATATCGAAACACGATGGCGTCTTGCCGTTGCGATGCCTGAAGATGACTCCGTGACCGCACCTATCCATATCCTCGTCGTTGACGACATCGCGCAAAACCTGGTCGCCGCCGAAGCCGTGCTGGCAGGGCCCGGTATTCTCATCCTTAAGGCAAGCTCGGGCGCGCAAGCGCTGGAATTGCTGTTGACGCATGAGGTGGCACTGGCCCTGATCGATGTGCAAATGCCGCAGATGGATGGTTTCGAACTGGCCGAGCTGATACGCGGCAGCGAACGCACGCGCAGCATTCCCCTGATTTTCCTCACGGCCGCGTCGCGCGAACCGAGCTACAGCTTCCGTGGTTACGAGGCGGGCGCCGTCGATTTTCTCTACAAGCCCATCGACGTGAAAGCCTTGCAAAGCAAAGTGGCAGTGCTGGTCCAGCTGTACCAGCAGAAACGCGAATTGTCAGCCCAGCTCGATGAACTCAAGCATGCGCTGCACCTCAATGAACTGTTCACGGCCGTGCTGGGCCACGATTTGCGCACACCCTTGTCGGTGGTGATGAATGGCGCCATGCTGTTGCCGATGATGAGCGACCACCCGAAGGTGATCGTCACGGCGCAGCGCATCGAAAGCAGCGCCAAGCGCATGGCGCGCATGGTCGACCAGCTGCTGGACCTGGCGCGCATCCGTTGCGGCACGATGGAGTTGCGCAGCAGCACGCACGACTACCTGGCGCTGGCGCGCGCCATCGTCGAGGAATGCGAGACGGCGGGCCAGGCCACGCATGTCGAGCTTAGCAGTGTCGGCGAGCTGCACGGGCAATGCGATGCGGGCTTGCTGTCGCAAGTCATTTCGAATCTGTTATGCAATGCCATCACGCATGGCGAGGCGGGCACGCCGGTGCAACTGGCCCTCGACGGGCGCGCCGCCGACAGCATTGAATTGCGCATCGCCAATCGTGGCGTCATCCCCGCCGCCTTGCTGCCGACCCTGTTCGAACCATTCCAGCAGGCGGGCGAAAAGCGCAGGACGGGGCAGGGCCTGGGACTGGGCCTGTACACGGTGAGCATGTTTGTCAAGGCCCACGGCGGTACGGTCGAGCTCAGTTCCACGGCCGCGCAGGGCACGGTTGCGACCGTGCGCATCCCGCGCCAGTGCCAGGTGCGCGTGCAAGCGGGACTGGCCACATGAGCGCGCCAACCTGGCCGCGCGGCGGCGGCGGCATGGGTGAGCTGGTGCGCCAGCGCGACTGGTCCGCGACCAGCCTGGGCGCACTCGATGGCTGGCCGGCCCATTTGCGTACCAGCGTCGATATCGTGCTCCATTCGCCGATGGCGATGGTGCTGATGTGGGGCCCGCAGCACGTGATGATTTACAACGACGACTACATTCCGATCGCCGGGGGGCGCCATCCGGCGGCGCTGGGCGGCACGGTGCCCGCCGTCTGGCCCGAAATATGGGACTGGAACGCGCGCATCCTCGAAGCGGGACTGCGCGGCGAGACGCAGGTGCACCGCGAATGCTGTTTGCCGCTGTTGCGCGGCGGACAGCGCACGGATGTCTATTTCGACCTGTTTTACACGCCCGTACATGGTGCCGACGGTCAGGTGGACGGCGTGCTGTGCACGGCGCTGGAATTGACGGCGCGCATGGAAGAGGGGCGCCAGCTGAAGTTGGCCACGGCCGAGCTGGGCGAACTCAACACCACCTTGCAGACGGAGAGCGAGGCCGTGCGCGCGGCCAACCGCCGCCTGGGCGAAGAGCGCGCGCTGCTGCGTGCCCTGTTCCAGCAGGCGCCCAGCTTCATGGCCCTGCTGCGCGGGCCGCAGCACGTGTTCGAATTGGCGAATGAACATTATCTGCGCCTGGTGGGGCACCGCGATTTACTGGGCAAGACAGTCGAAGTGGCCTTGCCCGAAATCAAGGCGCAGGGCTTCATCGAACTGCTCGACCAGGTCTACCGCACGGGCGAACCTTTCGAAGGGCGCCAGGTGAAGGTGGATTTGCAGACGGCGGACGGGCAGACGGGGCAGCGCCAGATCGACTTTGTCTACCAGCCCATCAAGGATGACGGGGGCGTGGTCACGGGCATCCTCGTCGAAGGCATCGACGTCACCGAGCGCATGGAAGGCGAGGAGCGCTTGCGCCTGGCCCAGCAGGCGGGCGGCATCGGCACCTTCGAATGGTTCCCCGAGACGGGCGCGATGCTGGTGTCGCCGACCTTCCGCCGCCTGTGGGGCATTGCCGACGAGGAAGAAGTGACGGAACGCCTGCTGGTGAGCCTGGTCGATGCGCGCGACCGGCAAAAAGTCGGACCCAGCAAGCTTGATCTGGCGCCCAATCCCCTCGAATATGTGGAATACCGCATCCGCCGTCCCGCCGATGGCGCGCTGCGCTGGATCGCGCGCCAGGGCGAGGTGGTGGCCAGCCGCGTGCCGGGCCAGCGCCGCTACGTGGGCGTGTCGTTCGACGTGACGGACCGGCGCCAGATCGAAGATGAACTCAACGCCAGCCAGGAGCGCATGGCCGCCATTTTCGGCCAGGCCTCGGTGGGCTTGTCCGAGCTGGGTCTCGATGGCAGTTTCCAGCGCGTCAACGGCGCCCTGTGCCGCATGCTGGGCCGTTCCGCCGAAGAGCTGCTGAGCCTGAACATGAACGACATCATGCATCCGGCGGACGTGCCTGGCAACAGCGTGCTGTTCCAGCGCCTGGTGGAAACGGGCGAGTCGTTCTCGCTGGAAAAGCGCTACCTGAAGCCCGATGGCTCGCAAGTGTGGGTATCGAGCAATGTCAGTCGCTTGGTCGATGAGCAGGGTCAGACGCGTTCCCTGATCGCCGTCAAGACGGACATCACGGACCGGCGCCGTGTGGAAAAAGCGCTGCATGAATTGAACGAAACGCTGGAGCACCGTGTCGAACAGGAAGTGGTTGAGCGCACCAAGGCCGAGGATGCCTTGCGCCAGGCGCAAAAGATGGAAGCCGTGGGCCAGCTGACAGGCGGGATCGCACACGACTTTAACAATGTGCTGCAAATTATCTCCGGCAATTTGCATTTGCTGCAGCACCTGACGGGCACGGATGGCGTGATGCGCCAGCGCCTGGACACGGCGATTGCCGCCGTCGAGCGGGGCGCCAAGCTGTCGTCGCACCTGCTGGCGTTTGCGCGGCGCCAGCCCTTGCAACCCGTGGTGGCCGACCTGGCGCGCGTGGTGCGCAACATGGATGCGCTGCTGCGGCGTGCCCTGGGCGAAGCGATCGACATCGTGCTGGTGGGCGGCGGCGGGCTGTGGAATACCCTGGTTGACCGCAGCCAGATCGAGAACGTCATCCTCAACCTGGCCATCAATGCGCGCGATGCCATGGATGGCGTGGGCAAGCTGACCATCGAGCTGGGCAATGTGGTGCTCGACGAGCAGTATGTGCACAAGCTGGTCGATGTGCCGGCCGGCCAGTACGTGATGCTGTCGGTGACGGACACGGGCCGTGGCATGAGCGGGCCTGTGCTGCAGCGCGCGTTCGAGCCGTTTTTCACCACCAAGCCGGAAGGCGCGGGCACGGGCCTGGGCCTGTCGATGGCGTATGGATTCGTTACGCAAAGCCGCGGCCATATTCGCATTTACAGTGAACCTGGCGTGGGCACGGGAGTCAAAATCTATTTGCCCCGTTCCCTGATGGCCGAAGCGGACGAGGAACTGGAATTGAGCGGCGTCGTCACGGGCGGCACGGAAACGGTGCTGGTGGTGGAAGACGACGTGGGCGTGCGCACCACCGTGGTCGACATGCTCGGTGCGCTCGGTTACAAGGTGCTCAAGGCTGAAGATGGCGAAAGCGCGCTGGCCGTGCTGCACAGCGGCGCGCAGATCGACTTGCTGTTTACGGACGTGATCATGCCGGGCCCCGTCAGCAGCACGGAGATGGCGCGCCAGGCGCGCGCGTTGCAGCCCGATATCGCCGTCTTGTTTACCTCGGGCTATGCGCAAGACATCATCGTGCATGAGGGCAGGCTCGACGCGGGTGTGGAATTGCTCAGCAAGCCGTACCGGCGCGAAGAGCTGGCACGCAAGCTGCGCCATGTGTTGGCCAACCGCCAGCAGCAAATGCGCGCGCGCCAGTTTGAACGCTCCGGCGCGCCGATGGCCGGCACTCCGGCGAGCGGCAGCACGGCGGCCAGCGTGCTGGGGGGCGGTACGCCGGGGCTGGACTTGACGGGCCATGCTTTGGTACCGCAGGGTGACATGCCGACATCGATGAAAATTCTCGTGGTGGAAGATAATCTCGATTCCCAGCTGATGGTGTGCGAGCTGGTGGGCATGCTGGGCCACACGGTCAGCGGCGTCTCCGATGGCGAGGCGGCGTGGGAATTGCTCAATGAGCAAGACTTCGATATCCTGTTTACCGATGTCAGCCTGCCAGGCATGTCCGGCATCGCGCTGGCACGCATGGTGCTGCGCGATAAACCGGACATGCGCATCATCTTTTCCACCGGCTATGGCAAGGAGTCGATGGATGAACTGGGCTTTTCCGCCAGTGTCTTGCGTAAACCCTATGATTTGACAGAGTTGCAAGCAGCACTCGACCAACCCTGACGGGCACGCGCCGGCACGGCCTGCCTGTCTCACCCTGCAGAGGCACACATGACTCCTGAACTGGCCATGCTAGGCTGTACTTTGGTGCTGGCGCTGGTGCAAATCCTGTTGCCCGCGCTGTTCCGCACGCGCGAAACAGGCACGGCGTATAACGTGAGCGCGCGCGACGGCGACGGGCCGCCCGTGGGCAAGATCACGGGCCGCTTGCAGCGGGCCCAGGCGAACTTGTTTGAAACCCTGCCCCTGTTCGCTGCCGCCGTACTGATCGCCCACGTGACGGCGCAGGAAAGCGCGCTGACCCTGTACGGCGCGGCCCTGTACCTGGCCGCCCGCGTGCTCTACCTGCCGCTGTACGCGTTTGGCGTGCCGGTCGTGCGCACGCTGGTGTGGTGCGTGTCGATTGCCGGCTTGCTGATGGTCTTCTGGGCCATCCTGTTCGCTTCCTGACGTCCTGCGCCAGCCCCGGCCGTAAAGTGACGGCAAGCTGGCCGCGCCGATTGACCTGGACGCTGTGCCGCAAGCACCGACTCCGCCGCAAGCCCCCGCCGAGCCGTCGTCGCCCCTGCCCGCCGTGGGCTGCTGCGTGTGCGTACCCCGCTACCAGATCGGCACCGTGCTGTCGCTGGCAGGCGACCAGGTCACGATTGCGTTTCCGGAGAACACCACGCGCACCTTCATGGCCGAGTTTGTCGCACCGGCTTGAATCCATGGTGCGCTGTCGAACGGTGATCTGGTGCAAGAGCGCGAGGTTCAGCCCATGCCAACGCGCTTTTTTCACGCAGGGAGCAGGGCATGGCAGACATGGTGATGGTGCGCAAGGAAGGCGTGTATTGTGTGCCGGGTCAGTTCTGCATCGACCCGTGGCGCCCCGTCGAGCGCGCCATCATTACGCGCGCCATGTTTCCGGCTGGGCCAGCAGCGTGCTGCTTTGCCCTCGTCTGGCGCCTTTACGGGTGGCCATGCGGTGCGGCCAGCCGTTGGCGAGCGCGTGTACATGAAGGCCGACGCGGCGGTTTTCCCGCTATCTGCTAACTGCTGAGTGTTTGGTACTTTTGGTGAAAAACTGAAAGTAACTGCGCTACCGTGGGCGGGACTCATCCTACATGCGCTCTTGCCATCCTCCTATTTCTTGCGCCCCATGTGCGCACTAAGATGATGGTTCCCTTGCCATGCGAGGGGAAGAATTGCATGGTTTGCACTGTTTTCCGATTCCATCGATCAAGGAGATCATCATGGCCACATCGAGCGACAATAAACAGCAAGGTAGTAAAACCAGCAGCGCCAGCGGAAGCGGCGGCGGCAGCAAGCAAAGCGATACCAGCAAGCGTGGCTTCGCTTCCATGGACCCCGCCCAGCAGCGCGAAATCGCCAGCGAAGGCGGACGTGCGGCGCATGAAAAGGGCACGGCCCATGAATTCACGTCGGAAGAAGCGCGCCGCGCAGGCAGCCAAAGCCACAAGAACGATGCCAGCCGGCAAAGCGCTTCCAGCTCCGGTGGTACGCGTGAAAATCCCGGCATGTCGCAGGATGGCAACCGCGACAGTGGCAACAAGCAAAGCGGTGGCTCAGGTTCAGGTTCAGGGGCGGGCTCGTCCGGTTCGCGCAACAAGTAAGCGCAAGCCGTAGCAAGGCAGGTCTGACCGGCGGCAGTCACGCATTGCCGCTGGCCAGTCGCGGCACTTTTCGTCCAGCCGCAAAATTTTGATGCAACGCAGCAGGCATGGACTATGATGAAATAGCTGCGCCGGTCACGGCCTGTGCGCAGTCAATTTACAATCAACTCGCACGCACGATCAGGGAGAAGATGATGGGCAAGTCCACTACGCCGCAGCCCGGCAATAGCCAGGGCGGCACGCCGTCCACGGCAGGCAGCAAGCAAAGCACGGCCGAGTCGGCCGAGAGCTTTGTGCTGGTCGATAGCGAGCAAGGACTCGATATTGGCGACGATCTGTTTTCCATTGGCGAAGTGCGGCGTGCCGACCGCTTGCCCCATCATCAGTCCGGCTCCGCCGGGCAGAGTCGGCAGAGCGCCGACGATGCGCCAGATACCACGGGCAGTACCGGCGTCTGAGCTTCCTTCTGACTGTCTGACAATCCCCGCAGGGCCAGCCGCAGGATGTGTTCGCGCACGCCGGCTGGTCATTCCCGCGCATACGCCTGAACGCCAGCTGCTTGCCGGCGCGCACCAGGATAAAATTGGCGATTCTGCTACAGATCGACCCGGCCGTGTTCACCCAGGTCTTTCGGCGGCTCGCCCGTGATGGCGGCCTTGGCCATTTCATAGAATTGCATCATCTTGCTGGCGCTGCTGTCCCAATACTCGGCCGACTGGATCGTCACCTTGATCAGCGACAGCTTCGGGTCGTCGAGCCCGCCCGGGAACCAGGCTTTCATCAGCGGATTCCACAGTTCTTCCGCCTTGGCGCGGTCCTTCAGCAGCTGCGCATGGCCGCAGACGGACACATACAGGCTGTCGCCCGTGTCGACAAAGCTGACATTGACTTGCGGATTGTTCAGCAAATCGCGCGTGTAGGCGGCCTCGTCCGAGACAAAAAACCAGATTTGCCCTGCGTTGTCGACCTGCTGCTGCGTCAGGGGCCGGCTGGTGAGGGTGCGCATGTCGTCGCTGGTGGTCAGCATGCCGAATTTGACGTCCTTGATCTTGGCCGCGATGGCGGCCAGTTGTTCGCTGGAATACGATTGCATGGGGTGCTCCCTTGATGGTTGTCCTGAACAACAGCATAGGCGGGTGCTGCATGCGGCTCTGTACGGCAGCTTACGTAGTGGGGTGCTTTGTTTCAAAACTGTTACAAAACGCTGGCCTGGCGGGCGCCCCACGTATTGACTTAATAAATGATAATCATTATCATTTGTTTGAAGCTATGGGCATGAACTTTGATTGAAGGATGGGAATGAAGCACACTGACTTGTCGCGCCACCTGGCTCGCTCCTTGCCGGGAGCCCTCGATGGGTAATGCGGGCGCCGCAGACAAGGCCAAGAACAATGCCAGTCGCGCCGTCTGGCTGAAGAACTTGCATCAATGGCACTGGATCAGCTCAGCACTTTGCCTGCTGGGCATGTTTCTGTTCGCCATCACCGGCATCACCCTGAATCACGCTGGCCAGATCGAGGCCAAGCCGGCGATCACGCGCCAGCAGGCGCAGTTGCCGGCACCCCTCGTCACGCAACTGGCCGCATATGCGGCCCAGCATGATGGCGCCAATGCTCCCATGCCGGCCGCTGCCGAGACCTGGCTCAAGCAGCAATGGTCGCTCAATGCGGGCGGGCGTCCCGCCGAATGGAGCGTCGACGAAGTGTATCTGCCGCTGCCCAAGGCGGGTGGTGACGCCTGGGTGCGCATCGGCCTGGAAGACGGGGCCGCCGAATACGAATTGACGGACCGGGGCTGGGTGTCCTGGCTCAACGATGTCCACAAGGGCCGCAACACGGGCGTGGCCTGGAGCTGGTTCATCGACATTTTTGCCGGCGCCTGCATCGTGTTTTGCCTGACGGGGCTATTGATTTTGAAGTTCCACGCGGCCAACCGGCCATTTACCTGGCCGATGGTTGGCCTCGGTATCTTGATACCCTGCGTGATCGCCTTGCTGTTTATCCACTGATCGTTTTTACTTTTCTTTTTTACAGGCACACCATGAAATTACGCTACTCCCTGGCGCTTGGCCTTCCTCTGATCGGCACTTCGGCGATGGCAGCCGACCTGGCCCTCAAGCTTGAAATCCCGCAACTGAACGTGGCGGAATATCACCGTCCCTACGTGGCGGCGTGGCTGGAAACGGCCGATCAAAAGGTCGTCGGCAACCTGACGGTGCTGTATGACCTGAAAAAGAAGGACAAGGCAGGCGAGAAGTGGCTGAAGGACATGCGCCAATGGTGGCGCAAGAGCGGCCGCGACCTGGCCATGCCGGTTGACGGCGTCAGCGGCGCCACGCGTGCGCCGGGCGAACATACCCTGACTTTCCCCGGCGCCAAGGCCTTGCTCGACAAGCTGCCGGCCGGCGAATACCAGGTGGTGGTGGAAGCGGCGCGCGAAGCGGGCGGACGCGAACTGGTGCGCGTGCCGTTCCAGTGGCCGTTGAAATCGGCCCAGTCCGTGCCTGCCAAGGGCAAGGAAGAACTCGGCAACGTCGTCGTCCAACTCAAACCTTAAGGCGCCTCTACCATGTTGAAGCAACTCAATAAACCGCTGATCGCCCTGGCCCTGGCCGGCCTGGCCATGAACGCCCACGCCCACCGCGGCTGGATGGTGCCTTCGAGCACAATGGTGGAAAGCAAGGACGCCTGGGTGACGGTGGATGCGGCCGTCTCCGACGGCCTGTTCGAGATCGACCACCAGCCGCTGCGCCTTGACGCGCTGCAAGTGACCGGCCCGGATGGCGCGAAAGTGGCGCCGGCGAATACCGTCACGGGCCGTTTGCGCAGCGTCTTCGATGTGAAGATGGAAAAGCCGGGCACGTACAAGGCGGCCATCGTGTCGCAAAACGTGATGGCCAGCTACAAGCAAAATGGCGAGCAGAAACGTTTCCGCGGCAACGAGGAAACCTTCAAGAAAGACATGCCGGCCGATGCGCAAGACGTGAAAGTCACGCGCACGGCCAGCCGCCTGGAAACCTTCTTCAGCAATGGCGAAACCAGCACGGAAGTGTTCAAGCCGACAGGCGTAGGCCTGGAATTCGTGCCCGTGACGCACCCGAACGACTTGCGCGCGGGCGAAAAAGCCACCTGGCGTTTCCTGGTCGATGGCAAGCCGGCGGCGAACCAGGCCTTCAGCCTGGTGCCTGGTGGCGTGCGCTACCGTGGCGTGCTCGGTGAAATCCGCCAGAGCACCGATGCCAAGGGAGAGATTACGTTTACGGTGCCAGCGGCCGGCATGTATTACCTGAGCAGCACCTGGCCAGCGACCGCACCGGCCGTGGCCGGCCAGCCGCCAGCCATGCCCGAGCGCCGCATGACGTACGCGGCGACCGTGGAAGTGCTGCCGCAGTAAGCGGCGGCGTCTTCACGAGCTCGCCGATGCGCCGGATCCTGCTGCCCCAGCATATTTCCGATCAGGTCGCGCCGCCCGGCGCCGCGATCCGGGACTTGCGCGGCCTGACTATGGGCACCAGCTGGTCGGTGCGCTTGCTGGAGGCCGCCATGCCGGGACGCGCGGGCAGCGCCGATTTGCAGCAGGGCTTGCAGCAGCAACTGGACCTTGTCGTAGCGCAAATGAGCCACTGGAGCGACGCGTCCGATCTGGGCCGCTTCAACCGGGCCGAGCCCGGTAGCTGGCACAGCCTGCCCGCCGCCTTTTGCGAGGTGCTGGGCTTTGCCATGCACGTAGCGCAGGCATCTGGCGGCGCATACGACCCGTGCGCGGGGGCGCTCGTCAACCTGTGGGGCTTCGGTCCCCGCAACCGCTACGATGAGCCCGGCTTCCTGCCGCCGAAAGACGATACCGTGGCACTGCTGCTGTCGCAGCGCCAGCGCAACCGCCTGGAACTGGACTTGCCGGCCCGCCGCGCGCGCCAGCCCGGTGGCTTGCAACTCGATTTGTCCGCCGTGGCCAAGGGCTATGGCGTGGACCGCCTGGCCCGCTACCTGGACAGCCAGGGCATCCACCATTACCTGGTCGAAGTGGGTGGCGAGCTGCGAGGCGCCGGCAGCAAGCCCGATGGCCAGCCATGGTGGGTCATGCTGGAGCAGGTCGATGGCGCCGATAGTGCCGATCATGCACAGCATCCGGCAGAAATGTTGCTGGCGCTGCACGGCTTGTCCGTGGCCACTTCGGGCGACTATCGTCGTTTTTTCCACGATGGCACAGTTCGTTTCTCACACACCATTGATCCGCGCAGCGGCATGCCGATCGCCAATCAACTCGCTTCCGTCACCGTCGTGCACGCCGAATGCATGGCGGCCGACGCCTGGTCGACGGCCCTGACCGTGCTGGGCTTGGATGCCGGCATGGCGCTGGCCGAAGAGCGTGGCCTGGCCGCGCGCTTCCTGCAGCGCGACGGCCTTGGCTACCACGAAACGCTGAGCAGCCACATGCTGTCCATGCTCGACGAATGAACGATTAATTCCATGATTTTTACGCACGATACGACACGGCTGGCCTTGCTGGCCGCCCTGTTCCTCAGTTATGTGGGCGTGTGCCTGTCGCCCTGGCTGCGCGCGCGCGCCAGGCGCCGCGCGTCCGACGCCGCCAAGGCTGCGCTGGCCAATAGTCCCGCCTGGCTGGTGGCGTATGCGAGCCAGACGGGCAATGCCGAGGAACTGGCCGCGCAAACGGCGCGCAATTTGCAACTGGCCAGCATCCCCGTGCGCCTGTGCGTGCTGGCCGAACTCACGGCCATTGATCTGCAGCAAGCCGAACGGGCCTTGTTCCTGGTCAGCACGTATGGCGAAGGCGACGCGCCCGACAATGCGGCCGCCTTCATGGGCCGCTTCATGACGGGCGAGCAGGCGCTGCCGCAATTGCATTATTGCGTGCTGGCTCTGGGCGACCGCAGCTATGGCCAGTTCTGCGGCTTTGGCCGTGCATTGGACGCCTGGCTGGCCGCGCAGGGCGCCTCGCGCCTGTTCCAGCGCATCGAAGTCGACCGCAGCGCCAGCGCCGCCATCGAGCAATGGTTCCAGCACCTGAGCCACCTGGCCGGTACCAGCGACGCACCGGACTGGAGCGCGCCTGCGTTTGGCGACTGGCGTTTGACGCACAGGCAACTGCTCAACCCTGGCAGCGCGGGCGGTGCCATTTATCACGTGGAGCTGGCACCGCTGGCCGGCAGCTTGCCTGACTGGCAGTCGGGCGACCTGGTGCAGGTGGCTGCGCCGCTTGACCCTGCGCAGCCGCGCGAATATTCAATCGCCTCGATTCCGCGCGATGGCGGCGTGCACTTGCTGGTGCGCCAGCATGCGCATCCCGATGGCAGCCTGGGACTGGCCTCGGGCTGGCTCACGGCACAGGCCGCTGTCGGCGACGTGGTGCAGCTGCGCTTGCGCCAGCATCGGCGTTTCCGCCTGGAAGACAATGCCCAACGGCCATTAATTCTGATCGGCAACGGTAGCGGCATCGCCGGCTTGCGCGGCCACCTGAAAAGCCGCGTGCTGGCGGGGCAGCGGCGTAACTGGCTGATCTTTGGCGAACGCAACGCGACCCACGATTTCCATTATCGCGAAGAAATTGAAGGCTGGCATGCCAGCGGCGACCTGCCGCGCCTGGACCTGGCTTTTTCGCGCGACCAGGCCGAGCGCACCTACGTGCAGGACCGCCTGCGCGGCAATGCCGACGAAGTCAGGCTGTGGCTGGAGCAGGGCGCCGCCATCTACATCTGCGGTAGCCTGGCCGGCATGGCGGGCGGCGTCGACCAGGCCCTGCAAGAGATGCTGGGCCGGCCCGCGCTCGATGCGCTGGCGGCCGAAGGGCGCTACCGGCGCGACGTCTACTGATTTTTTGACGCCGCCAGCGCGTTCGCGCACACACGGCTATCATGAATGTTTTATCCGCCGAGGAGACACAGCATGAGCGACAGCATCTACGACATTCCCTTGCGCCGCATCAATGGCGAACCCGCCAGCCTGGACGCGTATCGCGGCAAGGTTGTGCTGGTGGTCAATGTCGCCTCCGCCTGCGGCTTGACGCCGCAGTACGAAGGACTGGAAAAACTCTACGCCGACAAGCAAGCTGAAGGCCTGGTGGTGGCCGGTTTTCCCGCGAATGAATTCGGCGCGCAGGAGCCGGGCAGCAATGCCGAGATCGCCGACTTTTGCCGCGGCACCTACGGCGTGCAATTTCCCCTGTTTGAAAAAATCGTCGTCAAGGGCCCGGGCCAGCATCCGCTGTACCAGCGCCTGGTCGAGCAGCAGCCGCGGGCGCAGGAAAAGCCGGGCAGCGATTTCCGCGCCAAGCTGGCCGGCTACGGCATCACGCAGGAGCAGCCCGGCGATGTGCTGTGGAATTTCGAGAAGTTTTTGATCAGCAAGGATGGCAGGGTGGTGGGGCGTTTCTCGCCCGACACGACGGTCGACGATGCCATCCTGCGCGAGGCCATCGACCGCGAGTTGGCGGCGTAAGTACGCCGCCCTGTGCCGTATTACTCTGCCGTGTTCAGCACGGGAGGTTCCATCTCCCCGCTCACTTCCTGCAAGCCGCGCGCCAGGCTGGAAATGCTGGGGTTGTCGATGAAGACGCAGCGCTTGCCCGTGCGCTTGCAATAATCTTTTACGCGCCAGTAGGCGCTGTGGCTGATGCAGCCCGTTTGGCAAATCACCAGGTCGGCCGCCGCCAGGCTTGAGTCGAGCAGGTTGGCATTGTCTTCCAGGCCGCCGTCGTGGTGGGCAAACTGCGCGCCGACCCGCTCGATCAGGGCGCGGTAGGTGGCGACATTGCCGCTGCGCCCGCCCACGCACAAGACGCTTTGATCGACCAGGCGGATCGGCATTTTCAGCTTGCCGCCCGTCGGCACTTCCAGCTTAGTCGCCGGTGGCGGCACGGCGGCGGTCGGACGTGGCTGGGCTTGCTTCAATTCCGTGATTTGCTGGCGCAATTCCTTTTCGCGCTCATCCATTTGCGCCAGGCGCTCGACCAGGCGCGTGCGCGATTCCAGCGCCGGGATGGCGGCCTGCAATTGCGCCAGATCAAGGCGCAACTCCTCGATGACGCTGTCCTTGCTGATCGAGTCAAACCGCGTGCGCAGCAGCACCGCTTCCTGGCGTTCCAGTTCGCCCGTTTTTTCCATCAGCATGGCTTGGCTGCGCTGTTGCAGCTTGGCCAGTTCGTGCGTCAGGCGCGCATTTTCTTCCTGCAAGGCCGTAAATTTTCCCATGTCGGCACGTACGCAGGCGCCGGCCTGGTGCTGGATCATGTGCAAGTCGCGGCACATCTGCTCTTCCAGTTCGGCATCGCAGCGCGGGTGCGTCAGGCCGGCCCAGAAGGCGCCCGACACGTCGCCGTTGGCGACGGCCGTACGCCACAGCTCGGCCACTTGTTGCGTGGTCTTGGCGCCGCGAAAGCGCAGGATCACAGGGGCGTAGCGGCGTTCGAGTTCCTTTTGCAGGGCTTCGGACAGGCGGTTGCGCGCACCGCATTCGGTCACGGCGCCCACATGCACTTCGTAGTCGTCGGCCAGCACGCGCCCGCCCGTCATCTTGCCCACCAGCTTGCGCAGGTAGCCCAGCGGCAAACCCACGCCGACCAGCGGGCAATGACAGGTGTGCGACAGTTCCCACAGCCGCCGGCGGCGCGAAGTGAGCGCGGCCGTTTCGGCCTCGCCGCTGGAACAATTGCTGATGACGGGCAGGGACTTGTCTTTGTCACACATGGCGATATCCTGTTAGGCGGTGGGGTGTCGAAGAAAAATTATTGCGGCAGGGGAGAGGCAGGGTGCTTGGCGCTCAGCAGGCGTGCCAGGCGCTCAAACAAGGTGGCCTTCGGCGGCGCGGGACGGTGCAGCGCCACCAGCGTGGCCCATTGCTGCGACAATTGCTGGCAGGTCGCTTGCAGCACCGGGCCCAGGCCAGGCGAATTGGATAGCACTTGCAGATGGCGTTCGATGACACCCGCCAGTTTCTCGCAGGGACTGCCAGCATGGTAGTGCGACATCAGGTGCAGCACGGCCGACAGCAGCAATTCAGGCTGTTGGCCCTGCGGGGACGGAAACATCGGGGAAGGTCGGTCGTTCGCCATCAAACACTCCTGTGCGGTGGTTTGGCTGGCTGCGCGCACGGAGCGCGACTGGCTGGCGAGTGTGGTGACTGGCTGCCGTGCTGCTTCAGGCAGTCAGGATCAGCTTGTTCAATTGGGTGACGCGCAGGCGATAGATCTTGCCGCTGTGCTCAATTTCCACTTCGCGGCCCTGCTGCAGCAGCGCTTCGCTGGTGATGCGGCGCGCCGGTTGCGCCATGCTGACGGGCGGACTGACGTGGGCGGTAGCGGCATCCTGGATCAAGGCTGGTTTTGAGCTTTGCATGTTGGGCTTTCTTTGTCTCAGTTGAGAATGATTCGTATTTGCATTATTGTTGAATGTGGCCCGAAAAGCAAGGCTTATTTGTGCGAAATCTGCGCTTTTTTACGGCGCCAGGGCAGCTTGGATGAGGGGGCTGCGCAAAGGCGGCCGCAGGCGCGGCGAGGAAGGGGAGCGGCAGCAAAAAAGACCCGGCAAGGCGGTGCGCGCCTTGGCCGGGTCAAGCCTGTGCCAAGCTTGAAGGAATCGGGATTACTTAAATAGTGGCCAGCAATTGCGCCGAGGCAGTGGCGGCGGCAGCGGTGTCGGCCTTGAGCTTGGCGGCGGCCAGCTGCTTGGCGCGCGAACGCGAAGGCGGCAGACGGCGCAGGGTTTTCAGGGCGTCCGGATCCTTGATGCCGATGGTGCGCTGGTCGACCGTGATCAGGCCGATTTCATTGAAGGCGGACAGGGTGCGGCTGACCGTTTCGAGGGTCAGGCCCAGGTAGCTGCCGATTTCATGGCGCGTCATGCGCAGGTTGAACAGCTTGCTCGAGTAGCCCATCTGCGCGAAGCGGTCGGCCAGCGAGACGAGGAAACGCGCCACGCGGGCTTCGGCGCTAAGGGCCCCCAGCATGCCGATCATCGCCTGTTCGCGCACCAGTTCGCGGCTCATCACGCCGTACATGACATTTTCCAGTTCCAGGTGCACGCGGCCCAGCGCCGTCAGCTTCTTGAATGGCAGCAAGATCAGGTCGCAGTCGGACAGGGCCACCGCTTCCGAGGAGTAATGGCGCGAGTGAATGCCATCGACGCCCAGCATGTCACCCTTCATGGGAAAGCTGAGTACCTGCTCATTGCCGAATTCGTCGATGAGCACGGTTTTCAGGAAGCCCGAATTGACGATATACAGGGTGTCGAAGGGCTGGCCGATGGTGTGCACGCGCTGGCCCGTCTTGAATTGCACGTGCTGGAACAGCAGTTCGTCGGCGGCGATGGTGCAGGCGCTGGAGATATGCAGCAGGTCGCACACCTCTTTCAGGTTCGACCAAAGCCGCCCTTGGCGCTGGCGCCCTGCTTCCATCGGAGAGGAGGGGGCCAGCGATGGAGCGGCAGCGCGGGTTTCAGGCGTTTGCGTGGACAGCATGTTCATCTCCTGGTGACAGGTAGTTCAGAGTTGAATGACAAGGTGCGCAGAACGGCGGGCGGGCAAGGGCCGGCGGCGCGCGTCCAGGCTGGTAAATCTCAATTCGCTGAAGACTTGCTGTGTGATGAAGTAACTTCCCAGCAACTTGATTACTGGTTTCAGTATGCCAACAACCGTATCCAATTAATATCAGCAGTGGCTGAATATGGCAGTAGGAGCTCTGGCAATTGATGTAGGATTGTTCCTACGCGCTGGCGCGCATAGTCAGGTCTTGAAGGGGGATAGCAGACGGTGCGCCACGGCATACTGGACCATTTCCGACAGCGAACTCATGCCCATCTTTTGCATGATGCGCGTCTTGTGCGTACTCACCGTCTTCACGCTCAGGTGCAGATTGTTGGCGATCTCCGTGATCGACTTGCCCGCCACCAGCAGGGAAAAGACTTCGAACTCGCGGTCCGACAGCTGTTTGTGCAGCAAGCTTTCATTCGGCATCATGATGTTGAGCACAAGCTGCTCTGCCACCTCGGCGCTGATGTAGGGGCGCCCCGACGCCACCTTGTGGATGGCGCCCACCAACTGGGTGCCCGCGCTTTCCTTGGTCAGATAGCCTTGCGCGCCGGCGCGGATGGCGCGCACCGCATATTGCTCTTCCTCGTGCATGGTGAGGATCAGGATGGCCAGCTTGGGCGCCTCGCTGCGGATTTGCCGGATCAGGTCGACGCCGCTGCGGCCCGGCATCGACAGGTCGAGCAGCAACAGGTCGAAGCCGCCCTGGCGTACGTGGTTGAGTACCTCAAAGCCATCGATGGCTTCGCCCACGATGTCGATGTCCGGCGCGCCGTCAAGGATGCGCTTCAATCCTTCTCGCATGATGGTGTGGTCGTCGGCAATCACAATACGTATCATAGGCGCGCAATCTGGAAGCGTGTAATTTGCCCTTGCCGGTTTGTGGCGGCTGGCCAGGTGTTAAGAAACGAGAAACGTTGTCATTTTAACTGAAATGGCCGCAGTATTACCTTTTACCCGATATAGGGGGGGCGGCGGCCTGCGTGGCCATGTGACCCCTTATTTCGATGGGGGTTCCTTGATCAGCCTATGCACGAGCACCGGCAATGTCGAGTGCGACAGCACTTTGTTGGTCACGCTGCCGAGCAGCAATTGCCCCCAGCCGCTGCGGCCATGCGAGCCCATGAAAATCAGGTCGCACTGCTGCAATTGCGCCACTTCCACGATTTTCAGGGCGGGGCTGTCGGAAAAGGCGGTCAGGCCCGTCGCTTCCAGGCCCCGCTTGGCGGCCGCGTCGAGGATGGGCTGCCAGTGGTCGGCGCCCGCCTTGCGCATGGCGATGCGGTATTCCTCCTCGCTGGGATAGCTTGGTGGAATGATTTCGATGTACACCGGGTACTGGTATTCGGGCGCCACGTATAAGGCAAGGATGTCGGCTTGCATCTGTTCGGCAAAGGCAACGCCGGCACAGGCCGTCAGGTTGGAGACGGTGGAGCCGTCCGTGGCGATCAGAATTTTCTTATACATGGCAGATCCTTTGGCGGTGACTCAGCGCGTGCAACGCCCCTTATTGTAGGCGCGGCAGCAGCATGGTATTCATGTAAAGACTTGATAATTATCAATACTATTGCACCTTCAGTATAGACAACATTGGCAGAAGATCGTGTTTTAGTTGCAACGATATCCATGGCGTACTGTTGCGCAGGCGCCCGCGCGCAGGATTTCTTGTGCGGCGCGTGGTCTTGCAGGCACGCCAATGGTAGTATTTCAAAATACAACGGCAGGAACACTTATTTCCTGGCGGAAAAGCTCTTATGAGCCAGCTTTACACCAGGAAGCGCGTTTTGAGATTTACCAACAGGGCGGCGCCCTGCTACACTCGCACCATCGCAGCGGTATTGCCTCAAATCATCTTAATCGAGAAATTGTGGGTATCAGTCTGTAAAACGCACAGTTCAGGCGGAATTTTGACAAATTATGGAGAAGCAGGGATATGACCAACGCCGCTGATGATTTTGATGCATTATTCGATGAAGTGTCTGCACAAAGTGCGGCCGCTCCCAAGCCCGCGCCTGCCGCAGCGCCCGCAGCCGTGATCGCGGACGATGATTTTGACGCGCTGTTCGATTCGGTGTCGGCCAGCGCCGCCGTGCCGTCAGCCGCAGCGGAAGCGCCAGCCGCCGAACCGGAAGCGCCACCGGCGGCTGCCGCAGGCGTGCCTGGCGAAGCGGCCGATCCGGTCGACCAGTCCGACAAGCCGATGTTCGAACGCCTGGGTGGCATCGTGCGCCTGCTGCACGATTCGCTGCGCGAACTGGGCTACGACAAGGCGTTGACGGAAGCGTCGTCGCAGATCGTCGATGCCCAGGACCGCCTGGAATATGTCGCCACCCTGACGGAACAGGCCGCCAACAAGGTCCTGAATACGCTCGACGAAGGCATGCCGGCGCAAGACGTGCTGTCGAAGAAAGCCAAGGACATGGACAGCCGCTGGACGGCCCTGTTCGATGGCAAGCTGAGCCTGGAAGAATTCAAGGCCCTGGCCGGCGATTCACGCCAGTTCGCACAAGCCGTTGCCGAGGCAACGGAAGCGGAAAAAGCGCGCTTGCTGGAAATCATGATGGCGCAGGACTTCCAGGACATCACGGGCCAGTTGATCAAAAAAGTGGTCAACATCACCAAGACGGTGGAGCACGAGCTTGCCCAGCTGCTGCGCGACAACGCGCCGGCCGAAGTGCGCGAAAAACTGGCGCAAAAGCCAGTGCCGCTGATGCAGGGCCCGTCCGTGCCGTCGGTGGCGCTGGACCAGGATAATGTAGACGACCTTCTTGCGGATTTGGGATTCTAATGGACGATATGCTCAAGGATTTCGTCGTTGAGGCGATGGATCTTGCGGTTAATGTTGAAGAGCACTTATTGCGCCTCGAGCGTGATCCTGATAACAAGGAAACACTGAATGCCGTGTTTCGTTCCTTCCACACCATCAAGGGTGGCGCCGGTTTCATGGGCTTGCCTGCACTGGTGGCAGCCTGCCATCTGACGGAAAACCTGTTCGACGCCTTGCGCACGGGCGCCGCGCCGGTGACTCCGATCGCCATCGAGGCGGCGCTGCAAGCGTCCGGTTTCGTGGCCGACCAGCTGACGGAACTGGCCAACGGTGCCGCGCCGGAAAGCTTGCCGGCCATGCCGGAAGAGCTGGAACACATCCTGACGAACGCCATCGAAGGCAAGGGCATGGACGTGCCTGCGCCTGCCGCTGCCGTGGTGGCGCAAGCCGCCGCGCCCGTTGCCGAAGTGGTCGCGGTGGCGCCAGCCGCCGCTGTTTCCACCGCCAGTGCCGATGGCCTGGACTGGGAAGGCATGTATAACGCCGTCGTGCCGGCCGGTAGCCAGGTCGCTGCCGCACCGGCCTCCGCCGTCGCCGCTGCGCCTGCCGTCGTGGCCGCCGCGCCTGCCTCTGCTGCCGCTGCCAAGCCGGCCGCCAAGGCCTGGGATGGCGCGGAACGCCGCGAAGATCGTCCGGAAGTGCGCCATGCCGCGCCCGTCAAGGAAGACAGTATCCGCGTCGATGCCGTCAAGCTCGACGCACTGCTGGAAGTGGCCGGCGAGTCGGTACAGGCCGCCAACCAGGCTGCCGTGCTGCTCGAACGCTTGCTGCAATTTAAATTCGAAGGCCAGGCCGCCACCCTGATGGCGACCCTGGCGGAAACCCTGGAACGCGCTTCGCGCTACTCGACCGAACTGCAGCGGGCCACCCTGGCCACGCGCATGCAGCCTGTCGGCCGACTGTTCCAGAAATTCCCGCGCCTGGTGCGCGAACTGGCCAAGGATTTGGGCAAGGATGTCGAGCTGACCATCGAAGGCGCGGAGACGGAAGTCGACCGCGTGGTGGTCGACAGCCTGTACGATCCGCTGGTGCACATGCTGCGCAACTCGCTCGACCATGGCGTCGAATCGCCGGAAGCGCGCTTAGCTGCCGGCAAGCCCGCCAAGTCGTATATTTCGCTGAAGGCCTGGCAGGAAGCGAACAGTGTCATGATTGTGCTGCAGGATGATGGCAAGGGCATGGACCCGGCCTTCCTGCGCAGCAAGGCCCAGCAAAAGGGCTTGATCAGCGAAAACGCGCAATTGAGCAACGACGAATGCTTCCAGCTGGTGTTCCTGCCGGGCTTCTCGACCAAGGAAGTGGCGTCCAGCGTCTCCGGGCGCGGCGTGGGCATGGACGTGGTCAAGACGGCCGTGGAGAAAAACCGCGGCGCCATCCACATCGAGTCGACGCTGGGCAAGGGCACGAAGTTTGCCATTCGCCTGCCGATCGAGCTGTCCATCGTGCCGACCATGCTCGTGTCGACGTCGGGCGCCGCGCTGGCGCTGCCGATGGCGGTGGTGCAGCGTGTCGTCGAATTGCCGGAAACCTTCATGGAAGTGGGCGGCGCACCCGTGCTGAAAGACCAGGGCCGTCCATTGCCCGTGCGGTCGCTGGCCGGCGCCCTGGGCTACGAATCGTGCAGCGAGCGCGTGGGCATTGTTGTCGCTGCGCCACAGCCGTACATTCTCGCCGTGGCAGCCGTCGATGGCACGGCCGACCTGGTGATCAAGCCGATGACGGCCATCACCGTGGAAGGCATTACCGGTACGGCCCGCTCGGCTGAAGGCGAGCTGGTGCTGGTCGTGGGCCTATCGTTCCTGATGGATGGTTGCAGGGGAAGTGTGCGCATGGCTGCCTAGAAACACAGGCCAGTTCACAACCAGCCCGCTGCAGACCTCTGCAGCGGGCTTTTTTTTCGATTTTTTTCGATTTTTATTCGCCCCGCCGGCATTTTGGCGGATTTTCGTATCAGCAATTTTTTAACCATATCCGCAGGGCAGGCCAAATTTTGTATCGCCCATTCCACGCTGGGGCGGCTTTTGCTTCTGCATTGCACAATATATGGCATAATCATTGCCGATCCCTTCGATCAGTACGACAGATCACTTAAACAGGCTGTGGCAACGCTGCATAAATCATGATGAAGACGCTTTACGACAAACTCTGGGAATCCCACGTTGTTCGGGCCGAAGATGATGGCACGACAATTTTGTACATCGACCGGCACTTGCTGCACGAAGTTACCAGCCCGCAAGCCTTCGATGGGCTCAGCGTGGCAGGCCGCCAGCCGTGGCGCATTTCCGCCAACCTGGCCGTGGCCGACCATAACGTGCCCACTACCAGCCGCGTCGACGGCATTGCCGACCCGGTTTCACGCCTGCAGGTGGAAACGCTGGACAAGAACGCCAAGCACTACGGCTTGACCTACTTCAACATGAACGACAAGCGCCAGGGTATCGTGCATGTGATCGGTCCTGAACAGGGCGCGACCTTGCCCGGCATGACGGTGGTCTGCGGCGACTCGCACACGTCCACGCACGGCGCCTTCGGCGCGCTGGCGCACGGCATCGGCACATCCGAAGTGGAACACGTGCTGGCCACGCAAACCCTGCTGCAAAAGAAATCCAAATCCATGCTGGTGCAAGTCGACGGCGCCTTGCCGGCCGGCGTGACGGCGAAAGATATCGTACTGGCCATCATCGGCAAGATCGGCACGGCCGGCGGCACGGGCTACTGTATCGAATTTGGCGGCTCGGCCATCCGCGCCCTGTCGATGGAAGGACGCATGACGGTGTGCAACATGGCCATCGAGGCAGGCGCGCGCGCCGGCATCATCGGCGTGGACGACACCACCATCAATTACGTCAAGGGCCGCCCGTTTTCGCCGGCCGGTCCGCACTGGGAACGCGCCGTCGCCTATTGGCGCACCCTGCATTCGGAGCCGGGCGCCCGCTTCGACCTGGTCGTCACCCTCAACGCCGCTGACATCGTGCCGCAAGTGACCTGGGGCACGTCGCCCGAGATGGTGGTCGGCATCGATGGCCGCGTGCCTGATCCTGACCAGGAAAAAGACAGCGTCAAGCGCGATGCGATGGAAAAGGCGCTGGTCTACATGGCCCTGAAACCGAATACCGCCATCGAAGATATCCGCATCGACAAGGTCTTCATCGGTTCCTGCACCAATTCGCGCATCGAAGACTTGCGGGCGGCCGCTGCCGTGGTGCGCGGCAAGCACCGCGCCTCGAACGTCACCCTGGCGCTGGTGGTGCCCGGTTCCGGTCTCGTCAAGGACCAGGCCGAGCGCGAAGGCCTGGACCGCATCTTCAAGGATGCCGGTTTCGAATGGCGTGAGCCTGGCTGTTCCATGTGCCTGGCCATGAATGCGGACCGTCTGGAACCGGGCGAACGCTGCGCCTCGACCTCGAACCGCAATTTCGAAGGCCGCCAAGGGCAGGGCGGACGTACTCACCTGGTGTCGCCCGCGATGGCGGCGGCGGCGGGCATCGCCGGCCACTTTGTCGACGTGCGGGGATTGCGATAAGCTGAAATTTGCGTGGTAACGCAGCCGAAATCAGGGGTCAGACCCGCCGGGTCTGACCCCAGCTTTAAGCCGCTGGGTTACACTGATGCTTCCGGCTTTCTCAAATATACGCATAAAAATCATCATGAAAAAACTCTTCGCCCTCCTCATCGCCACCGTCATCCTGTCTGGCTGCAACACCGTCTCGGGCATTGGCCGCGATGTGCAGAAAGTCGGCCAGGTCGTCACTGGCGCCGGCGGAAAATAAACCGTGACGTGCCGGTGCCCTGCGCCGCCCGTCTTACCGAGTAGAAACAGCATGGATAAATTTACGATTTACGAAGGCCTGGTGGCCCCGCTGGACCGCGCCAACGTCGACACCGACGCGATTATCCCGAAGCAATTCCTGAAATCGATCCACCGCAGCGGTTTCGGCCCCAACCTGTTCGACGAATGGCGCTACCTCGACCATGGCGAACCGGGCCAGGACAACAGCCGTCGCCCGCTGAACCCAGATTTCGTGCTCAACGAGGCGCGCTACCAGGGCGCGTCGATTTTGCTGACCCGCAAGAACTTCGGCTGCGGCTCCTCGCGCGAACACGCGCCGTGGGCGCTCGATCAATATGGTTTCCGCGCCATCATCGCGCCCTCGTTTGCCGACATCTTTTTCAATAACTGCTACAAGAACGGCTTGCTGCCCATCGTGCTGTCGGAAAGCCAGGTCGAGCACCTGTTCAATGAAGTCAAGGCCTTCCCCGGCTACAAGCTGGTGGTGGACCTGGAACAGCAGTGCGTGCGCACCAGCAACGGTTCCATCTCGTATCCATTCGAGATCGACGCCTTCCGCAAATATTGCCTGATGAATGGCCTCGACGATATCGGCCTGACCCTGCGCCACGCCGACGATATCCGCGCCTTCGAAGAACGGCATTTGACCAATCAACCCTGGCTCGCCAACGTCATCTGATCGATAAAAATATGAAAATTGCAATCTTACCCGGCGACGGCATCGGTCCTGAAATCGTCGCGCAAGCCGTCAAGGTCTTGCATGTGCTGGGCGAATCGTTTGAGCTGGAAACGGCGCCCGTGGGCGGCGCCGGCTATGCGGCCCATGGCCACCCTTTGCCGGAAGGCACGCTGGCCCTGGCCAAGGCGGCCGATGCCGTGCTGTTTGGCGCCGTTGGCGATTATCAGTACGATAACCTGGAGCGTCAGTTCCGTCCCGAGCAGGCTATTTTGGGCTTGCGCAAGAACCTGGGCTTGTTCGCCAACCTGCGTCCGGCCATTTTGTACCCGGAACTGGCGGGCGCCTCGACCCTGAAGCCGGAAGTGGTCTCCGGCCTGGATATCCTGATCATCCGCGAATTGACGGGTGACATCTATTTCGGCCAGCCGCGCGGCGTGCGCGAGTGCCCGGACGGTCCGTTCAAGGGCCAGCGCGAAGGCTTCGACACCATGCGCTATGCGGAAGGCGAAATCCGCCGCATCGCCCACGTGGCTTTCCAGGCGGCGCAAAAGCGCGACAAGCGGCTCACCAGCGTGGACAAGGCGAACGTGCTGGAAACCTTCCAGTTCTGGAAAGACATCGTCATCGACGTGCACAAGGAATACCCGGATGTGGCGCTCGATCATATGTATGTCGATAACGCGGCCATGCAACTGGTGCGGGCGCCGAGGAAATTCGACGTCATGGTGACGGGTAACATGTTCGGCGACATCTTGTCGGACGCGGCCGCCATGCTGACGGGCTCGATCGGCATGTTGCCTTCCGCTTCGCTGGACGCCAACAACAAGGGCTTGTACGAGCCATCGCACGGCTCGGCGCCCGATATTGCGGGCAAGGGCATCGCCAATCCGCTGGCGACGATCTTGTCGGCGGCCATGATGCTGCGCTATTCGCTGAACCGCGAAGAGCAGGCGGACCGGGTCGAGGCGGCCGTGAAGAAAGTGTTGGCGCAGGGGCTGCGCACGGCCGATATCCACGAAGCGGGCACCACCTTGGTCGGTACCGAGGCCATGGGCGATGCAGTTGTAAAAGCACTGGGATAAAATAGTCTAATGACGGCATTCGCCGTCTCATCTTGAGGAATGGTAATGAAATTAGTTGGCTTGGTAGGTTGGCGCGGTATGGTCGGTTCGGTCCTGATGCAGCGCATGCAGGAAGAGGGCGATTTCGCCCATATCGAACCGGTGTTTTTCACCACCTCGAACACGGGCGGCGCGGCGCCGGCCATGGCGAAGAATGAAACCATCCTCAAGGATGCCAACAACATCGCCGAACTGTCCAAGTGCGACATCATCATTTCCTGCCAGGGCGGCGACTACACGAGCGCTGTCTTCCCGCAGTTGCGCGCAGCGGGCTGGAATGGCTACTGGATCGATGCGGCCTCGACCTTGCGCATGGAAAAAGACGCCGTCATCGTGCTCGACCCCGTCAACCTGCACGTCATCAAGGATGCGCTGGGCAAGGGCGTCAAGAATTACATTGGCGGCAATTGCACCGTCTCGTGCATGATGATGGGCCTGGGCGGCCTGTTCCAGCACGATTTGATCGACTGGATGACGTCGATGACCTACCAGGCGGCATCGGGCGGCGGCGCGCAGCACATGCGCGAGCTGCTGACGCAGTTTGGCACCATCAACAGCTCCGTCAAGGCGCTGCTGGAAAACCCGGCCTCGGCGATCCTGGAAATCGACCGCCAGGTGCTGGCCACCCAGCACGGCTATTCTCCGGATGAAATCAAGCAGTTCGGCGCGCCGCTGGCCGGCAACCTGATCCCGTGGATCGACAAGGATCTGGGCAACGGCCAGTCGAAGGAAGAGTGGAAAGCGGGCGCGGAAACGAACAAGATTCTGGGCCGCGGCATCGACTTTGGCACCAAGGAAATCCCTGTCGACGGCCTGTGCGTACGCATCGGCGCCATGCGCTGCCATTCGCAAGCGCTGACCATCAAGCTCAAAAAAGATGTGCCGCTCGATGAAATCAACGACATCATCGCCAGCAATAATCAATGGGTGAAATTCGTGCCGAACACGCGCGAAGCGTCCGTGCGCGACCTGTCGCCGGCAGCCGTCACGGGCAGCCTGACGATTCCTGTCGGACGCGTGCGCAAGATGAGCATGGGCGGAGAATACCTGTCCGCCTTCACCGTGGGCGACCAATTGCTGTGGGGCGCGGCCGAGCCGCTGCGCCGCATGCTGCGCATTTTGCTCGACGCGTAATGGCAATTAATTGCTGATCAAGATCAAGCCGGGGCTGTTTCCCCGGTTTTTTTTCGCCCTGAGTCCGTCAAGGCGCAACCATGCGGAGCTTGCATAGCTCTGGGCATGATGATATGTTGATACCTCTGGAAAAGTAACAGTTTTCCCATGTCAACTAAGATGCCGCCAACTATGCCTGTACATACTCGTCCCCGGGTCGCCTCCCTTGCCATTAAAACACTCAGCAGCGCTGTCGCCTGTGCGGTGTTATTGTCACCGGCGGTATCCGCAGCCGAGCTGGGCAAGATCACGGTGCTGTCCGCCGCCGGCCAGCCATTGCGCGCCGAAATCGAATTGACGGCGGTCAAGCCAGATGAAGCGTCGTCGCTGCTGGCCAAGCTGGCCCCGCCCGATGCCTACCACCAGGCCGTGGTGGATTTTAATCCGGCCTTGAACGCGCTGACCTTCTCCATCGAGACGCGCAATGGCAAGCCCTTCGTGCGCGTCAGTTCGGCCCAGCCGCTGACCGAGCCGTTGGTCGATTTGCTGCTGGAGTTGAGCGGCAAGCATGGCCGGCAAGTGCGCGAATATGCGTTCGTGCTCGACACACCCGAAGCGCGCCGGACGCGCGGCGCGCAAGTGATGGCGCCAGCGGAACCTGGCAAGGGCCAGGCGACTGCGCCGCAAGCGCCGAAAAAGGCGGCAGGGGAATACAAGGTCAAGGCGGGCGACACCCTGAGCCGCATCGCCAGCGAACTGAAACCGTCGGGCGTCTCGCTCGACATGATGCTCGTCGCTCTGTACCGCGCCAACCCCGATGCCTTCATGGGCGAAAACATGAACCGCATGCAGGCCGGACGCATCCTGGCCGTGCCGGGCGCGGACGCCGTGCGCGCCACCGATGCGGCCGAAGCGAAGGGTGTCGTGACGGCGCACGCCATCGATTTCGAGGCCTACCGTAACAAACTGGCGGGCCAGGTGTCGCAAAGCAAGCCGGCCAAGGCGGCGCAAGCGACGCAAAGCACGGCCGGCAAGATCGGGCCTACCCGCGTGCAGGAAAAGCCGACGGCCGTGAGCGAGTCGCAAGACAAGCTGAAACTGTCGAAGGCGGAGCCGGCGGCCAAGTCGGCCGGCAAGAGCGCCGTCGCCAGCGAGGAAGACAAGATCGCCAAGGCGAAGCAGGTCGATGAAGCGGCCGCGCGCGTCAAAGAGCTGGAAAAGAACGTCAGCGACCTGGAAAAGTTGATGGCGGTCAAGAGCAAGGCCATGGCCGACAAGAGTGCTCCCGCCCCTGCCAAGCCGGCCGAGGCCAGCGCCGTCGCCAGTGCGCCGTCCGAGGCGCAGCCGGCCGCACCGAAGGCCAAGCCGGTGCCGCTGGTGAAAAAACCGTCGCCGCTGGAGCCCACCTTTGCCGACAAGATCAGCGACCACCTGGGGGCCATCGGCATCGGCCTGGCTGCATTGCTGGCCGCCGTGGCGGCGCTGGTGATCGCGCGCCGCCGCAAGGACGCGCCGCCGCCGGCCGAAAATCTCGCCCCCGTGTTCGAGCCGGAAGCGCCCGTGGCGCCGCCGGCCGGCCTGGCGCCGGAAGACCAGCAGTCCGAAGCGAGCAACCACCTGTTCGGTACGGGCGCCGCCGCAGCCGGCGTGGCTGCCGCAGCGGGCGCCAGCATGCTCGATGCGAATGAAACGGACCCGGTCGCCGAAGCGGACGTGTATATCGCCTACGGCCGCGATGGCCAGGCGGAAGATATCCTCAAGGAAGCTTTGCGCATCCACCCCGAGCGCCATGCGGCCCGTTTGAAGTTGTTGGAAATCTATTCGGCCCGCAACGATGTGCGCGCGTTTGAAGACCAGGCTAGTGAGCTCTACAGCCTGACGCGGGGCCAGGGCGAAGAGTGGCCGCAGGCGGCCGCGCTGGGCCTGGCGCTCGATCCCACCAACCCCTTGTATGGCGATACGGAAGACGATGCCGTCGTCAGCCTCAGCAAGGGGGCCGGCGACGACTTGCGCGGCCAGAGCATGGACTTGCCCGACGACCTGCCTTCCCCAGCGGCCGACCTGGCGCCGGCAGAGCCGGTTTCCTCCGTGAGCGCCCGCGATGCGCGCGATCCTCTCGATTTTGATCTCGACAGCCTCGATTTCGAGCCCGTCTCGACCAGCGACCCGATCGTCATGCCGGGACCGGACAGCAAGCCGCAATCCACTCCGCAAGAGGCGCAGTATGACGCCAGCATGGATTTTGGCCTCGACCTGGAACCGCCAGCCGGTCCTGTGAATGGCGTGGGCGCCGGTTTGACGCCTTTGCCTGATCCGTTGAAGGATGTCGACCTGGCCCATTTCGACCTCGACGAGCCGGTGGCGCCGGCTGCCGCGCCGCTGGCGGCGGCCGAGCCTTCCATCGACAGCCTGTTTGACGACGCGCAAACGCCAGCGACCTTGCCGGAAGCCATACCACCCGCGCAAGAATTCGACCTGTCCGGCATCGACCTGGACCTCAACGATGGCAAGACGGCCAGCGTGGGCGTGGACGACCCGCTGTCGGCCATCCACATGGAAATGGATACCAAGCTGGACTTGGCCATCGCTTACCAGGAAATCGGCGACAAGGAAGGCGCGCGCGAGCTGATCGATGAGGTCATCAAGGGCGGCAGCGAAGAGCAGGTTGCCAAGGCTAATACCATGCGCGCGCTGCTCAGCTAACCTAAGCGTCGATACGACGTCCATGGCTGCGTTGCACGGTCATGGCGTTCACCTTGTACTATTCGTACTGTCTTCGACCGTGCGCCTGGCCCTGAACGCCGTCTCGCTCGCTTTCAAGCACCAGATACGACGTCCATGGCGGCGTTGCACGGTCTCGTCGTACTGGTCGTACTGTCTTCGACCGCGCGCCTGGCCCTGAACGCCGTCTCGCTCGCTTTCAAGCACCAGGTACGACGTCCATGGCGGCGTTGCACGGTCTCGTCGTACTGGTCGTACTGTCTTCGACCGCGCGCCTTGCCCTGAACGCCGTCTCAGGCGCTTGCGTGGCCGGAAGGCGGGGCCGCCTTTGCGCCGGTATAATGCTTCGATGCAAAATATTACGACAGCAACGCCATTCAAGCGTATCGTCCTCGGTCTGCAGTATGACGGCACGGCCTGGCATGGATACCAGAAACAGGAAGATGGGCAGACGGTGCAGGACCAGCTGGAAAACGCGCTGGAGCAGTTTGCCCGCGTGCGCCTGGCCACCACCTGCGCCGGGCGCACGGATACGGGCGTGCATGCGCTCGAGCAAGTCGTGCATTTCGATACCGAACTCAATCGCGACGTGCACTCGTGGGTGCGCGGCGTCAATGCCTTCCTGCCGAAATCCATCGCCGTGCGCTGGGCCAAGGAACTGGAAGGCGACCCCACCGTCAACGATTTCTTCCACGCCCGCTTCAGTGCCCGCGCGCGCACCTATCATTATGTGTTGTACAACAACGCCACCCGTTCGCCGCTGGTGGAAGGGCGCGCCGGCTTCTTTTTCCGTCCGCTCGACGTGGCATTGATGCGTCAGGCCGTGCAGCCGCTCTTGGGCTGGCACGACTTCACGGCCTTTCGCGCTGCGCAATGTCAGGCCAAGTCGCCCGTCAAGCTCATGCATGACATCCGCATCGAGCGGCGCGGCGATTGCGTCATTTTTACGATTACGGCGAATGCCTTTTTGCACCACATGGTACGCAACCTGGTCGGTTCGCTCGTCTACATCGGAACGGGACGGGAAAAGCCGGAATGGCTCGGACATTTGCTGGAAAGCAAGGATCGCCACGCGGCCGCGCCCACTTTCATGCCGGACGGCCTGTACCTGGCGCAGATCGATTACGATCCCAAGTGGGAGTTGCCGCAAGACAGCAGCAGCGCCTTGCCCTGGTTCTGACATTTTCATTCACTTGTTTCAAGGAATAACATGCCGCGCACACGTATCAAGATCTGCGGCCTGACCCGCTTTGAAGACATCCAGGCGGTCGTGGCGGCAGGCGCCGACGCCATCGGTTTCGTGTTTTATCCGAAAAGCCCGCGTTACGTGACGCCCCGGCAGGCTGCCAGCCTGATCGCGGCCATGCCGCCGTACGTGACGACGGTGGGCCTGTTCGTCAATGCCACGGTGGAAGAAGTGCTGGCAACCAAGGCCGTGGCCCCCTTGTCGCTGTTGCAATTTCATGGCGACGAGACGCCGGAACAGAGCGCCGCGCTCGCTGGCGCCGTCAATACGCCGTTTACGCAAGTGTTCCGCGTCAAACCCGACACCTCCTTCGAAGATTTGCTAGAATACGAACAGCGCTATCGCGCCGCCAGTCCCTTGTTCTCGAGCCTCTTGCTCGATACCTATGTGGATGCCTATGGCGGTGCAGGAAAGGTATTTGATTGGTCCCTCATTCCAAAAGAACTCGCGCCTCGGGTCGTTTTAAGTGGTGGCTTGAGCGTACAAAACGCGACTGACGCAGTGGTGCGCGTGCGCCCTTACGCCGTCGACATCAGCAGTGGTGTCGAAGCGTCCAAGGGCATCAAGGACGCATCCAGAGTCCGCGCGTTTATCGCTGCGGTGCAGGATGCCGATGCCATCATTGCCAGAGGAAACCACCATGAATGACCACATGCATGACCACAGCACCGCGCCCGGCGCAGCCGCCGCATTGTTCCACGCCACCGATTACCCTTTTCCTGACCTGCGCGGCCACTTCGGCCCGTACGGCGGCGCATTTGTTGCCGAAACGCTCACGCAGGCGCTGGCCGAGCTGAAAGACGCCTACGCCCGCTACAGCGCAGACCCGGAATTTCTGGAAGAGTTCCGCTATGAGCTCAAGCACTTCGTCGGCCGTCCATCACCGATCTACCACGCCAAGCGCTGGTCCGAAATGGCGGGCGGCGCGCAAATCTATTTCAAGCGCGAAGACTTGAACCACACGGGCGCGCACAAGATCAATAACGTGATCGGCCAGGCCTTGCTGGCCAAGCGCATGGGCAAGCCGCGCATCATCGCCGAGACGGGCGCCGGCCAGCATGGCGTGGCCACGGCCACCATCTGCGCCCGCTTCGGCCTCGAATGCGTGGTCTACATGGGCAGCGAAGACGTCAAGCGCCAAGCGCAGAACGTGTACCGCATGAAATTGCTGGGCGCCACCGTCGTGCCCGTCGAATCCGGCTCCAAGACCCTCAAGGATGCGCTGAACGAAGCCATGCGCGACTGGGTCACCAACATCGAAAACACCTTTTACATCATCGGCACCGTGGCCGGCCCCCATCCTTACCCGATGATGGTGCGCGACTTCCAGTCCGTGATCGGCGAGGAATGCCTGGTGCAGATGCCGGAAATGACGGGCCGCCAGCCCGACTATGTGGTGGCCTGCATCGGTGGCGGTTCGAACGCCATGGGCATCTTTTACCCGTATATCGACCAGAAGGATGTGAAACTGATCGGCGTGGAAGCGGCCGGTGAAGGATTGGATACGGGCAAGCACTCGGCCTCGCTCGCGGCCGGCTTCCCGGGCGTGCTGCACGGCAACCGCACCTATCTGCTGCAGGATGAAAACGGCCAGATCATCGAGACGCACTCCGTCTCGGCCGGCCTCGACTATCCCGGCGTGGGTCCGGAACATGCGTGGCTGAAAGATTCGGGCCGCGCGCAATACGTGTCCATCACCGACGACGAGGCTTTGCAGGCATTCCACGACTGCTGCCATATCGAAGGCATCATCCCGGCCCTGGAATCGTCGCACGCGCTGGCCTACGCGGCCAAGCTGGCGGCCACCTTGCCGAAAGACCAGATCGTGCTGGCCAACCTGTCGGGGCGTGGCGACAAGGACATGCATACCGTGGCGGAACGCATGGGACTCAACTTTAGCTGATCGTTAGCTGTTGACTACCGGGGTCAGACCCGCCGGGGGAATGCGCGCCAGTGGTGCGCATTCCGATCCCGCAGGGACTGACCCCAGCCTTCAATTTCCCTCAGAAAAGAGATATCCATGTCCCGTATCGCCACCACCTTTGCCAATTTAAAATCCAACAACAAGACCGGCCTGGTCACCTTCATTACCGCCGGCGATCCCGGTCCTGACGCCACCGTGCCCCTGATGCACGCGCTCGTCGAGGGCGGCGCCGACGTGCTGGAACTGGGCGTGCCGTTTTCCGACCCCATGGCTGAAGGCCCCGTCATCCAGCGCGCCTGCGAGCGGGCCTTGAAATTCAATGTCGGCATTCACGATGTATTCGGCTATGTGCGCCAGTTCCGCGAAACGAACCAGACGACGCCCGTGGTACTGATGGGCTATGCGAATCCGATCGAGCGCATCGGCAGCGCCGCGTTTATTGATGCAGCGCAAGCGGCCGGCGCCGATGGCGCCATCGTCGTCGACTATCCGCCGGAAGAGTGCGAGCAATTTGCCGCTGCCATGCGCGCTGCCGGCCTCGACCTGATCTTCCTGCTGGCGCCTACCTCGACCGAAGAGCGCATCGCGCAAGTGGCCAAGGTTGGCGGCGGCTTCAGCTATTATGTGTCGCTCAAGGGTGTCACGGGTGCAGGCAACATTGATACGGAACAGGTGGCAGAGCGCCTCGCAGCCATCCGCCAGCATGTAAAATTACCCATCGGCGTGGGCTTCGGCATCCGCGATGGCGCCACGGCCAGGGCCGTTGCCAAGGTGGCCGATGCCGTCGTGATCGGCAGCCGCATCATCCAGGAGATAGAAAATGCGCCTGCAGGGGGCGCCGTGGACGCCGTGCGCAGCTTTACGGCAGGCATCCGCGCTGCACTGGACGCCTGAGCAAGCTTGCCGTTTACGCATTTGCGTTGACGGCAAAGTTCGACAGCCCGGCGATAAACGGCTACACTTCGGCCACTGAATGCCTGTCATTGTGCAATAGATAAAATTTTTGGTGGCGCCCTGCGGGGCGTCGCCGTTTACCGTCTGCCGGGGGCGTCCACCGACGCTACCCCTACAAGGGCCCAAGGAGAAAATATGAGTTGGTTGGAAAAACTGCTGCCACCGCGCATCCAGCGTTCTGATGCTGCCGCGCGCAAGACCATGCCGGAAGGCCTGTGGGTCAAGTGTCCGTCGTGCGAAGCCGTGCTGTACCGTACGGACCTGGAATCGAATTTGCACGTGTGTCCGAAATGCGACCATCACATGCGCATCCGCGCGCGTGAACGCCTCGACAGCCTGCTCGACGCGGGTGGTCGCTATGAAATCGGCCAGGAAATCCTGCCCGTCGACACCCTGAAGTTCAAGGATAGCAAGAAGTATCCGGACCGCCTGAAGTCCGCCATGGAAGCGACGGGCGAGACGGATGCGATGGTCGTCTTGGGTGGCGCCATCATGAGCCTGCCCGTTGTCGTGGCGTGCTTCGAATTCGAATTCATGGGCGGCTCCATGGGTTCCGTCGTGGGCGAGCGCTTCGTACGCGGCGCGCAGACCGCGCTGGAACAGAAAGTGCCGTTCATTTGCATCACCGCCACCGGTGGCGCGCGCATGCAGGAAGGCTTGCTCTCCCTGATGCAGATGGCGAAAACTACGGCCATGCTGACCAAGCTGTCGGAAAAGAAACTGCCATTCATCAGCGTGCTGACCGACCCGACCATGGGCGGCGTGTCCGCCTCGTTCGCCTTCATGGGCGACGTCGTCATTGCCGAGCCGAAAGCGCTGATCGGCTTTGCCGGCCCGCGCGTGATTGAAAACACCGTGCGCGAAAAGCTGCCGGAAGGTTTCCAGCGCGCCGAGTTCCTCGTCACCAAGGGCGCCGTCGACATGATCGTCGACCGCCGCAAGATGCGCGAAGAAATCGCGCGCTTGCTGGCCTTGTTGCAAAACCAGGCTGTTGAAGTCTTGGCGTAGTAGCCAACCCCGTAGATGCTGGGGTCAGACCCGACGGGTCTGACCCCGATGTTGTTTTGGTGTATCTGTCTTTCTGCTTCGCGCACTCTTTTCAAGAAGTCTCCCATGCAAAACCTACCCACCACCTTGCCGGACTGGCTCGCCATGCTGGAAACCCGCCATTCGGAAACCCAGATCAATATGGGCCTGGATCGCGTGCAAGCCGTCAAGGCGCGCATGCAGCTGGCGTTTACTTGCCCCGTGATCATGGTAGCGGGCACGAATGGCAAGGGTTCCACCTGCGCCATGCTGGAATCCGTGCTGTTGCGCGCCGGCTATAAAGTGGGGTTGTACATCAAGCCGCATTTCCTCGACTTCAATGAGCGCGCCCGCGTGCTGGGCGAGATGGCCAGCGACGAACAGCTCGTCGCCAGCTTCCATGCCGTCGAAGCCGTACGCGGCGATACGCCGCTGACGTATTTCGAATTCACCACCCTGGCCATCCTGCATTTGCTGTCGCAGGCGAAGCTGGACGTGGCCATCCTGGAAGTGGGCCTGGGCGGGCGCCTCGATGCCGTCAATGTGATCGATGCCGATGTGGCCATCGTCACCAGCGTCGACATCGACCATACAGATTACCTGGGCGACACGCGCGAAGCGATCGGCTTTGAAAAGGCCGGCATCTTCCGTCCGGGCAAGGCGGCCATCTGCAGCGACCCCGTGCCGCCGCAGTCGCTGATCGACCATGCGACCGCCATCGGCGCCGACCTGTGGCTGATGGGCCGTGATTTCAACTATTCGGGCGACAAGCAGCAGTGGAACTACGGCGGGCGCGAGCAGCGCCGCAATTCGCTGGCCTACCCGAGCTTGCGCGGCGCCAACCAGATCCTCAATGCGACGGCCGTGCTGGCCGCGCTGGAAGTGCTGAAATTGACGCTGCCCGTGGGCGCGCAGGAAGTGCGCACGGGCCTCGTGACGGTGGAGCTGCCGGGCCGCTTCCAGGTCTTGCCTGGCCGCCCCAGCGTGATCCTCGACGTGGCGCACAACCCGCACGCGGCCGCGGCGCTGAACCAGAACCTGGGCAATATGGGCTACCACCCATACACCTATGCCGTGTTCGGTTCCATGCAGGACAAGGATATCGATGGCGTGCTGGCCGCGATGAGCGAACACGTCGACCACTGGTGCCTGACGGGCTTGCCCTCGCCGCGCGCGGCCACGGCTTCCGAGCTGGCCGCCAAGGTGCAGATCATGCTCGAAGTTAAGCCCGACAGCGGCGAGCATACTGTGTCTCTTTTCGATGATCCGGCACAAGCTTTTGCAAATGCAATGAGCCGGGCCGGTGAGAATGATAGAATTGTGGTCTTTGGTTCTTTCCTCACCGTCGCCGGCGTGATGAAGGCCCGAAAATCCTCACTTCACTGAAACGCACTCGACTGAAAATCACGCATGGGCTTGTTCTCGAAACTGTTTAAAAACAAGCAAGAATCCTCTGGCGAAGACAGCGGCTTTTATGTCCCTGGCGAAGCACAGTCGCCGACCCGCAAACGCGCCGCCAACACCTCCGGTGGCGGCGGTTCGCGTCGGGGCGGCAAGGAAGCGCCGGACCCGGTCTTGCCTGAAAAAAAGCGCGCCCGCCGTCGCCTGGTCGGGGCCATTGCCCTGGCCCTGGGCGTCGCTGTCGGCTTGCCGATGCTGCTCGATTCCGAGCCGAAGGCACCTTTCAACGATATCGCCATCGACATTCCGTCGAAGGAAAAGGCCGTCGCGCCTGCACCGGCGCCCGTGCCGGCCGTCCCGGCCCAGGCCGCATCGAATGGCCTGGACCAGTCCGAGGAAATCATCGACGCGCCCCTGCCGCCAGCGGCCAGCCCCTCGCCGGCACAGGCTCCGGCACCCGTGCTGGCGGCCGTCCAGCCTGCGCCTGCCAAGCCGGCCTATGTGGAACCGAAGCCCGAGCCCAAGCCGGTCAAGGTGGATCCAAAACCGGAGCCGAAGCACGAAACCAAGCCGGAACCGAAACCGGAACCGAAGCATGAGCCCAAGCCTGAACCCAAGCATGAGGTAAAAGCGGAAGCCAAGCCTGAGACCAAGCCGGCCAAGCCGGCGCAATCGGCCGACGATGCGGCGCGCGCCATGGCGATTCTGGAAGGCAAGCCACTCGACAAGCCGCAAGAGAAAGCACAAGACAAGGCACACGACGCCGGCAACGGCAAGTTCGTGGTGCAGGTGGCAGCCCTGGCGACGCAGGACAAGGTCGATGAATTGCAGGACAAGCTGCGCGAAGCGGGCATCAAATCCTATACGCAGAGAGTCTCCAGCCCGGCGGGCGAGCGTATCCGCGTGCGCGTGGGTCCGTTCGGCAACCGCGAAGATGCCGAAAAGACCCGCGCCAAGCTGCAAAAGCTGGGCCTGGGCGGTTCGCTGGTGCCGGCGTGATGTTGCAAGGCTGAACGCGCGTGACGATCTTCGATTATCTGGTGCTGTTTGTGCTGGTGACTTCCGTGCTGATCAGCATGATGCGCGGCCTGGTCAAGGAAATACTGTCATTGGTCAGCTGGATCGTGGCATTCGTCATTGCCAACGCGTATGGCGCCACCCTGGCGAAATTCCTGCCGGAAGCCGTGCCGGGCGAAGCCGTCCGTCTGTTGCTGGCTTTCGTGGTGCTGTTCATCGGCGTGCGTATTTTGATGGGATTGCTTTCCATGACGGTCGACGCACTGGTCAAGGTGACGGGCCTGAGCCTGGCCGACCGCACCCTGGGCAGCCTGTTCGGCGTGGCGCGGGGCCTTGTGATCGTGCTGACCGCCGTCATCTTGTGTGGCATGACTTCCATACCGCAGCAGTCATTCTGGAAAAACGCGCTGCTCAGCCCGTTCGCGGAGCAGGGCGCGCGCGCCATCAAGCCTTATCTGCCAGCCGCTTACGCGCAGCATGTGAAATTTTGAATTTTTTTAAAATCAGTAGCACAGTTTAGGAGCACACCATGTGTGGCATCGTCGGCGTCGTTTCCCATCAACCTGTCAATCAATTGCTCTATGATGCATTGTTGCTCTTGCAACATCGCGGTCAGGACGCGGCAGGGATTGCGACCAATCACAGCAGTATGTTTTCCATGCACAAAGCCAATGGCCTCGTGCGTGACGTCTTCCGTACGCGTAACATGCGTTCGCTGCAAGGCACGACGGGCATCGGCCATTGCCGCTACCCGACGGCCGGTTCGTCGAGCGAAGAGGAAGCACAGCCGTTTTATGTGAATGCACCGTTCGGCATCACCCTGGCGCACAATGGCAACCTGACCAACTGGGAACAGTTGAAACAGGAAATGTTCAAGAACGACCGCCGCCACATCAATACCGATTCCGATTCGGAAGTGCTGCTCAACGTGCTGGCGCATGAAATCCAGGAAGCGACGACGGGCCTGAACCTGGACCCGGAAGCCATCTTCAAGGCTATCACCGTGCTGAACCGCCGCGTCAAGGGCGGCTACGCTGCCGTCGCGCAAATCGCCGGCGTGGGCTTGCTGGCCTTCCGTGACCCGCACGGCATCCGTCCGCTGTGCCTGGGCATCAATGAAACGGAGCTGGGTCCTGAATACCTGATCGCCTCCGAATCCGTGGCCCTGGAAGGCATGGGCTTCCGCTTCGTGCGCGATATCGGTCCCGGCGAAGCCGTCTTCATCGATGCCGACAAGAAATTGCACAGCGCCCAGTGCGCCGACAATGCCAGCCTGAATCCCTGCGTGTTTGAATTCGTCTACCTGGCCCGTCCCGATTCCGTCATCGACGGCGCCTCGGTGTACGCCACGCGCCTGAAAATGGGCGAATACCTGGCTGAAAAGATCCGTGCCGAATTGCCTGACGTACATATTGACGTGGTCATGCCGATTCCCGATTCCTCGCGTCCGGCCGCCATCCAGCTGGCACTGGCGCTGAACCTGGAATACCGCGAAGGCTTCATCAAGAACCGCTACATCGGCCGTACCTTCATCATGCCGGGCCAGGCGGCGCGCAAGAAATCCGTGCGCCAGAAGCTCAACGCGATCCCGTCCGAATTCAAGGATAAAGTCGTGTTGCTGGTCGACGATTCCATCGTGCGCGGCACCACCAGCCGTGAAATCGTGCAGATGGCACGCGAAGCGGGCGCGACGAAAGTCATCTTCGCCTCGGCCGCGCCACCGGTCATCTACCCGAACGTGTATGGCATCGACATGCCGACGCGCGACGAACTGATCGCCTACGGGCGCACGACGGAAGAAGTGTGCCGCGAAATCACGGCCGACTACCTGGTGTACCAGGATATCGACGACCTGAAGCAGGCGATCGCCGACGTCAACCCGGCCCTGACGAACTTCGAGGCGTCGTGCTTCGATGGCGTGTACGTGACGGGCGACGTGTCGCAGGAATACCTGGACCGCCTGGAATATGCGCGCCACCATCCGAAGGCGACAGCGCCGGAAGATACGCCGCGTTCCCAGCTGAACCTGAACCTGGCGACGACAGAAGCATAGGTAACTTGCCCGGCCGATGCCGGGCATTTTTTTCTCCGCGATCATGAACGATAAAAAAAACTACGGCTTTACCACCACCATTCTGCACAACGACCGCCGCAAGGGCATCGAGCACGGCTCGCTGCACAAGCCTGTGCATACCTCCGTCGCTTTCGGCTACAGCGACGCGCGCCAGCTCGCTTCCGTGTTCCAGGGCAAGGAGCCGGGCTTTCGCTACGGCCGCCAGGGCAATCCGACCGTTTCCGCGCTGGAAGACAAGGTCAACAAGATGGAAGATGGCGTGGCGACCTTGTGTTTCGCCACCGGCATGGGCGCCATCGGCGCCGTGGTGCAGTCGCTGCTGCGCGCGGGCGACCATGTGGTGTCGTCGGCCTTTTTGTTTGGCAACACCAACAGCCTGTGGCAAACGGTGACGGGGCAGGGCATCGCCGTCTCCTTCGTCGATGCCACCGAGGTGGCCAACGTGGCGGCCGCCATCACGCCGCAAACGCGGATTGTTTTCGTGGAAACCATCGCCAATCCGCGCACGCAGATCGCCGACCTGGCAAAGATCGGCGCCTTGTGCCGCGAGAAGGGCATTCTGTATATCGTCGACAACACCATGACGACGCCTTACCTGTTCCGCCCGAAAGCGGTGGGTGCTGGCCTGGTGGTCAATGCCTTGACGAAATCCATCGGCGGCCACGGCAATGCGCTGGGCGGCAGCTTGACGGACACGGGCGTGTTCGACTGGACGCAGTACCCGAACATTTTCGACAATTATAAGAAGGCGGCGCCAGCGCAGTGGGGCATCGCGCAAATCCGGGCCAAGGCCTTGCGCGATTTCGGCGCATCGCTGGGCCCGGAGGCGGCGCACCATATCGCCGTCGGCGCGGAAACCATGGCCTTGCGCATGGACCGCACCTGCTCGAACGCCCTGGCGCTGGCCAGCATGCTGGCCGCCGACCCGCGCGTGGCTGCCGTGCACTATCCCGGCTTGGCGTCGCACCCGCAGCACGCGCTGGCGACGGACTTGTTCCGCAGCTATGGCTCGCTGTTCAGCTTTGAATTGAAGGACGGCATCGACTGCTTCGATTTCCTCAATCGCCTGAACTTGGCCATTCCAGCGAGCAACCTCGGCGACACGCGCACCCTGGTCATTCCCGTCGCGCATACGATTTTCTACGAGATGGGTGCCGAACGCCGCGCCAACATGGGCATTGCCGAGTCCTTGATCCGCGTGTCAGTCGGCATCGAGGATGAAGCGGATCTGCTTGAAGACTTCCGCAGCGCGCTTGAGGAATGATGCCCAACCAAACCTACTGCGCGTCGGTATAGGCGGCTTGCGATGCTCACCGTACTAGAGTACGGTTCCGCTTCTCGGCCACCTCTCCCTTCCGCTCGCTACGGTTTTGTCGGGCATCGAAACTTGCGTGTCAGGCATGAGAGGGGACCGCAACTAAAAACTGGGGTCAGTCGCTTCGCGATCGGAATACGTCCCATTGGGACGTATTCCCCCGCCGGGTCTGACCCCGGCATGCAACTTAATGCCAACTGCGCATCAAGCCCACTGCAAGTCCTTCCAGTGCGAATTCATCTTCCGGCGATACGGTGATGACCTTGAAGTCGGGGTTTTCCGGCAGCAGTTCGATGACGGAACCCGTCTTCTTGTAGCGCTTGACGGTGACTTCGTCGCCGATACGGGCGACGACGATCTGGCCGTTCTTGGCGCTGTCGACTTTCTTGACGGCCAATAAATCGCCATCCATGATGCCGGCGTCGCGCATGGACCAGCCGCGCACCTTCAGCAGGAAGTCGGGCTTGGCCGAGAACAGGGCCGGGTCCACGTTGTAGCTCGCTTCCAGGTTTTCCTGTGCCAGGATGGGTGAACCGGCAGCCACGCGGCCGATCAGGGGCAGCGACATCAGCAGTGCTGCAGGCACCTTCGATGGCGCCGCTTCGGCTGCGGTGCCGATCAGGCGGATGCCGCGCGAGGTGCCGGGCGAAATCTCGATCGCGCCCTTGCGGGCCAGGGCCTGCAAATGCTCTTCGGCCGCATTGGCCGATTTGAAACCCAGTTCATTGGCGATTTCGGCACGGGTGGGAGGAAAACCCGTGTTTTCAATCGCGTCCTTGATCAGGTTCAGGATTTGTTCTTGTCGTGCTGTCAGCTTGATCATGAGCGGTGGGTGCATACTAAAATGCTGTCTATATGAACAGTCTGTATTTTTGTACAGTATCGCCCACTATGCAAGGGGATTTGCCTTATTTGCGTGAATTTCGTGCGAAATACTGGAATGCACAGGAAAAAGCGCCTGGCCAGGCCCGTGCATGGGCCGCTTGTTGAAGGAATGATTGAAACGTTTGCAAAAGGCGGTTATAATCTTCGGCTGACCTTCCCACACCCGTCTTGACGCCGGGGTGGGCGATTATCAATCCGACCTGAAGGAGTTTGCATGCGTCATTATGAAATAGTCTTTATCGTCCATCCGGACCAAAGCGAGCAAGTGCCCGCGATGATCGAACGCTACAAAGCCAGCGTAACCACCCGCGGCGGTTCGGTTCACCGCGTGGAAGATTGGGGCCGCCGTCAAATGGCTTACTCGATCCAAAAGCTGCCTAAAGCACACTACATCTGCCTGAACATCGAATGCGACAACGAGACCCTGGTCGAGTTGGAAACAGCATTCAAATTCAATGATGCCGTGTTGCGTCACCTGACCGTTAAAATGAAGAAAGCTGAAACAGCTCCTTCGCCGATGATGAAATCGGTACAACGCGAAGACGCGGCCAAAAGCCACCGCACCGAAGCACCAGCAGCCGCTCCAGCCGCAGCAGCAGCTTAATTCTTGACCAGGATCGTGCGCTGAACCAGCTACAAGTTACCGCCATCATTGCCGAGCGCGAAATATTGCGCTATACCCCGGCAGGGCTGCCGATTGTGAATGCAGTATTGCAACACAGTTCGCAGCAGATGGAAGCAGGGATTGCCCGTTTGACCGAGTTTGATGTTGCCGCGCTAGCCGCTGGCGAAATTTCAGGCCGGTTCAGTCAGGCAAGCTTGGGCGGGGTCTATCAGTTCACGGGTTTCCTGGCGAGGAAGAGCCGCAACAGCAAGAGTTTGGTGTTTCACATCATTGATTTTAGTGCAGTCACCCCGACTAGCGCATTTTAGATACAGGAGCCTGACATGGCATTCGGTAAAAAGTTCGACAAAAATAAGCTCAAGCTTAAAGAAAAACGCAAACAGCAAAATCCGTTGTTCAAACGCAAGAAGTTCTGCCGCTTCACCGCAGCTCACGTTGAGCAAGTCGACTACAAAGACGTCGACACGCTGAAAGACTTCGTCCAAGAAAACGGCAAGATCATGCCAGCACGCCTGACCGGTACCAAAGCGCACTACCAGCGCCAAGTCGACACCGCAATCAAGCGCGCTCGCTTCCTCGCGCTGCTGCCATACACCGATCTGCACCACGCTTAATCGGTCAGATATTCCTGGAGAAGAACTATGCAAATCATTCTGTTAGAAAAAGTTGTTAACGTCGGTAACCTCGGCGAAGTCGTCAAAGTCAAAGACGGTTACGCACGTAACTTCCTGATCCCGCAACGCCTGGCACGTCGTGCTACGGCTACCGCTGTGGCTGAATTCGAAGTCAAGCGCGCCGAACTGGAAAAAGCTGCTGCCGCCAAACTGGCCGCATCGCAAGCCCAGGGCGAAAAACTGAGCGGTCTGACCGTTCAAGTTGCTCAAAAAGCTGGCGTCGATGGCCGTCTGTTCGGTTCCGTCACCAACTTCGACATCGCTGAAGCGCTGACCAAGCAAGGTTTTGCTGTTGAAAAAGCACAAATCCGCATGCCTACCGGCCCGCTGAAGATCGTTGGCGAGCACAACGTTTCGGTTGCTCTGCACACCGACGTGGTCGTGGAAGTTGTTATCGCTGTCGTTCCAGACGCGAACGCGTAATCGTCTGCGGGCCTGGCCCGCAAGCGCTGCCGCAGTATGAAAAGCCGGGTTCGCCCGGCTTTTTTGTGCCCTTTTTTTCGCTCAATTTCAGCCCTTTATTTTTGCCAGCACGCCGAAGCGGGTATAATTCGCGCCATGAACGCCCCCTCTGATCCGCAACTGGATTCCCTCCGTATTCCGCCGCATTCGATCGAAGCAGAACAATCCGTTATCGGTGGTCTGCTGCGCGACAATGCAGCGTATGACCGCATCGCCGACTTCATGCATGCGGAGGATTTCTATCGCTATGACCATCGGATCATCTTCGAACAAATCGTCAAGATGATTAACGGCTCCAGGCCAGCCGATGTCATTACTGTTTTTGAAACCCTGACCCAGCTCGGCAAGGCCGATGATGTGGGCGGACTCGCTTACCTGAACGCCATGGCGCAAAACACGCCATCGGCCGCGAACATCCGGCGTTATGCCGAGATCGTGCGCGACCGCGGCGTGCTGCGCAAACTTATCACCGTCGCCGACGATATCTCCGGAACGGCCTTCAGCCCGCAAGGCAAGGAAGTCAAGCAGATGCTTGACGAAGCCGAATCGAAGATTTTCGCCATCGCCGAAGAAGGCGCGCGCGGCGCCCAAGGCTGGACCGCTATCCAGCCCCTGCTGACGCAGGTGGTCGAGCGTATTGACGAGCTGTACAGCCGCGACAACCAGAGTGAAATCACGGGCGTGCCCACCGGTTTCATCGACCTGGACCGCATGACCTCCGGTCTGCAGCCGGGCGACCTGGTGATCGTGGCGGGCCGTCCTTCGATGGGCAAGACGGCGTTTTCCGTCAACATTGGCGAAAACGTGGCCATCGACAGCGGCTTGCCCGTGGCCGTGTTCTCGATGGAGATGGGCGGCGCCCAGCTGGCCATGCGTATGCTGGGCTCGGTCGGCCAGCTCGACCAGCACCGCCTGCGCACGGGCCGCCTGAACGACGAAGACTGGCCGCGCCTGACGAATGCGATTCAAAAGATGAACGACGCGCAGTTGTACATCGATGAAACGCCCGCGTTGAACTCGATCGAGTTGCGCGCCCGCTCGCGCCGTTTGTCGCGTCAGTGCGGCAAGCTGGGCCTGATCATCGTCGATTACTTGCAACTGATGTCGGCCAACTCCCCTGGCGATAACCGCGCCACGGAGATTTCCGAGATTTCGCGGGGCTTGAAAGGGCTGGCGAAAGAACTCGGTTGTCCCGTGATCGCGCTGTCCCAGCTGAACCGCTCGCTCGAGCAACGCCCGAACAAGCGTCCCGTGATGTCGGACTTGCGCGAATCGGGCGCTATTGAGCAGGATGCCGACGTGATCCTGTTCATTTACCGTGACGAGGTGTATAACCCCGACTCGCCAGACAAGGGGACGGCCGAAATCATCATCGGTAAACAGCGTAACGGTCCGATCGGCAGCATCCGCCTCACCTTCATGGGGCAGTACACCAAATTTGGCAATTACAGTGGTGGCCTGGCGCTTTACCAAGGCGATTAAGACTCAGCAGCACTGATATTCCATTGGCCGCCCCCTCATACGGGGCGGCTTTCTGTAGTAAATAACACGACTCAATGCTTAACGGAGAATGACATGTTTGGACGCTTGATGCCCACTGAGGGCAAGTTTTTTGAATTGTTTAACCAGCACGCGGAACTGTGCGTCAAGGGCGCTAAAGAAATGCTGGGCCTGATGACCAATTTCGACGACCTGGAAAACCGCGTGCATGCGATCGAAAGCATCGAGAAACAGGCGGACAAAGTTACCTACGCCACCGTGGAAATGCTGCACAAGACCTTTATCACGCCGATCGACCGCGACGACATCCATCAACTGATCACGCGCCAGGACGACATCCTCGACCTGCTGGAAGACGCGGCGCAAACCGTCTCGCTGTACGATCTGAAAGCCGTCACGCCGGAAGCCAAACGCCTGGCCGAACTGGTGCTGGCCTGTACCGAAAAAGTGCGCGACGCCGTCGCCATGCTGCATAACATGGACAACTCGCGCAAGATCGTCGCCATCTGCGAAGAGATCGACCGCCTGGAATCGGATGCCGATCACGTGATGCGCGCCGCGATGTCCAAACTGTTCCGCGACGAACCGGACGTGCGCAACCTGATCAAGCTGAAAGCGATCTACGAAATTCTGGAAACCGTGACCGACCGTTGCGAAGATGTGTCCAATATTATCGAAGGCATCATCGTCGAAAACGCGTAAGCGTTGGGCCTGTCCTGAACCAGAATCAGAAAAGAAACTATAATGACCATACAAATCAGCATCTACGTGCTAGGCCTGTTGATCGTCCTCGCGCTGCTGTTTGACTTCATGAACGGCTTCCACGATGCCGCCAACGCGATCGCCACGGTGGTCTCGACGGGTGTATTGAAACCGCAGACCGCGGTTGCCATGGCCGCCACCTTCAACTTCGTCGCCATTTTCGTGTTCCACCAGCTGACCGTGGCCGCCACGGTGGGCAAGGGCACGATTGACCCGGCAGTGATCGACCAGTACGTGATCTTCGGCGCGCTGATGGGCGCCATCTTCTGGAATTTGTTTACCTGGTACTACGGCATTCCCTCGTCGTCCTCGCACGCGCTGATCGGCGGCCTGGTGGGCGCCGCTGTCGCCAAGTCCGGCACGGGCGCGCTGGTCGCGGCCGGCCTGTGGAAAACCGTGGCCTTCATCGTGATCGCACCCGTCTTGGGCTTCGTGTTCGGCTCCATCATGATGCTGATGGTGTCGTGGATATTCGTGCGCTCGACGCCGCGCAAGGTCGACAAGTGGTTCCGCCGCCTGCAACTGGTATCGGCGGCGGCTTACAGCCTGGGCCACGGCGGCAATGATGCGCAAAAAACCATCGGCATCATCTGGATGCTGTTGATCGCCGCCGGCTACTCGAACGCGGCTGACGCCATGCCGCCGCTGTGGGTCATCATCTCGTGCTACACGGCCATCAGCTTCGGCACCCTGTTCGGTGGCTGGCGCATCGTCAAGACCATGGGCCAGAAGATCACCAAGTTGAAACCCGTCGGCGGCTTCTGCGCCGAAACGGGTGGCGCGATCACCCTGTTCGTCTCGACGGCGCTGGGCATTCCCGTGTCGACCACGCACACCATTACGGGCGCCATCGTCGGTGTCGGCTCGGCACAAAAAATGTCGGCCGTGCGCTGGGGCGTGGCGGGCAACATCGTCTGGGCCTGGATCTTCACGATTCCCGCTTCCGCGTTTGTCGCCGCAGTTGCCTGGTGGATTGGCCGCCACATCATGTAAGGTGGCCTTGGGCCAACTGAGCGCATGTAAAAAAAAGGAACCGCGAGGTTCCTTTTTTTTATGCGCCGGCCAGTTCCACCGTCAGTCCCTCGCAGGCGAGGAACACCTGCAGGCCGTCCAGGCGGCTAGCATAGCGGCCCATCACGTCGGCAAAGACGGCTTCGAGCTGCTCGTCGCTGCGGGTCGGCTCGTGGTGGGTGCAGTACAGGCGCCGCGCGCGGCAGCGCAGGGCCAGGTCGAAGGCGGCGTCGAAGGTGCCGTGGCCCCAGCCCTGCTTGGCCGGGTACTCCTCGCGCGTGTACGAGCAGTCCATGATCAGGGCATCGACGCCGGCGACCATGGCGTCGATGCCGCCCTGGCGCTGCACATTGCGCTGCGCGCAGGCCGCATGGTCGGCATGGCCGGGCGGATGCTGGTTGTAGAACGGTTCATGGTCGCCGCTGAAAAACAGCGAGGCGCCGCCGCAGTCGATGCGGTAGCCGAGGTTGATCACCGGATGGTTCATTTCCACGCCGCGCACGCATGCACCTCCCACCTCGACGGTTTCGCCGGGCGCCAGGGTACGGTACTCGATGCTGGCCGCCATGGCCGCTTCGCTGACGGGAAAATAGCTGTCTTGCAGCTGCACCGCCATCACGTGCTCGATGCCCCGTCCGGCGACGGCATCGTGCGCGCCATGCAGGCGCATGCGGTTGCCTGCCACGAACAGGGGGCTAAACATGGGCAGGCCGTGGATGTGGTCCCAGTGGCTGTGCGTGATGAAGACGTGCGCGTCGACCGGCAGGCCGGGCGGCAGTTGCTGCGCCAGCGAGAAGATGCCGCTGCCCGCATCGAGAATGATCAGGCTATCGTTGTCGGTGCGTACTTCGATGCACGTGGTGTTGCCGCCATAGCGCGCCGTGCGCGGGCCGGGGGAGGGGATGGAGCCGCGCACGCCCCTGAACGTGAATTTCATTCAGTACCTTGTTACTGTGTAATTATTGTTGATTCTATTCTAATTAATGAAATTGGCGGCAACATTTATGTGTGTTGCGATACGGAAAGTTATTTCATTTTGTTGTAACTAAGTAATGTACAGTGCGCAGGGTGGCCGTTACACTGGCGCTTGCCGACTTCCCCTTTTTTTGCTTGCCCATTACCTGATTGCCATCAACATGCCTCAGTTGCACCCTGAGAAAATCGCCCACAGACTGGAGCAATTGACCGAACTCAGTGTCGCGCTTGGCCACGGCCTGGGCGGCGAGGGGCACGATATCGGCGCCTTGTTGCAGCGCATCGTGCTGCTGGCAAAAAGCATGAGCGGCGCCGATGGCGCCACCCTGTACCGGCCCATGGCCGAGGGCCGCCAGCTGGCGTTCTACATCAGTGTCAACGACAGTCTGGGCATCGTGCAGGGGGGCGACATGGGCTTGCCGGGCGTGCCCCTGTTCGATGGCGCGGGCCAGCCCAACCTGGCGTCGGTGGCCGCGTACGCGGCGAACATGCGCCGCAGCGTGAATATCGCCGACGTCTACCGCGACGAGGGCTTCAATTTTTCCGGCATGCGCGAGTTTGACCGTCACCATGGCTACCACACGCAATCGATCCTGACGGTGCCCATGAGCGATCATGAAGGCGATTTGATCGGCGTGCTGCAGCTGGTCAATGCCAAGGATGGGGAAACTGGCCAGGTGCGCGCCTTTTCTTCCACCGACCAGCGCTTCATCGAGGCGCTGGCCGCGCAGGCGGGCGTGGCGCTGACGAATCAGCTGCTCATTGCGCAGCTGGAAGAGCTGCTCGAATCGCTGGTTACCCTGATCAATATCGGCATCGATGAAAAGTCGCCCTACACGGGGCGGCACTGCCAGTTTGTGCCCGAGCTGACGATGCTGCTGGCCGACGCCGCACATGCGACCGAAAGCGGCCCGCTGGCCGATTTCCGGCTCAGCGACAACGAGCGCAAGCAGCTGTGGCTGGCCGGTTTGCTGCACGATTGCGGCAAGATCACCACGCCCGTGCACGTAGTCGACAAGGCCACCAAGCTGGAAACCATTTTTGATCGCATCGCCCTGATCGACACGCGCTACGAAGTGCTGCTGCGCGACGCCGAAATTGCCGCCCTGCGCCTGCAGGCGGCGCAGCCGGAACGCAAGGATGCGATTGCCCGCGCGCTGGCGCAGGAGCAGGCGGCGCTGCGCGAAGAGCGCGACTTCATCCGCACGGTGAACATCGGCGGCGAGAGCATGGCGCAGGCCGACCAGGAGCGCGTGCGGCAGATCGCCAGGCGCCGCTGGCGCGCGGCCGATGGCGAACTGCGCGATTTTCTCGACGCCGACGAGATGGAAAACCTGACGATCCGCGCCGGCACCCTGACGGCGGCCGAGCGGGCCATCGTCAACAACCATATCAGCGTCTCGATCCGCATGCTCGAAGCGCTGCCTTGGCCCAAGCACCTGCAGAAGGTGCCCGAATATGCGGGCGGCCACCACGAGCGCATGGATGGCAAGGGCTACCCGCGCGGGCTGACGAAAGAGCAGATGTCGGTGCCGGCGCGGCTGATGGCGATCGCCGACATTTTCGAGGCCCTGACGGCGCGCGACCGGCCCTACAAAAAGGGCAAGTCGCTGTCCGAATCCTTGCGCATCCTCGGCAACTTCAGCCTGAACGGGCATATCGACCCCGAGCTGTTCGACGTTTTCATCCGCAGCAAAGTCTATATGGCCTTCGCTGAAAAGCACCTGCATCCGAGCCAGATCGATGCCATCGACGAGGCGGCCATTCCAGGCTATACCCCTTGAAACCTTTACTGGCCTTGCGCAAGCATGGGGCGCGGTCGCTGCTGGGCGTGGTGCTGACCATCAGCGCCGCCATCCTGTGCCTGGCCGGCAACGACACAATCGCGCGCCTTGACGCCATGCTGGGCGACTGGCGCATGCGCGCGGAAAAGCCGCAGCTCGAGCGCCGCATCGTCATCGTCGACATCGACGAGCAAAGCCTGGCCCGCGTGGGCCGCTTTCCCTGGAGCCGCGACATTCAGGCGCGCCTGGTGCGCCAGCTCACCGGCCATTACGGCGTGGCCGCGCTGGGCTTCGATATCTCGTTTCCCGAAGCCGACACCAGTTCCGGCTACGCCGTGCTGCAAGGCCTGGCGCGCGGCGAACTGGCCGGCGTGGCCGGCTTGCCGGCGCAGCTGGAAAAACTGCGCCCGGCCATGGACTACGACGGCCTGTTTGCCGAGGCCATGCGCGGCCAACCCGTCGTGCTGGGCTACAGCGTGTCGGAGCATCAAAGAAAGGGCGTGCTGCCCAAGCCGGCCTTCACCGTGGCCGATTTGAACGGGCGCAGCGTCACGGCCTACGTGGCGCATGGCTACGAAGCCAATATCGCGCCCCTGCAGGCGGCCGCGCAAGGCGCCGGTATCTTCACGGCGTTGACCGATGCCGATGGGGTGGTGCGTTCCTCGACCCTGTTGCAGCGCATCGGCGACGGCTATTACCCTTCGCTGTCGCTGGCCACCGTGGCCGTCTACCTGCAGGCGCGCGCCATCGCCCCCCGTTTTGCGGGTACGGCCGATACCCTGTCGGCGCGCGAACTGGCCAACGGCGGACTCGAACACATCATGCTGTTCACGCCGCGCGGCGCGCTGGCGATACCGGTGGGCGAAGCCCTGAGCACCACGGTGCAGTACCGCGGCGCTGGCGGCCCCGCTGGCGGCGCCTTCCGCTATGTGTCGGCGTCCGATGTGCTGGCCGGCAGCGTTGCGCCCGCACTGCTGAAGGGGGCCATCGTGCTGGTGGGTACTACGGCGCCCGGCTTGAACGATATCCGCGCCACGCCCGTGAATGCCGAGTATCCGGGAGTGGAGGTGCACGCCAACCTGATCAAGTCCATGCTCGACGGGCGCTTCAAGGCGCGGCCCGACTACGCGCTGGCGCTCGAACTGGTGCAGATCGTGCTGTTTGGCCTGCTGCTGGCGGGCGCCCTGGCCGTGCTGCCTCCAGCCGGGGTGATGCTCGCTACCCTGGGCGCGCTGGCGGCTGTCATCGCCATCAACCTGTACCTGTACGCCGTGCACGACCTGGTGCTGGGCGGCGCCGTGCTGCTGTTGCTGATCGTCGCGCTGTTCATCGTCAACCTGGCGTGGGGCTATTTTTTCGAGGTGCGCAAGGGCCGCGCGCTGGTGGCGCGCTTCGGCGAATATGTGGCGCCCGAGCTGGTGGCCGAGATGGCCGACAATCCGCGCCGCTACACCATGGAGGGCGAGAACCGCGAACTGACGGTGCTGTTTGCCGACGTACGCGGTTTCACGGCCATTTCCGAGCAGCTGGCGCCGGCCGCGCTGCGCGAGTACATCAACGAATACCTGACGGCCATGTCGGAAGATATCCGCGACAGCCATGGCGGCACCCTGGACAAATACATCGGTGACGCCGTGATGGCGTTCTGGGGCGCGCCCGTCGCCTTTCGCGATCACGCCAGCCGGGCCGTGGCCAGCGCCTTGCTGATGCAGGGTAGCGCGGCGCGGCTGAACCAGCAGTTTTGCGCGCGCGGCTGGCCGGCGCTGCGCATCGGCATCGGCATCAATACGGGAGCCATGCATGTGGGCGACATGGGCTCGCGCATCCGCCGCGCCTATACGGTGATGGGCGATAGCGTCAACCTGGCCGCGCGCCTGGAAGGCGCCAGCAAGCTGTATGGTGTGGGCATCGTCGTGGGCGCCGCCACGCGCGCCGCCGCGCCGGACTTTGTCTATCGCGAACTCGATCGCATACGCGTGCTGGGCAAGCAGGAAGCGGTGGCCATCTTCGAGCCGCGCTGCCTGCTGGTCGACGCCGACGTGGCAGAGCTGGCGCAGCTCGAGCGCTGGCACGCGGTGCTGGCCTGGCTGCGCGTGCGCGACTGGGCGGCCGCTGGCGCGCAGCTCGCACGCTTGCAGGCGGACTTTCCCGACGACAGCCTGTACCACCTGTACGCGGCACGCCTGGAGCGCTATCGCAGCCTGCCACCGCCTGCCGACTGGGACGGCGTGACCGTATTAAATAGCAAGTAAGCCTGCCGTGGTGGCGGGAAATGCACGCAATGGGGGCATTTTTCAGCATTGTGGGCACACTGATTGCTGCGCTGCGATAAAAATCAGGGAGAAATGTTAGAAATTTCTGACTGGATACTAAAAGCCGTCTAAAATTTGCCTTCAATCCATTGCCGGATATGCAGGCGCCTGCGGGCCGCGCGCTTGTCCGGTTACACAAGAAATCCTACACATGACATATCGTTTGGTGCACCTGCTTGCGGGTTCCGCGCTGCTGTTCGCTGTCGGCGCCGCGGGCGCTGCCGTTTCCATTTCCATGGATGATGCTGCTCCTGCCATGCAGGAGGACGGCGTGCCGCGCTTCGAGATCCGTCGCTTCGACGTCCAGGGCAACACCCTGCTCACGCAAGCGCAGGTGCAAGCCCTGCTGGCGCCCTTTACGGGAGCACAGCGCGATTTTTCCGACATTGCCCGCGCCGTCGAGGCGCTGGAGGGGGCCTACCGCGCGCGTGGTTACAGCGCCGTGCAGGTGCAATTGCCCGAGCAGGAGCTGGAACGGGGCGTGGTGCGCCTGAGCGTGCTGCAAACGCCGCTTGGCAAGCTCGCCATCAGCGGCAACGCGCATGTAGACGAGGCCAACGTGCGGCGCGCCTTGCCGTCCCTGCGCGAGGGCGAGACGCCGAACTTGCCGGCCCTGTCGCAAAGCCTGAAGCTGGCCAATGAAAACCCGGCGCGCAAGATTGAAGTGCGCCTGCAGGCCGACGAGCCGGCGGGCGCCATCGACGCCATCGTCACGGTGGCCGATGAAAAGCCCTGGAAAGCCATGCTCAACGTGGACAACACGGGCAATGCGCAGACGGGCAAGACGCACGTGGGCGTGGTGCTGCAGCATGCCAACCTGTTCGGGCGCGATCAGGTCGCCAGCCTGCAATACACGAGCAGCCTGGAAAAGCCGGACAAGGTGGGCGTATATGGCGCCGGCTACCACTTGCCGCTGTATGCGCTGGGCGACTCGATGGATTTTTTTGCCAGCTACTCGAACGTCGATTCGGGCAGCATTTCGGCCGGTATTTTCGATCTGGCCGTGAGCGGCCAGGGCAGCATGGCCGGCATCCGCTACAACCAGAACTTTGCCCGCCGCGGCGATTTCGAACCCAAGCTCGTGTATGGCATCGATTACAAGGCTTACCGCAACAGCGTGCAGCTGTTTGGCATGGAACTGGGCGCCGACGTCAGCGTGCACCCGCTCAGCGTCAGCTACATCGGCAACTGGACCTTGCCCACGGGCGAGACCAGCGTGGCGGTCACGTTCGCGCATAACATTCCAGGTGGCAAACACGGTGCGCAAGCCGATTTCGATCGCGTGCGTGCGCACGCCAAGGCGGCCTACAACACCGTGCGCCTGAGCGCCAGCTCGGGGCGTGTATTGGCCGGCGACTGGCAATGGCGCGCGCTGGTCAATGCGCAGGTCACGCCGGACGCGCTGGTGCCGGGCGAGCAGTTCGGCGCCGGCGGCGCCGCGTCCGTGCGCGGCTTTGCCGAGCGCGAGGTGGCCAATGACTCGGGCGTCAACCTGAACCTGGAACTGTACACGCCGAACTGGTGCGGCCAGGCGCTCGCTTACCAATGCCGCGCGCTGGCGTTCTATGACACGGCCTGGCTGCGCCGCAACCATGCGCTGCCCGGCGAAAGCGCTTCGCAAGGCATCAGCAGCGGCGGCCTCGGCCTGCGGTTGCTGCTCAGCCGTTACGCCAATCTGCAACTCGATTACGCCCATGTCGTCAATGGCGGCGACACGGGACAGCGGGGCGCCAACCGCCTGCATTTCCGCCTCGCCTTGGCCTACTAGCATCAGGATGAACACCATGCACAATCACGTCCAGCACGCCTCCGTTTTCGTCCTGACGCAGCCTCATTCGCCGCCCTTGCGCCGCACGGCGCTGGCGCTGCTGCTGGCCGGCTGTTTCGGCGTGGCGCAAGCCAATCCCGCCTTGCCGCAGGTAGTCCATGGACAGGCGACGTTCAACCAGCAGGGCAATGTATTCTCGATCACGAATACGCCCAACACCATCATCAACTGGCAAAGCTTTTCCATCCATGCGGGCGAAATCACGCGCTTCATCCAGCAAAACGGCAATAGTGCCGTGCTCAACCGCATCACGGGACAAGACCCCAGCAAGATCCTGGGAGCGCTCGAATCGAATGGCAAGGTCTTCCTGATCAACCCGAACGGCATCGTCTTTGGCCAGGGGGCGAAAGTGGACGTGAATGGGTTGGTGGCCTCCAGCCTGGGCATGACGAACGAGGACTTCCTGGCCGGCAAGCGCCAGTTTATGGCCGGCAGCGTGTCCGGTGGCGTCAGCAATGCGGGCGTGATCAATGCGGGCAAGGGCGGGCAAGTACTGCTGATCGCGCCGAATGTGGAAAACACTGGGCTGATCACGGCGCCGAACGGCGAGGTGATCCTGGCGGCCGGGCGCAGTGTGCAGCTGGCCGACCCCGGCAATCCGCAATTGCGCGTGCTGGTCTCGGCACCCAACGACCACGCCCTGAACCTGGGGCAGATCATCGCCCAGGGCGGCAGCATCGGCATGGCCGGCGCGCTGGTCAGCCAGCGCGGCGTGCTCGACGCGAATAGCGCCGTCGTCGGCGAGCACGGCAAGATCGTGCTCAAGGCCAGCGGCAAGACGCTGCTCGAAGCGGGCAGCGTCACCAGCGCCACGGGCGCGGCTGGCAAGGGCGGCGAGGTCATGGTGCTGGGCGAGCAGGTAGGTTTGCTGGGCAATGCGACAATCGACGCCAGCGGCGCCACGGGCGGCGGCACGGTCTTGCTGGGCGGTGAATACCAGGGCAAGAACGCGGCCGTGCAGAATGCGCGCCAGGTGCTCATCGGCAAGGACGCCAGCGTGGCCGCCGATGCCGTCAACAGCGGCAACGGCGGCAAAGTCATCGCCTGGGGCAATGAATCGGCCCAGGCGCACGGTAGCATTTCCGCGCGCGGCGGTGCGCAGGGCGGCGACGGCGGCTTCGTGGAAACTTCGGGCTATCACCTGGCGGTCGAAGGCATCCGCGTCGATACCAGCGCCCGCTCCGGCAGAGGCAAGCGCGGTAGCTGGCTGCTAGACCCATTCGATATCGATGTCGTGCAGGGTAGTGGCGGCAGCCTCGAAGACGTAGATCAGTTCATGGAGGGCCTGCCCGCCAGCAGCACCAGCATCGGCGCCGATACCATTTCCGCCGCCAGCAGCAATGTAATCTTGCAGGCCCAGCACCGCATCAATTTCAGCAGTGCCGTGAATATGCTCAATCCCGGCATTGGCCTGAGTGCCACGGCCGGCGAGACGATCAATGTGTATGCGGCCATCACCACCAACGGCGGCAATGTGACCTTGTCCGCCAACGATGCCAGCAGCGGCGCCAACTATGGCCCGGGATCGAACGTCAACCTGAGCGCGTCCATCACCAGCAATGGCGGCAATATTTCGCTATCCGGTGCCAGTGTGGCGGGGGCCGCTGCGGTCAATGTCGGCAATGGTAATCTGAGCTTGCGCGCAAATGTTGCGCTGGGCGGCATCAGCCTGTCGGGCGGCGCCAAGCAGCTCACCGGCAGCGGCATCGCCGGCCAGACGGTGACCTTGCAGGCCGACAATATTACCCTAGCCGGCGGCATCGATGTCGGCGGCACGGCGGGCGGCGCGAATGTCATCATCAAGCCCTTGAGCGGTGCGCGCAGCATCGACCTGGGTACCAAATCTGGCACGACCCTGAGTTTGAACGCGATGGAGCTGGCTGGTATCTCGGCCTCAAAACTGACCATCGGCGACGGCACGAATACGGGCGGCATCGGCATCTCGGATGCGCTCGCTACGGCGGGCGACCTGCGCATCAATTCAGGTTCCGCCATTACGGCCACGGGCGCCGTGACGGTGGGCGGCAGCTTTGTGCTGGACGGCGGCAGCTGGGTGCAAAACGCGGCGGCCCTGCCAGGATTGAGCGCCAGAAACTTTTCCATCGGTAGCGGCGCCAGTTTCCTGCGCGTGGCCGGTGGCAACGGCGGCACGTCCTCCCCCTATCTGATCGCCGATATCTATGGTTTGCAAGGCATCGCCAGCCTTGGCCTTGGCAATAGCTATCGCCTGGCCGGCAATATCGACGCCAGCGACACCGTGAATTGGAACAATGGCCAGGGTTTTGTGCCGATCGCCGGCGGCGGCAACGGTTTTTCCGGCGTGTTCGATGGCGGCGGATTTACGCTCAGTAATTTGAAAATCGACCGCAGCCTGGCGCCAAGTTCGGCGGCAGGCCTGTTCGGCAGCGTGCAGGGCGGCACCTTGCGCAACCTGACCCTGAGCGGCGGCAGCGTCGCCGGCAGGGCCAACGTGGGCGCGCTGGCGGGTGAGGTCGTCACCGGCACGATCGACAACGTGAACAGCAGCATGGCCGTCAGCGGCCAGCGCAATGTCGGCGGTCTGGTGGGCAGCAACGGCGGCGCCATCACGCTGTCGGCCAGCAGCGGCGCCGTCACCGGCGTGAATGCCGACAACGGCGGCGCCATCGGCGGCCTGGCGGGATGGAATGTGTCTGGCGCCAGCATCGCGACCTCGTACGCCACCGGCGTGGTGACGGGCGCGCGTGAAATGATCGGTGGCCTGGTGGGCAACAACCAGGGCGCGCTGAGCCAATCGTATGCCACCGGCAATGTCAGTGGCGCGCGCAGCATCGGCGGCCTGGTGGGCCTGAACGGCGGCCGCATCAATGACGCCTATGCCAGCGGCGCCGTGGGCCGGGCAGGCATTGCCGATTCCATCCTGGTCAGGGAAAACATGGGCGGACTGGTCGGTGAAAGTACGGGCAGCGTCAGCCATGTCTTCAGCAGTGGCGCCGTGACCGGTGACGGCTACGCGACAGTCGGCGCGGTAGTGGGCCGCGTGTCTGCCGGTTCCCCGTTCAGCTTTGGTTTTTTCAACTACGAAACGTCGCTGGTGCAGACCGGTGGTGGCGGCTCCAGCGGCCGCAGCACGGCGCAGATGCAACAGCAAGGCAGCTTCAATGACTACAATTTCAGCAGCGTATGGCGCATCTATGAAGGCTATACGACGCCGATGCTGAAGGTTTTCCTGAAGCAGCTGCAAGTGAACCTCTCGGGCAATGCCACGGGCAAGGTCTACGATGGCCAGCTGGCCGCCTTCCTCGGTTCGATCGCCTATGTGGGACTGCTCGATGGCGATGCCGGCGTGAATGGCAGCCTCGGGTATGGCAACGCGCGCAATGTGGGCAACTATGCAGCGACGGGCCTGTGGTCGACCAAGTACGACATCAGCCTGGGCGGCACGACGACCTTCGCCATCACGCCGCGCGCGCTGACGGTGAGCATGGGCGGCAATGGCAAGGTGTATGACGGCACGCTGGGCTACGACGGCGCCAGTTTTGTGCTGGGTAACGTGGTGGCGGGCGACAACCTCAGCATCAGCGGCAGCACCGCCTTCCTCGATAAGAACGCCGGCAGCGGCAAGGCCGTGCATGCCAGCGGCTTGGTCCTGGGCGGCAATGACCTGGGCAACTACAGCCTGGCCGCAAGTACGCTGGACGGCACGGCGGACATCACGCCGCGTCTGCTGAACTATAGCGTCACGGGCGCGCAGAGCCGCGTCTATGACGGCAGCTTGCAAGCGGCCCTGAATGGGTATTTTGAAGGCCTGGTGACTGGCGACCAGGTCAGCATGGCCGGTTTGCTGGGCAGCTTCCGTGACAAGCATGCGGGCAGCGGCAAGAGCGTCGATTACCAGGTGGCGACGGGGCACCTGGCGGGCGCCGATGCGGGCAATTATGTGCTTTACGACTACGCTGGCAGTACCACGGCCGATATCGGCGCGCGCGCGCTGAACCTGTCCGGCGTGGCCGGCAACAAGGTCTACGATGGCACGACGGGCGCGCAGTTGAGCCTTCTGGGCGATGACCGCCTCGCCGGCGACAGCTTGACGGCCTCGGTCGTTGCCAGCTTTGCGGACAAAAACGTGGGCGCGGCCAAGGCTGTGCAGCTGAGCGGCGCGACGCTGACGGGCGCCGATGCGGGCAATTACTTCATCGTCTTGCCCACAGGCTTGCTGGCCAGCATTACGCCCGCCAGCCTGACGCTGGCAGGCCTGAGCGCCGCCGGCAAAGTGTATGACGGCACTGCCAGTGCAGCCGTCAGCGCATCGGCGAACGGCGTGCTGGGCCAGGATGTGGTCAGCGTGGTGGGCGGCAGCGGCAGCTTTGCCGACAAGAACGCGGGCGCGGGCAAGCTGGTGACGGCCAGCGGTTTCCGTCTGGCCGGCGCCGATGCGGGCAACTACACGCTGGAGACGACGGGCGGCACGGCGCAGGCAACGATTGCGCAAAAGCAATTGTCCACCTGGATCGGCAGTGGCAACGGCTTGTGGAGCGATGCCGCCAACTGGGACGGCGGCGTGGTGCCGGAAGGCGCGAACGTGCTGGCTGTCGACTTTAGCAACAGCAAGGGCATCGTCACCTACAGTGCGGCGGCCGGCAACACCATCCTGAAAAACTTGAATGCCGCAACGGGCTTGCTGCTGACGGGCGGCAGCCTGACCCTCGGTGAAAGTGCGCTCGACCTCTCCGCGCTGAGCGGCCTGGCCGGCCTGGAAATCAGCGGCGGCAGCTTGCTGCTGAACGGCAGCCTGTCGGCGCAGCGCTATGCGCAAGGCGGCGGTATGCTGAGCGGCAACGGTAACTTGCTCGTCGCCAACAGCTTCAGCCAGGCGGCCGGCGCCATCCGGCTGGCGGGCCAGCTGGCCATCACGCAAGCGAATGGCGACTTGCGCTTCGCCAGCCTGGCGGCGAACGATGTGCGGCTGAGCGCCCTGAACGGCGCCATCGGCCAGGACGGTGCGCTGCTCGCCAGCAGCCTGACGGCGCAGGCGAAAAATGGCATCGTGCTGGACCATGCGGGTAACCAGCTAAGCAGTTTTACTGCCAGCAATAGTGCAGGGGGCGGCATTGCGCTGAACAATACCTCGGCGCCCGGCACCTTGACCCTGGGAACGCTGACCACTGGCGCGGGCAATATCGTCATCGACAACACCGGCGGCATCACGGCTGGCAATATCGTTGCGAATGGTGGCAATGTGAGCTTGATCGCACACAGCACCGTCAATGTGCAGGGTGCCATCAGCGGCAACGACGTCACCGTCGACGCCAGCACGGACGTGGCCTTCGGCGACGGCGCGCACGTCAATGCGGCGCGCGCCATCGCGGTCACGGCCGGTACCGGCGTCACCTTTGCCGGCGCAGCCAGACTCGATGTGCAGGCCACGGGCCGCATCGCCGTGCTGGCGAAAAACGGCGACCTGACCGCCGCCGAGACCGTGCGCATCAACAGCCGCGGCGCGCCCGTGTCGCTGCTGGCGCCGAATGGCCGGGTCAACGTGCCGGCCTCGGTGCTGGTGGCCCAGCCGGTGACGACGCCGGTGGTGCCGCCAAGCACCATCATCCGCGCCGGCAATACCGTGCCTGCGTTCAGCGAGCAATACAACCCGCTCAACCAGCTCACTACGCCCAACAACGTGACCACGCCACTGCTGGCGAGCGCCACCTCCAAAGAATCGACGAAGAAAGCAACAGATGATCCTCAAAATGGTATCAAGAAGAATTATTGCAACTAGGTCGATGCTGGCCGGCGCCATGCTGTGGCTGGTGCTGATGAGCATCAGCCTGCATGCGTTCGCCCAAGTGGCGGGCACGGTGACGCAGTTGAGCGGGCCGATGATGGCGAAAAAGGCCGACGGCAAGGTCAAGATATTGTCGCTCAAGTCCGAGGTGGAGGCTGGCGATACGCTGGTGACGGAGAAAAACACCTATGCCCTGGTGAAATTCATCGACAACAGCGAGATCACCCTGAAGCCTGGTACCACCTTCGTGGTCGAGCAGTTCGCCTACCAGGCCGATCAGCCCGACGGCGACCGGGCCTCGTTCAACCTGGTCAAGGGAGGCTTGCGTTCGCTGTCGGGCCTGCTGGGCAAGCGCAACAAGGAGCGCTTCGAGATGAAGACGCCGGTCGCCACCATCGGCATCCGCGGCACGTATTTCACTGCCGAGTATGTCAGCGCCGGTGGCTATGCGGCACCAGGCTCGTCGCTACCCAAAACGGGATCACCGGCAGGGCCGACCCTTGCGCCAGGGCTGTACACGTCGGTGACCACCGGACAAATCGTGGTGAGCAATCCAGGCGGCACGCTCGATATCGCCGCCGGCCAGTTCGGTTTCACGCCCAACATCAGGCAGCCGCCCGTGTTGCTGCCCGTCAATCCCGGCATCAAGTTCACGCCGCCGCCAGTCTTTTCAGCCTCACCATCGAGCTCAGGCAGCGCTGCAGGCGGCAGCAAGCCTGCCGCCATCGACTGCGTGGTGCGCTAAGCTGTTTCCAGCAAATCCGGCACACCTGACAAATAGGGCTTGACCTTCCCATCATGGGATAGCAGATCCTGACCCTATTCGTTAATCTTTCGTACAGGATCTGCCATGAACCAGAGTGCACTCGCTCCCGCCGCATCTCATCTCGCCGCCGCGCATGCTCAGGCACTGGCCATCGAAGGCATGAGTTGCGCCTCGTGCGTGGGCCGCGTGGAAAAGGCCCTGGTCGCCGTGCCCGGCGTGACCCAGGCCAGCGTCAACCTGGCCACCGAAGTGGCCAAGGTCACGTCCAGCACGCCAATTCCGCTGGCCACCTTGCAGGCGGCCGTGGAAAAGGCTGGCTATACGGTAGCGCAGCGCGAGATTGACCTGAACATTGCCGGCATGACCTGCGCCTCGTGCGTGGGCAGGGTGGAAAAAGCCTTGCTGAAGGTGCCGGGCGTGCTGGCCGCCAGCGTCAACCTGGCTACGGAAAGCGCGCGCATCAAGGTGACGGGCGGCCTGGAGACAGGCACCCTGATCGCCGCCATCGACAAGGCTGGCTATGCCGCCACGGTGCCCGCCGTCAGTCAGGCCAGCGCGCCTGTTGCCGCGCCCAACCGTGATGGCATGAAAGTGGCTTTTGCAGCCGTGCTGGCTTTCCCATTGATGTTGCCCATGCTGCTAGAGTGGGCCGGCATCCATTTGATGCTGCCCGGCTGGCTGCAATTCGCCCTGGCCACGCCCGTGCAGTTTTACTTTGGCGCGCGATTTTACAAGGCGGGCTGGAAAGCGGCGCGCGCCGGCAGCGGCAATATGGACTTGTTGGTGGCGCTGGGAACGAGCGCCGCGTATGGCTTGTCCGTCTATCAATGGTTGACGGCGGGTGAGATGCTGCCGCACCTGTATTTCGAGGCGTCGGCTGTCGTCATCACCCTGGTGTTGCTGGGCAAATGGCTGGAAAGCCGCGCCAAGCGCCAGACGACCTCGGCCATCCGCGCGCTGCAAGTGCTGCGTCCGGAATCGGCCCGCGTGCGCCGCGACGGCGTCGAGATCGACTTGCCTGTGGCACAGGTAAAAGTGGGCGACCTGGTGCTCATCCGCCCTGGTGAACGGGTGGCCGTCGATGGCGTGGTGGTGGAAGGCGCCAGCCAGATCAATGAATCGCTGATCACGGGTGAAAGCTTGCCCGTGGATAAGCATGTGGGCGACAAGGTCACGGGCGGCGCCATCAATGCCGATGGCTTGTTGCTGGTACGCACGCAAGCCGTGGGTGGCGAGACGACCCTGTCGCGCATCATCCGTCTGGTGGAAGATGCGCAGGCGGCCAAGGCGCCCATCCAGCACTTGGTCGACAAGGTCAGCGCCATCTTCGTGCCCGTGGTGCTGGTGCTGGCGCTGCTGACCATGCTGGGCTGGTGGTTCGCTACCGGCGAGCTGGAGAACGCCATCATCAATGCCGTGGCCGTGCTGGTCATCGCCTGTCCATGCGCGCTGGGCCTGGCCACGCCGACGGCCATCATGGCCGGCACGGGCGTGGCCGCCCGCTACGGCATTCTGATCAAGGATGCGGAAGCGCTGGAAGTGGCGCACGCCGTCAATACCGTCGTGTTTGACAAGACGGGCACCTTGACCATCGGCAAACCTGCGCTGGCGGCCCTGCATGCGCACGGCATCGAGGACGCACGGCTGCTGCAACTGGCGGCCAGCATCCAGCGCGGCAGCGAGCACAGCCTGGCCACCGCCGTGCTGGATGCGGCCAGCGCGCGCCACATCGAACCCTTGCCAGCCACGGCCCTGTCGGCCTTGCCGGGCCGCGGCCTGGCGGCCCACGTCGATGGCCTGGAACTGAAACTGGGCAGCACACGGCTGATGCAGGAGTTGCAGGTGGACATGGCGCCGCTGGCGGCCCAGGCTTTGTCTCTGGAAAATACGGGCAACACGATCTCGTGGCTGGCTTCGGGAACACAACTGCTGGGTTTGTTCGCCTTCAGCGACCAGGTCAAGCCGAATGCGCAGGCGGCCATTGCCCATCTGCACAGCCTGGGCATCCGCACGGTGATGTTGACGGGAGATAACCAGGGTAGCGCCGATGCCGTCGGCAAGCTCTTGGGCATCGACACGGTGGCGGCGAAAATGCTGCCGGCTGATAAAACCGCTAAAATTGTCGCGCTGAAAGGCGCGGGCGCGAAAGTCGCCATGGTGGGCGACGGCATCAACGATGCGCCCGCGCTGGCCGCTGCCGACGTGGGCATCGCCATGTCGACGGGCACGGACGTGGCCATGCACGCGGCCGGCATTACCCTGATGCGCGGCGATCCGGCCCTGGTGGCGGACGCCATCGATATCTCGCGCCGCACCTACGGCAAAATACGGCAGAATCTGTTCTGGGCTTTTATCTACAATATGATCGGCATTCCGCTGGCCGCCTTCGGCTTGCTCAACCCCATGGTGGCGGGCGCGGCGATGGCCTTCAGTTCCGTCAGCGTGATCAGCAATGCCCTGTTGCTGCGCCGGTGGAAAGCCCGCAGTGCGCATACCAAGGAGTCATAGGATGAATATCGGCCAGGCAGCCAGTGAAACGGGCGTATCGGCAAAAATGATACGCTACTACGAAAGCATTGCCTTACTAAAACCCAGCGCGCGCAGCGACGCGGGTTACCGCATCTACACGCCGAACGACTTGCACGCCTTGCGTTTTATCAAGCGCGGGCGGGGGCTGGGTTTTTCGCTGGAGCAAATCCGCGAACTGCTGTCGCTGTGGCAAAACGACCAGCGTGCCAGTGCGGACGTGAAAGGCATCGCCTTGGCGCACGTCGCCGATCTGAATACACGCATCGCCGAACTGACGGAAATGCGCGATACCCTGGCTCACCTGGCGCAATCGTGCCACGGCGATGACAAGCCCGATTGTCCCATCCTGCAAAGCCTGGGGCTGGCCGGTGACACGGAAGCGAAAGCCTGTTGCCATTGATATAAATCCAAGGAGCTGGCATGGCGTATGCACTGTATTACTGGCCCACGATACAGGGACGCGGAGAATTCATCCGGCTGGCCTTGGAAGAGGCGGGCGCCGACTATCGCGATGTCGCCCGTTTGCCTGCACGCAAGGGGCAAGGCGTTCCCGCCGTGCTGGCCTGCCTCGATGGCGACAGCACGCCACAGGCCGCCTACGCGCCGCCCGTGCTGCGCGATGGCGAGGTGCTGATCGGCCAGACCACGAATATCCTGCTGTACCTGGGCCGGCGCCTGGGCCTGGCGCCGCGCGCGGAAAGCGGCCGCCTGTGGCTGAACCAGTTGCAGCTGACGATGGCCGACTGGCTCACGGAAGTGCACGACACGCACCACCCGCTGTCGATGAACCAATATTATGACGAGCAGAAACAGGCGGCCTTGCTGCGCAGCGCGGATTTCCGCGAAACACGTTTGCCCAAATACCTCGATTATTTCACGCAGGTATTGCTGAACAGCCGCGGCCAGTATCTGCTGGGCGCAAAACTCACGTATGGCGACCTGTCGCTGTTCCAGATGCTGGCCGGCCTGCGCTATGCGTTTCCGCAAGCCATGGCGCGCCTGGCGCCCCAGTATCCCGCCTTGTTTGCGCTGCACGACGCCGTGGCGGCGCGGCCGAACATCGCCCGCTACCTGAAGTCGACACGCCGGATTGCCTTCAATCAGGAAGGCATCTTCCGCCACTACCCCGAGCTCGATGGGTAAACAAAAAACAGCCGGCGCGAAGGCCGGCTGCCCTGTTGATGCTGCTACTGTTACTGCGCGCTGGTGACGGGGTAGCCGGCTTCCACGATGGCGGCGCTGATGGCGCCCAGATCGGCGGGCGACTCCACCGTGACGCGCTTGCTGGCCAGGTCGATCTGCACCTGGGCTTGTGGATCGATACCTTGCACCGCTTTCGTGACCGAGCCGACGCAATGGCCGCAGCTCATGTTTTCAACTTGTAACTGATACATGGCAAGCACTCCTTGAATGATTAAGTGCACCCACTGTAAGCCTTCCCCCGATGGTAAGGTCAAGGGAAAAGCTGGCGAGCCGATCAATTCAGCAGAAAGTCGTCGGCTTGCATGGGCGGTGGCACGTTCTCATCCTGCACGGATTCGCGCAAGCTGATTTCGATGGCGCGGCACATGGCCGACAGGGGCAGGTCGTTGGCATCTTCGCCGAACGGTTCCTCGATTTCGTCGCCCAGGGCATCGAGGCCAAAGAAGGTATAGGCGACGATGGCGACGACAAAGGGCGTCATGAAGCCCAGCGAGTCGACCAGGCCGAAGGGCAGCAGAAAACAGTACAGATAAGCCGTGCGGTGCAGCAGCAGCGAATACGAGAAGGGAATCGGCGTGCTGCGGATGCGTTCGCACGAGGCGCCCGCCGATACCATGGCCGAGACCGTGTTATCGATCTGTGCGGTGAGGATGCTGTCGATACGGCCCTGCTGGACGCAGTCGGCCAGGTCGTGGCCCATCTGCAGCATCAGGTAGTCGGACGGGTTCGCGGCCTTGCAGGCCGCTTCCCATTCGGCCGGGCGCAGCAGCGGCTGCAAGTCGGCCGGTCCGCGCGTGTCGCGCAACTGGTGGCGCAGGGCGTGGCAAAAGGCGATGGCGCGGTAGATCATGCGCACGCGTACATCGTCCAAGCCCAGCCGGGCGTGGGCAGGCGTATCGCTGCGTATCATGGTCTGGCACTGGCGCGAGAAATTACGGCTACGCAACACCAGTTCTCCCCACAGCTTGCGCGCTTCCCAGTAACGGTCATAGGCGGCCGTGTTGCGAAAGCCCAAGAAGATGGCCAGCGGCAAGCCAATCAGGGTAAACGGGATGGTGGTGAGGATGATCTTGTGGTCGAACAGGGTGCCGTGGCACCAGGTGACGAGGGTGGCGATCAGGGTGTTGACGATGAGGGTGGTGCGGATGCGCGGCAGGACGGAGCCGCGCACCACCAGGAACAGTCGTAGCGCCGACGGACGTTCGCGCACGATCATGCGGTGCTCCCTGTCGGGGGTTGGGCTGGCGGGGAAACGCGCGCCTGATGATCGGTAAGGGTGGAAAGACGGAATGGCAAATGCCGGGAACAAAAAGCCCGCGATGTATGCGGGCTGAGCAGGGTGTGCATGGGAAACAATGTAGGGGAGACGGCTTGAGTATAGGCCGCAGACCCGTTTCCAGCCAATTCACAGTGGCGATAGGTGTTATTCATTTCATGAATGAATATTTCATTTGTGATATGCAATCATCAGTTGCAGGGCAATTGCTTTATTCTTCACTTGTCCCCTCGCCATGTTTCTCCCCGAACTGTCGACTAGGTCAAACTGGCCAAGCTGCAGGCGCCGCCTTACGTTGCCAGCGCTTGCCATATATACCAGCCGAACGCTGCCACCCACGCCAGCAAGATCGCCAGCCCCGGCAACAGCATCCACTTCGTCAGCGCTTCTTCCCACGCCACAAAAGGTCGTCCGCCGCGTGCGATGGCCAGCAGTGCCTGTCCCCCGTTCAAGCCGGCAAACGGCAGCAGGTTAAACGCGCACAGTTTCAATGAGAACAGGGCGAACACCAGTGCAAAGCCGTGCGTACGGGCAAACGTTTCCCCTTCACCCAGCAATTCCTGCGCCGTCGACAGCGGTGCCAGCGCACCGTGGATGATTTGCCCGAAGGCAGCGACAAAGTGCTCCCAGCCCGGTGCGCCCTGTATCCCGAACGCCAGGGCCAGCAGCACCCCCACGCCGCTCAGAGGCAGCAGCACCTGCTTCCACAACGGCTGGAAGTTGTAGCTGTCAAGGCAGGGGTCGTCGTCATACAGCGTTTCCTCGCGTGTATCCTTTAACGCCACATTGCCGGCCAGCGGCAGCAGTTTGGCGCGCACTTTCCCCCAGGTCAGCAAGGTGGGGCCTACGCCGTAGCTGATGCTGCGTACGGTGATGCCACATGCGCGAGCGCACACGGCCATGACGGAAATGTGGATGAGCATGAAAAGGATAAGGCAGAGCAGCAACTGAATGGCGGGATGCATGGTGCGAAGTGTCCAGGAAGAAAGAGAGCGGTATTAGAACATGTCGCAGTGAAAAGTCGCGCACATGAAAAAGCCCCGCCTGCATCGCTGCAGCCGGGGCTTCGAATGACTGAGGCAGCTTGCGCCGCCCGATCAAATTACAGCACTTCGCTGGCGTGGTCGGCCAGGCGCGAACGTTCGCCGCGCGCCAGGGTGACGTGGCCGCTGTGGGTCCAGCCCTTGAAGCGGTCGACCACGTAGGTCAGGCCGCTGGAGCCTTCCGTCAGGTACGGCGTGTCGATCTGGGCGATGTTGCCCAGGCACAGGATCTTCGTGCCGGGACCGGCGCGCGTGACCAGGGTCTTGACTTGTTTCGGTGTCAAGTTTTGCGCTTCATCGATGATCAGGAACTTGTTCACGAACGTGCGACCGCGCATGAAGTTGAGCGACTTGATCTTGATACGCGAGCGTATCAGGTCTTGCGTTGCCGCACGGCCCCATTCGCCGCCATCGGAGTCGGACTTGTTCAGCACTTCCAGATTGTCGTCGAAGGCACCCATCCATGGCGACATTTTTTCCTCTTCCGTGCCTGGCAGGAAACCGATGTCTTCGCCCACCGGCACCGTCACGCGGGTCACGATGATTTCGTTGTAGAGCTTGGTTTCCAGCACTTGCGCCAGGCCGGCGGCCAGGGCCAGCAGGGTCTTGCCGGTACCGGCCTGGCCCAGCAGCGTGACGAAGTCGCATTCCGGATTCATCAGCAAGTTCAGCGCGAAGTTCTGCTCGCGGTTGCGTGCCGTCACGCCCCACACATTGTTCTTCGTGTGGCTGAAGTCGCGCAGGGTTTGCAGCACGGCCGTCTTGCCGTTGATCTGCTTGACCTGGCCGTAGAACGGCGTTTCGCCGTTTTTCGGTTCCAAATAGATGAACTGGTTGACCAGCAGCGATGGAATGAAGGGGCCCGTCACGCGGTAGAAGGTGGAACTGTAGCCGTTCTTGCTTTCCTGCCACGACTCCATGTCCTTGCCGTGCTTGTTCCAGAAGTCGTCCGGCAATTGCACGATGCCCGAGTACAGCAAGTCCGTGTCTTCCAGCACATGGTCGTTGAAGTAATCTTCGGCTGGCAAGCCCAGGGCGCGCGCCTTGATGCGCATGTTGATGTCTTTCGACACCAGCACGACGGGGCGGCCTTCCTGTTCCGACTCCAGCGAGCGCACGACGGCCAGGATCTGGTTGTCGGCCTTGCCGACTGGCAAACCAGCGGGCAAGTCCGCGCTTTGCAAGCGCGTCTGGAAGAACAAGCGGCCCTTGGCATCCTTGTTGCCCAGCTTGGACAGCAAGATACCGTGTTCGATGGCGTCGTCATCCGTATTGCTGATCAGCGCATCGAGGGTACGCGAGACCTGGCGTGCATTGCGCGCCACTTCCGTCATGCCCTTTTTGTGGTTGTCCAGCTCTTCCAGTGTCATCATCGGCAGGTACACATCGTGTTCCTCGAAGCGGAACAGCGACGATGGATCGTGCATCAGCACGTTCGTGTCGAGCACGAACAGCTTGCTGATGCCGCGCTGGTCGGCGGCGCGGCTGGCCGACGACTTGAGCTGCACTTCGACCGCCTTGTGCTTGGCCGGATGTGGCTGCTCGACCTGCTTGACGGATTTGATCGGCGTGACCTTGCCTTTTGCCGCTGGCGCGGCTTTGGCAGGGGCAGCGGGGGCGGACGCCAGCGCGGCAACGGCTGGCGCCGGCGCCGGCTTGGCAACCATCAGGGCCGCCACTTGCTTGATCTTCGTGGCCGCATTGCGGACCGGCTTGGCAACTTCGGCGATCGCCGCTTCAATAATGGGTGCAGCCACTTTCTTGGCTGCCGGGGTTTTCGTCGCCGGGCGCACTGCGCCTGCGGTTGGGTAATCTTGGGTGGCCAGGATGGTGGCTGGCTTGCTCGGTAATTTTGGCAGTGGCATCAGGATCTCAATCAAAAAATTTCTGGAATGAATCGCCCATGGGCAGCCAGCTTCTGGCGGCACTTCTCATGGGGGGGATGCGGGGGAACAACAATGCTACAGGACGAGAAACTGCCGGAAGGCCGGCAGCATGGCCGGTCATGGACGCCATCGGTGGGCTGCAGGCCCGCCTGGCGGAGTGGGTGGAGGCGCTTCGTTGACTCAAAATGGCGATAGGTACCGTGAACTGAACTGCGGTTGAACCAGGCTCGCTGGAAGCCGACAACGCGCATTGGATCAAAATGGACGATCAATTCAGATGCGCTACGAATTCCAGCACTTCTTCCACGTGAGTTGCGACCTTCACGCCTCTCCATTCTTTCACCAATCGGCCCTGGGCGTCAATCACAAACGTGCTGCGTTCGACGCCACGGACCGTCTTGCCGTACATCTGTTTCATCTTCATGACGTTAAACAGCAGGCATACGGCTTCATCCGGGTCGGAAATGAGCTCGAATGGCAGTTCCAGCTTGGCTTTGAAGCTTTCGTGCGAGCGCAGGGAATCGCGGCTGATGCCGTAGATTTCCACGCCGGCAGCAACGAATTGCGCATACGCGTCACGGAAGGCGATGTTTTCCGTGGTGCAGCCGGGGGTGTTGTCCTTCGGGTAGAAAAACAGCACCGTGGCCTTGGCCGGTCGGCCCAGCAACTGAAAGGTCTTGCCGCTGGTCATGGCAGCGCTAAAGTCGGGTATGCTAACGAGGGATTGGCTATCAGCCACAGGTTTTCTCCTGAACGGTGATCATCAGCGCTGTTTTTTTATCTGGCAACGCATCCAGGTGCAACGATACAGCATTCAGGCCGCTTTGCCCTGCACAATCAGACGTCCCGAACGCCCGGGCAACTCATCCCAGGTGATGGGGCAAACGGGCAAGTCTGACTCTTTTATCTTTTCATAATAATCGCCCATCGCCGCAAACTGGTAGCCCTGGGCTTTCCAGCCAGCCAGCAGTTGTTCGAAAATGGGGGCGAGTTTCTGTCCTTCAAGTTCCGCATGCAAGGTATACACGTGATCGCGCGGATTGTCCGCCGTCAGCGACAATATATGTGCGGCAACATTGCCGGTCGTGATCAGTTTGCCGTCGATTTCGCAGCCCAGCAACTCATCCAGGGTGGGCAGGGTGGTGGGCAATTGCACGCATTGCAGGATGGTGTTGCCATTGCGCACGCGGTGCGGGCCATTGCTCGGATCCAGCATGGCGCCGCGCGCGTCGAGCATGGCGCGGCCATCGGACGCAAAGCGGTAGCCAGCTGTGTCGTGTTCGACAAAGGCGCTGACATTCATTTGCCAGCCCGCCGCGCCATGCGTGTGCGGCGCTACGCCAAGCACCTGTTCATAGCGCTTGGCGGCCTTGCGCATCATGTTGATGGTCCAGGCAGCGTTGCGCTTGGCCACGTTGTCTTGCCACAGGGTGTGATCCCAGGTGTGGATGCCGCACTCGAAACCGGCATCGCGCACGGCGCGCAATTGCGCCGCGCATTGCTTGCCGATATCGGGTCCCGGCAGCAAGGTGCCATACATCAATGTTTTCAAGCCGTAGTGCTCGACCACCGAAGTACGCGACACCTTGCTGAAAAAGCCGGGCCGCAAGGCACGCCGCAGGGCCCAACCCGTGTGGTCGGGGCCGAGCGAGAACAGAAAGGTGGCCTTGGCCTGGTGCGCGGCCAGCATGCGCACCAGATTGCCCATGCCTGCACGGGTGCCGCGATAGGTATCGACGTCGATCTTTAGGGTCAGGAACGGCTTGCTCAACATTAATCCATCAAGGCTTTGGCTTGGGCTACCTGGCTGCGGTAGGCGTCGAAAATATTGCGCAGGGAATCGGCCATGGTGGTGCTTGGCGCCCAGCCCAGTTCTTCGCAGGTATTCGTGATTTTCGGCACGCGGTTTTGCACGTCCTGGTAGCCGGCACCGTAGTAGGCGCCCGAGGTCGTTTCCACGATTTTCACGTGTTTCGCGCCTTCGGCGTATTCCGGATACTCGGTGGCCAGGGTCAGCATCATGCCGGCCAGGTCGCGGATCGAGTAGTTATTGGTCGGATTGCCAATGTTGTAGATCTTGCCACTGGCGATGCCATTCTTGTTGGCGATGATGCGCATCAGCGCATCGATGCCGTCGTCGATGTAGGTGAACGCGCGTTTTTGCGCGCCGCCGTCGACCAGCGAGATGTTTTCGCCGCGCACGATATGGCCGAAGAATTGCGTCACCACCCGCGAGGAACCTTCTTTTGGCGTGTGGATCGAGTCCAGGCCGGCGCCGATCCAGTTGAAGGGACGGAACAGGGTGAAGTTCAAGCCTTCCATGCCGTAGCCCCAGATCACGCGGTCCATCAGCTGCTTGGCGTTCGAATAGATCCAGCGCGGCTTGTTGATCGGGCCGCAGATCAGTTCCGAGTTTTCCGGATCGAATTCCTCGTCATGGCACATGCCATACACTTCCGAGGTCGACGGGAAGACCAGGTGCTTGCCGTACTTGGCGGCCGAGCGCACGATGGGCAGGTTGGCTTCGAAGTCCAGTTCGAACACGCGTAGCGGCTGCTTGACATAGGTCGACGGCGTGGCGATGGCCACCAGCGGCAGGATCACGTCGCATTTCTTGACGTGGTACTCGACCCATTCCTTGTTGATCGTGATGTCGCCTTCAAAGAAGTGCATGCGCGACTTGTAGTTGTCATCTTCCAGCAATTCCGTGATGCGGTCCGTGTTCATGTCCATGCCGTAGACATGCCAGTCGGTGGTTTCCAGGATGCGCTTGGACAGGTGGTGGCCGATGAAGCCGTTGACGCCTAAGATGAGGACTTTTTTCATGTGAGATTCTCTTGAGTGATATCAGTGTGTGCTGACGCGGGTGGTCAGACTTGCTTGCAATTGCTGAGCCGAAATCGGCTCCCCGGCAGCCCTCAGCGCGGAAATGGCCAGCATGCGGCCGTCTCCGCAGACGCCAAAGATGCAATTATCCACTACCGCCAAGCCCGGTGGCAAACTTCCTGCCGAATGCTTGCTCAAACGGGCTTGTTCGATGGTGTAAATGACATTATTGACTTCGGTGAAGGCGCCGGGATAGGGCGGCGCGACGGCGCGGTGCAGGTTGTATACCTGTTGCGCAGGTAACTTCCAGTCGATGCGGCCATCTTCCGGCTTGCGGCCGCCAAAGTAGCCGCCCTGGCGCAAATCGTTCAAATGGCGTGGCGCCGTGCCGTCCAGCAAGGCTGGCAGCACGCCCCACAGGGTTTGTTCCGCCGCCACGGTGACCTTGCCGAAGACTTCAAAGGCCGTGTCGTCGGGCAGGATGGGCACGGCCGTTTGCGCCACGATGGCGCCGGCGTCGGGCTTGACCGTCATTTCATGCAGGGTGGCGCCGGTCTCCGTGGCGCCATGCAGCACAGCCCAGTTGACGGGCGCGCGTCCACGGAACTGCGGCAGCAGCGAGCCGTGCATATTGTAGGCGGGCGCGACTTCCAAGATGCTAGCGGGCAACATGTGCCGGTAGTAAAAGCTGAACAGCATGTCCGGCCGCGCGGCTTGCACTTGCGCCAGCAGTTCCGGCGCGTGCGCGTCGCCGGGCGTGATGCAGGGGATGCCTTCAGCCTGGCACAGGCTGGCGACCGATTCGAACCACAGGTTTTCCGTGGGGCTGTCTTCGTGCGTGACGACCAGGGCGATATCGACGCCACCGGCCAGCAGCACCTTGATGCAGCGCACACCGACATTGTGGTAGCCGAAGACGACGGCGCGCGGGGCGCCCATCAGCGGCCCACCTGGCGCTTCTCCAGGCGCACGTACGATGTCGCCTCGGCTTCCGCCTGGACCATGCCGTCCTGCAAGATGGTTTGCACCACGTAGCGGGGACGGGCCCGCACTTGCTGGAAGATGCGTCCCACGTATTCGCCCACCAGGCCGATGCCGAACAGGATCACGCCCATCAGGAAGAAGGCGATGGCGAACAGGGTGAACACGCCTTGCGCCTCGGCGCCGAACAGGAAGCGGCGCGCCAGCAGGTAGATCACCAGTACGGCGGAACTGAATGACAGCAGCATGCCCAGCATCGAAAAGATTTGCAGGGGAATCAGCGAAAAGCCCGTGACCAGGTCGAAATTGAGGCGGATCAGGCTGTACAGCGAATATTTCGACTCGCCGGCCGAGCGTTCCTCGTGCTCGACGGTTATTTCCGTGGGCTTGCGGGAGAACGTGTAGGCCAGGGCAGGCACGAAGGTGTTGACTTCGGCGCACTGGTTGACCAGGTCGATCACATTGCGGCCATAGGCGCGCAGCATGTTGCCCTGGTCGGTGATTTTGATATTCGTGATCTTTTCGCGCAGGCGGTTCATCATTTTCGAGGCCAGCGTGCGCCAGGCCGAATCTTGCCGCTTGCGCCGGATCGAACCCACGTAATCGTAGCCTTCGCGCATCTTTGCCACCAGGTTGCCGATTTCTTCGGGCGGGTTCTGCAGGTCGGCGTCGAGCGTGACCATGATTTGCCCGCGCGAAGCTTCAAAGCCGGCCAGGATGGCCATGTGCTGGCCATAATTGCCGTTGAACAAGACCACGCGCGTGACGTCGGGGCGCTGGCGGAACTGTTCCGCCAGGATGGCCACCGAATTGTCGCGGCTGCCATCGTTGACGAAGATGATCTCGTAGCTCGTCTGCAGGGCATCGAGGGCAGGATACAGGCGGGCGAACAGGCTGGCCAGGCCATCCTGTTCGTTATAGATCGGAATGATAATGGACAGTTCAGGTTTCATCGGCGCGCTGCTCATTTGATGAGAATGGATTTGACGGTGGCGACGGCGCGTTCCACGTCCTGTGTCGTCATGGCGTAAAACATCGGCAAGGTCACGGTCAGGCGGCCGATCTTTTCCGAGACGGGGAACATGCCCTCGGTAAAGCCGCGTTCGCGGTACATGGTAAACAAGTGGATCGGTGCGTAATGATAGCCCGTTCCCACGTTTTGCTGCGCCATTTGCTGCATGAAGGCGGCGCGCGTGCCGGGGCCGTTGTCGGGCAGGATGATCTGGAACAAATGCCAGTTGCTGTTTTCAAAGTCCTGCACTGGCAACTGGGCGCCGCTGGCAGCTTCGAAATCGCTGCCGAATTGCGCGAAATAGTGGCGTGCCAAGGCGCGGCGGTGGGCCGTGATGGCGTCGATATTGGCGAACTGGCCCAGGCCGATGGCGGCCATGATGTCGCTCATATTGTATTTGCCACCGAGCACATCGACGTCGATGCCGTCGACACCGCTACGCGTCACGCCTTGCAGCCGGTATTTCTCGGCCAGCCTGGCTTCTTCCAGGTTGTTGAGGACGAGGCAGCCGCCTTCGCCCGTGGTGATATTCTTGTTGGCCTGGAAGCTGAACGAGACGAAGTCGCCAAACGCGCCGATGCGCTTGCCCTTCCAGGTGGAGCCGAACGCTTGCGCCGCGTCTTCCACGACCCTTAAATTGTACTTTTCAGCAATCGCGTACAGGCGGTCCATGTCGACAGGCAGGCCCGACAGGTAGACGGGGATGATGGCGCGGGTGCGTGGCGTGATGGCCGCTTCGAGCTTGTCGAGGTCGATATTCCGGGTGACGGGGTCGATGTCGGCAAACACGGGCGTGGCGCCCACTTCGATGATGACGTTGGCCGTCGCTACCCACGACACGGGTGTGGTGATGACTTCGTCACCGGGGCCAATGCCGGCGATGCGCAGCGCGATTTCCATGGTGCAAGTACCCGAATTGAAGGTGCGCACGGGGCGCCCGCCGAAATACTCGGACAGCTGGGCTTCGAAGGCTTGCACTTTCGGGCCGCTGGTGATCCAGCCCGAGCGCAGCACCTCGCCGACGGCGGCGATGGTCGCTTCATCGATGGTGGGTTTGGAAAAAGGCAAAAAGGGCAGGGTAGAGGTCATGGGCGCGGTTCTTGGGTCTGTATTGTGTCAGGGTATCGGCGTTGCCGAGGTTGCCAATGCGGTCAAAGGCCGCCGGCAGGCATGGCTATTTTATATCGTCAGTATGACGGCGCAGCCCCTTCAACGGTGAAAAATCCTGCTGGTGCGGGGGCGGGGCACGCTGACCGGGGGGCGATCCGTGCTGTCCCGCGCCCTTTAAATATTTACTTGTTGGCAATGACCATGCGGCGCGCATCTTCGGCAATGACACGCATGGGCACGCCACGTTGTTGCAAGTCCTTGTAACGATTCAGGCTGATAATGGCCATGTCGCGCACGCCGGCGTTGGCATCGTTCGTCCACTGTGTGATGAAAGGCTCGATGGTCGGAATAGACAGTTCAGGTTGCTGTTTCAGGCCAAACGTGAACTCATCCCAGTAATCGACGAGGATCACCGGCCGCTGCAGATAGTATGTCAGCGACTGTTCATAAATGCCTACCGAATAGAGCTTGGTATCGGCTGTCAGTTCGGCCTGGATCTGCGGCAGCATGTCGGAGCCTGCGCGGTTCTGGCCATACAGTTCGGAACCGGCCAGGATGCAATGCGTGGCCAGGAAGCCGGCGCCGGCGATCGTCAGCACGGTCATGTCGCGGCGCAACTGGCGCGCGTGCAGCAAGGCCAGTGCGCCGCCGGCCAGAACGAAGAAGCCGGCCGCCATCAGCCATGGCTGGTAGCCCTTGAGCGCGATCAAGGCTTCCGCGTCGCGTGCGCTGGCCTTGCCGAACGCGATCGGTCCGCCGATCAGGATGGCCGCGCCCAGCACGCACAGCAGGCCGGCGGCCAGCATGCGCTGGCGGCGCGATGCCGATTCCAGGTACAGCCCCACCAGCAATGCCAGCGCCGGGAAGATGGGCACGATATAGCCAGGCAGCTTCGAGGTCGAATAGCTGAAGAAGAAGAAAATGAAGACGGCCCAGACCAGCAGCATCAAACGGGGCTGGAAGGCGCCTTCCTGGCGCTGGAAAGCGGCGGCCAGGCTTTGCGGCAGCACGCCTATCCATGGCAGCATGCCGGGAATCAGCAGCACCAGGAAGTAGTACCAGGCGCCTTCGCGCTTGTGGCCCTTCATCAGGAAACGCTGGAAATGTTCGTGGATGAAGAAGAAGTGCGGTTGCTCCGGATTGCGCAAGGCGACCAGCACGAACCAGGGCGTGGCAATGGCAAAGAACACCAGCAAGCCCTTGACCAGGTGCAAACGCGTCCAGATGCGCCAGTCGCGTGCGCACAACGAATACAGTACCAGCACGGCGCCCGGCAAGACGATGCCGATCAAGCCCTTGGCCAGCACGGCCAGCGCCATGCCTGCCCAGCATACCAGCATCCAGTTGCGGCGCTCACGCGCCGTGGCGTCGTCGCGCTGGGCAATCAACAGGCTGGTCAAGGTCAGGGTCATCATGCCCGACAGGCCCATGTCCAGCGAATTGATCTGGCCGGAGGCGAGCCAGAACAGGCTCGACGCCAGCACCAGGCCCGCATACAAACCCACGCGCGGACCGAACACTTTCTTGCCTGCGTACGCCGTCATGCACACGCCGATGATGCCGCACAGGCCAGTCCACAGGCGTGCCTGCCATTCGCCCAGGCCGAAGGCGGCGAAGGTCAGCGCATTCATCCACGTTTGCAGCGGCGGTTTTTCAAAGTACTTGATACCGTTCAGGCGCGTGGTGATCCAGTCGCCCGTGACGAACATTTCGCGCGCCATCTCGGCATAGCGGCCCTCGTCGGGCGGGACCAGGGTGCGTACGCCCAGCGCATACAGGGTGACGACGATGAAGATGCCCAGCAGGGACCACATCAGCAGCCGCGAGCTGTGCAGTTCGTTGACATTGATTTTCATGCAGCGCTGCCTGCGCCCGGAGCCAGGATCAGGGCCAGGGTGACTTTGCGGCCTTCGCCCATCAGGATGTTGTAGGTGCGGCAGGCGGCCTGGCTATCCATGCATTCGACGCCGATGCGGCGCATGGTCAGCGCGGCCGTCAGCTTCGGATGCACGAAACGCTGGCGCTCGCCCGTGCCGAGGATGACCACGTCGGGAGCATCGGCCAGGATTTGCGCGAAATGCGCCTCGCTCAGCTGTTCGAAACTGCCCACTTCCCACGCCCGTGGCGGCATTTCCGGCATGACGATCAGGCTGTAGTTGTAGGGCTGGGCATTGATCTCGACGCCGTTTTCGTCATAGCCGGTGACAGTCTGGTATTGTTGGGTGCTGCTGGCATGGAGTTTCATGGCGATATCGGGGGGCTGGTCGTGTCGGTTGATCGGTACGCGCGCGGCCAAAACTGCGTGCCGCGGCCAAGGGCGTAAGCATGCCATAAATGACAGAAAAGAGCGATTGAAAAGCAATATCCTTTCCAAATTGCAATGTTCGGCGCCACAGTGGCGGTGCATGCTTGCGCCATGGTAATGCTGCAAGATTAAGGGAAGATGAAGATGGCGCCTGCCGGATTGTCGTCCGGATGGTCCGGCGTGGCAGAATCGGCGTCAAATGCCGGGCTTCGCCATGTTTAATTTGATAAAATGGCCTGTTTTCGGCGAGAATGATTGTTTTCGCCTTGCAGTCTTTCGCATTGGAGTTTCACGGGTTCACAGTTCTGGCGCGGCTTTCATGCTGCAAGCGTAGGCCGGCCGCGCCGCATCACGACAGGGATTTATTTTGCGACCGATTCAGAAATCGAATAAATTGGCGGACGTCTGCTACGACATCCGCGGCCCGGTCCTGGAAAAATCCAGGCAAATGGAAGAAGAAGGCCACAAGATCACCAAGCTCAATATCGGCAATCTGGCCGTATTCGGCTTCGATCCGCCCGATGAAATCGTGCGCGACATGATGCTCAATCTGCAGAATGCGGCCGGCTATACGGATTCGAAAGGCATGTTCGCGCCGCGCAAGGCCGTCATGCACTACACGCAGAGCAAGAATATCGCCGGCGTGACCATCGATGACATTTACCTGGGCAACGGCGCCTCGGAGCTGATCGTCATGGCGATGAATGCGCTGCTCAACAGTGGCGACGAAGTGCTGGTACCGGCGCCCGACTATCCATTATGGACGGCCGCCGTCAGCTTGTCGGGCGGCAATCCCGTGCATTATGTGTGCGACGAGCAGAACGAGTGGTATCCCGATATCGAGGACATGCGCCGCAAGATCACGCCGCAAACGAAAGCCATCGTCGTCATCAACCCGAACAATCCCACCGGCGCGCTGTACCCGGTTTCCGTGCTGCTGCAGATCGTCGAACTGGCGCGCCAGCACCAATTGATCATTTTCGCCGACGAGATCTACGACAAGGTGCTGTACGACGAAGCCGAGCACGTGTCGATCGCCTCGCTGGCCGACGACGTGCTGTTCATTACCATGAACGGCCTGTCGAAGAATTACCGCTCCTGCGGCTACCGTTCCGGCTGGATGGTGGTGTCGGGCGAAAAGCGCCACGCAAAAGATTACATCGAGGGCCTCAACATGCTGGCCTCGATGCGGCTATGCGCCAATGCACCGGGGCAATTTGCCATCCAGACGGCGCTAGGCGGCTACCAGAGCATACAAGACCTGGTGGGGCCTGGCGGTCGCCTGTTGAAACAGCGCGACCTGGCGCACAAGCTGCTGACCGATATCCCGGGCGTCACCTGCGTCAAGCCGAAGGCCGCGCTGTACATGTTCCCGCGCCTGGACCCGGAGATCTATCCGATCGCCGACGACCAGCAGTTTGCCTATGAATTGCTGGCCGAGGCCAAGGTCCTGATCGTGCAGGGCACGGGGTTCAACTGGATCGCGCCCGACCATTTTCGCGTCGTCTTCCTGCCCAACTCCGATGACCTGACCGATGCCATGGGACGCATTGCGCGCTTCCTCGAAGGTTACCGCAAGCGTCACGGCCGGGGCTAAAGCCGCCAGCAGCAATCTCGATCAACCATACCGATCAACCTGGCGCCGCCCAAGGGGGCGCCACTTATGAGCAGTCAAGCACAACTATGAAATCCATCAAGATCGGCCTGCTGGGCCTGGGTAATGTCGGTTACGGCACGTTCAGCGTCCTGAAACGCAACCAGGAAGAAATCAAGCGCCGCGCGGGACGCGGCATTGAAGTCGTCGCCGTCGCCGTGCGCGACGTGGCGCGCGCCGAAGCGCTGGTCGCCGGTGCCTGCAAGGTCGTCAATGACCCGCACCTGATCGTCAACGATCCCGAGATCGATATCGTTGTCGAACTGATCGGCGGCTACGACCTGTCAAAAACCCTGGTGCTGCAGGCGATTGCCAACGGCAAGCACGTGGTCACGGCCAACAAGGCCCTGCTGGCCGTGCATGGCAACGAAATCTTTGCTGCCGCCCAGGACAAGGGCGTGATGGTGGCCTTCGAAGCGGCCGTTGCCGGCGGCATCCCCATCATCAAGGCGCTGCGCGAAGGCTTGACGGCCAACCGCATCGAATGGATCGCCGGCATCATCAACGGCACCACCAATTTCATCCTGTCCGAGATGCGCGACAAGGGCCTCGATTTCGCCACCGTGCTGAAACAGGCGCAGGAACTCGGTTACGCCGAAGCCGACCCCACCTTCGACATCGAGGGCGTCGACGCCGCGCACAAGGCCACCATCATGTCGGCCATCGCCTTCGGCATCCCGGTGCAGTTCGACAAGGCCTACGTGGAAGGCATCAGCAACCTCAATGCCGTCGACATCCGCTATGCCGAGCAGCTGGGCTACCGCATCAAGCTGCTGGGCATCACCAAGCGCGCCACCGTGAATGGCGTGGAAGGTATCGAGCTGCGCGTGCATCCGACCCTGATCCCGGCCAAGCGCCTGATCGCCAATGTGGAAGGTGCCATGAATGCGGTGCTGGTGCACGGCGACGCCGTCGGCGCCAGCCTGTACTCGGGCCGCGGCGCGGGTGCCGAGCCGACCGCCTCGTCGGTGATCGCCGACCTGGTCGACATCACGCGCCTGGCCACGGCCGACCCGGAACACCGCGTGCCGCACCTGGCGTTCCAGCCGAACGCGATGACCGATATCGCCATTTTGCCGATGTCGGAAATCACCACCAGCTACTACCTGCGCATGCACGTGGCCGACCAGCCGGGCGTGCTGGCCGACCTGACGCGCATCCTGGCCGAACGCGGCATCTCGATCGACGCCATGCTGCAAAAAGAGCCGGCCGAGGGCGAGACGCATACGGACATCATCATGCTGACGCACCAGACGCAGGAAAAGAACGTCACCGCCGCCATCGAAAAGATGGAAGCGTTGAATAGCGTCGTGGGCACGGTCACCAAGATCCGCCTGGAAAACCTGAGCTGATTTTCACAAGGCTGCATGCAAAACGGCGCCCGCGGGCGCCGTTTTTTCATGGGCAGACTGTCTTACAGCTGCGGCACGTCGGGCGCGCCGACCGGGCCGACATCCATGCCGTCATAGCTGGCCAGCTGGTTTTCCTGGGCAAACGTCATCAGTTCGCCATTGCGCGCATGCAGGCTGTCGACGCTGTGCACTTCCGCTTTTTCCACGTGCAGCACCCACACGGGAGCGGCGGCCGGGTCGTCGAGTTCCGGCTGGTACAGTTCCACGGGGCGGTAGCCCTGCAGCGCCAGCAGGGTGGCGGCCTGCTCCAGCGGTTCGGAAGTCGGGTTGGTGAAGTAATAGCCCCACAGCAGCGGCTGGGACAGGTCCCAGGGCGCGTTCTCGGCGATATTGGCGAACAGTTCGGTTACGTCTTCTTTGGTCATCATGGCGGTTGGCCTTCATTAAAATCTCAGGGCGTGATCTTAGCATCGACTTGCGCTGCAGCGAAATGCACGCTGACCTTCAATCCGCGTCCGTTGGCCGCCGTGGCCAGTTCCAGACGCGCGCCGTGCAGGGCGGCGATGTCGCGCACGATGGCCAGGCCCAGCCCGGCGCCGCCCGGGTTGCTCTCGAGCGCCGCGCCGACCCGGTAGAACGGTGTAAGCACGCGTTCGCGCTCGGCCGGCGGGATGCCCTTGCCGCTGTCTTCTACCTCCAGCACCGTTTCGTTTCCATGGCCGCCCGCGCGCACGCGCAGGATCACGCTGCCGCCCTGCGGCGTGTAGCGCAGGGCGTTGTCGACCAGATTCGCCAGCAGTTCGTGCAGCAGCAACGCCTGGCCATGCACGGGCGCGTCGTCCGGCGCTTCCAGCGACAGGTCGATATGCTTGCCGACGGCAGCCATGGCCATTTCCAGTCCTACCTGCTGCGCCACGTCGCGCAGCGAGACGGTATCCATGGTCAGGCTGTCGCCGCCATGCTCGATGCGCGCCAGGGTCAGCAGGCGGTTGGCCAGCAGCACGGTCGAATCGGTGGTGGCGGCGATCGAGCGCACGATGTCGCGCAGGGCGGCCATGTCGGACGGCGTGCCGGCCTGGCGGTCGCATTCGCGCATGGCCAGTTCGGCCTGGGTTTTCAGCACCGTCAACGGCGTGCGCAGCTGGTGCGAGGCGTCGGCGATGAAACGGCGCTGGCTGGCGATCAGCTGCTGCAGGCGCGACATGGCGCCGTTCATGGCGCTCACCAGCGGGCGCATTTCCTTGTGCACCAGCGTGGGATCGACGTCGGAAAGGTCCGACAGGGTGCGCGTCTCGACTTCCGTTTTCAAGCGCATCAGCGGCCGCAGCACCAGGCGCACGGCAAACCACACGAGGGCGCCCATCACCAGTATCATCGCTGCCTGCCAGCTCAGGGTATCGAACAGGATCTGGTTCGACAATCCTCGCCGCGCATCGAGCGTTTCGGCCACCTGGATCAGGGCGATGCCGCGCATCGAGTCGTCGTAGACGGGTTGCAGCAGGGCGGCGATGCGGATCGGCTTGCCGTGGTAATCGGCGTGGTAAAAGCGCACCAGAGCCGGATAATTCTGCGAGCGGGGCACGTTTTTCGGCACGGGCGGCAAATCGCCATAGCCCGAGACCAGTTCGCCATTGATGCCCGTGACCTTGTAGTAGATGCGGCCAAGGGTGTCGGTCTCGAAGCTGTCGAGCGCCACGTAGGGCACTTCGGCCACCACCTTGCCGCCGACGATGGAGACGCGCTCGGCCAGCGCCCGCGTCGACGCCAGCAAGGAGCGGTCGTAGGCCATGTCGGCCGCGTCGAGCGCGTTGCGGTAGACAAAGACGGCATCGAGCAGCACCAGCATCACCAGCGGGATGAGCAGCCAGCGCAGCAACTGGCTGCGCAGGCTGCCCAGCGGCCGGCCCAGCGCCCAGCGCCGGCGCAGGCGCTCGAACAGGGGCAGGCGTGGGGCGCGTACGCTCATTTTGGCGTGGCCGGCGCCGTGGCGCTGCGCGGCTGCAGCAGGTAGCCGATGCCGCGCAGGGTGGTGATGACGGCGCCGTCGGGCGTGCCGTTTTCCACGCCGTTTTCCACGCTGTTTTCCAACTTCTTGCGCACGCGGTGGATATATAGTTCAATGGCGTCCAGGTTGACGTCGTCGGCCAGCGCGAAGACTTCGTCGAACAGCTTTTCCTTGGATACGGCGCGCCCGGAGCGCGTGATCAGCGCCTCGAGCACCGCGTGTTCGCGCGGCGTCAGGGGGAACGGGGCGCCGGCATAGCTGAACATGCGCGTGACGGTGTCGAAACTGAGCGTACCGCAGGTGTGCACCAGCGCTTCGTTGCCCTGGCTGCGGCGCAGCAGGGCTTTTACGCGCGCTTCCAGTTCGGCCAGTTCGAACGGCTTGGCCATGTAGTCGTCGGCGCCCAGGTTCAGGCCCTGTACCTTGTCATCGAGGCCGCCGCGCGCCGTGAGTATCATGACGGGAGTCTTGCCACGCGTGCCGCCACGCGCGCGCAGGCGGCGCAGCACGTCCAGGCCGTCCATCTTCGGCAGTGTCAGGTCGAGCAGCACCAACGAGTATTCCTGCGTATGCAGCAGGGCGTCGGCATCGGCGCCATTGTGGGCGGTCTCCACCGTCAGGTGCGCGTCGCGCAGGGCCTTTGCCAGCCAGTGCGACAGCTCCAGATGGTCTTCCACTAATAATATGCGCATGGTCTCCGCCATTCGTTGAAATGATGCAGTGTAAGCCTGCCGGCAGGGGAGGCGATGAATATGTTGATATCCCTTGTGGCTGGCGGGCGACACCTGTCAGTCTGAAAGCGAATTGAAAGGATGGCACTCATATAGTGTGATCCTGATTCATGAAATGGATCAGGCATATCACCAATAAATATATCTAAGGGAGACACGTTACATGAACAAAACTGCATTCTCGCTGGCCGCCATGGCGGTGCTCGCCGCAGCCGGCAGTGCCCACGCCCAGTCGAACGTCACCCTGTACGGTCGCCTGGACGCCGGTATCAGCAACACCAGCAACGCCGGTCCGAACAAAAGCTCGATGACGCAAGTCAGTTCGGGTGGCATGAACACGTCGCGCTGGGGCATCCTGGGCAGCGAAGACCTGGGTGGCGGCCTGAAGGCCGTGTTCAATCTGGAAGGCGGCATTCTGGTCGACACGGGCGCCGCCGATGGCGCGCTGTTCAAGCGCCAGGCCAACGTGGGCCTGGAAGGCGCGTTTGGCCGCGTCGTGCTGGGGCGCTCGTTTACCACCGTGTATGACTTCGTGCTGCCGTTCGATCCGATGGGCTACGCGCCTTTCTATTCGTGGGCGACAGCGGGCGGCAAGGCTGTGCAAGGTCAGTACGGCATGACGACGGCCTTCGACAATATGGTCAAGTACTCGGGCAAGACGGGCGGCTTCAGCTACGGCGCGTCGTACGGTTTCGGCGAGCAGACGACGGGTAATTCGGACAGCGCCAAGCTGTCGACGGCCGTCACCTACAAGACCGGTCCTGTCAGCCTGCTGGCCACGTATGAACAGGTGAACGGCATTGCCATCGCCGGCGGCGCGCGCGACAAGACCACCGTGTACCACCTGGGCGCCATGTATGACGACGGCCCGTGGAAAGTGCAGGCGGCGGCGCGCGACTACAAGCTCGATCCGGTTGCCTCCGGCAAGGCCGACGTGCGCGGCACCCTGTACTGGGGCGGCGTCAGCTACAAGACCACGCCGGTCATCACCCTGACGGGCGTGATTTACTACCAGGACGTGAAAAACGTGGCCGCCAATCTCGATGCCGACCCGATCATGTACGTGGCGCGCGTGCGCTATGCGCTGTCCAAACGCACTGACCTGTACGTGGCCGGCGCCTACGCCAAGGCCAAGCACAATCAGCTGGTCAGCCTGTCGCGTGACGATGCCGGTTTCGGCGACACGCAGCGCGGCCTGATCGCCGGTATCCAGCACCGCTTCTAAGCCATGACGATGCTGCGCTCCCTGTTCCTGTCGCTGCTGTGCCTGCTGCCTGCCCTTGTGGCGGCGCAGGTGTCCACGCCGGCCGAGTGCGTGGTGCCTTCCAAGCCGGGCGGCGCCATGGACCTGACCTGCAAGCTGGCGAAAAAAGGCCTGGCGCAGGAGGGCGTGGCAGCCACGTCTGCAGGATCGGCGATGCGCATCAGCTATCTGCCTGGCGGCATCGGCGCCGTGGCCTGGCATTCGATGGCATCGCAACGGCGCCGCGCGGAGCCCAACACCCTGGTGGCCTTTTCGGGCGGCTCGCTGCTCAATCTGGCGCAGGGCAAGTTCGGCAATGCCAAGGCGGGCGATGTGCGCTGGGTGGCGGCGTTGGGCGCCGACTACGGCATGATCGCCGTGCGCAGCGATTCGCCCTACAAGACCCTGGCCGACCTGATCGCCGCGCTGCGCCAGCATCCGGACAAGGTGCTGATCGGTGTCTCCGGCACTATCGGCAGCCAGGACTGGCTGAAGATGGCGCTGCTGGCGCGCCATGCCGGCATCGATCCGAAAGTGCTGCGTTTTGTCGCACTCGAAGGCGGCGGCGAAGTGTTTACGGCGATGCAGGCCGATTACGTGCAGGTGGTCTCGGGCGACACGTCGGAGGCCACGCTGAACGCCAGCGCCAACCATGCGCGCGTACTGGCTGTGCTGTCGGAAAAACGCCTGCCCGGCGTGCTGGCGAACGTGCCGACGGCGCGCGAGCAGGGCTTCGACGTGGTCTGGCCCATCATCCGCGGCGTGTGGATGGGACCCCAGGTGCCGGAGGCGGACTACCAGCGCTGGGTGGCCACGTTCGAGCGCGCCATGGCCACGCCGCAGTTTGCCGAGTGGCGCGCGCAGGCTGGCTTGTACCCATTCGCCCTGACGGGGCCGAAGCTGACCGCGTATGTCAAGAAGGCGGTCGACGAGTATGCCAGGCAGGCGAATGAGCTTGGCCTGATGCGCTGAACGACATCCTATTAAAAAACCTATTCATAGACGGAGACAACCCCATGCAAACCAAGACACTGCTTCAAGCCGCCCTTGCCACCGCGTTTGCCAGCCTGGCCGGCGCCGCTTTCGCGCAAGTGCCGACCGGCTATCCAGCCGACTACCAGAAGATCATTGACGCGGCCAAGAAGGAAGGCAAGGTGGTGATCTACAGTGCCACCGACAGCAAGGCCGCCGCGCCGCTGATCAAGGATTTCAGCGCCCTGTATCCGGGCATCTCGGTCGAATACAACGACATGAATTCCACCGAAGTGTATAACCGCTTCATTTCCGAAGTGGCCGCAGGCGGCAATACGGCCGACGTGATGTGGTCGTCGGCGATGGACTTGCAGATGCGCCTGGCCTCGGACGGCTACGCCCTGAAATACAAGTCGGTCGAAGCGGCGAAGATTCCCGGCTGGGCCATGTGGGACGACCAGGCTTACGGCACCACGTTCGAGCCGGCTGCCATCGTCTACAACAAGCGTTTGCTCGATGCCAAGGAAGTGCCGAAGAACCACGATGACTTTGTCAAGCTGATCGCCACGCCGAAATTCAAGGACAAGGTCACCACCTACGACATCGAAAAATCGGGCGTGGGCTTCATGTTCATGGCGCAGGATGCCAAGGAATACCCGCAATTCCTGGCGCTGGAAAACGCGTTTGGTGCGGCCAAGGTCCGCGTGCAGTCGTCGACGGGCACCATGATGGAGCGTATCTCCTCGGGTGAAAACCTGATCGGCTACAACGTGCTGGGCTCCTACGCCCTGGTGCGCGCCAAGACCGACCCGTCGATCGGCGTGGTGCTGCCCAAGGATTACACCCTGATTTTGTCGCGCGTGCAGTTCATCAACAAGAATGCGAAGAATGTCAACGCCAGCAAGCTGTGGCTCGATTACATCTTGTCGCACCGCGGCCAGACCATCATCGCCAACGGCGCCAAGCTGTTCGCGATCCGCGCCGATGTCACGGGCGAAACCACGTCGGCCGACTTGATCAAGGTCATCGGCGCGGCCAACGTCAAGCCGATCCCCGTGCACCCGATCATTCTGCAATTTTTGGGACCTGCCAAGCGCATGGCGTTCCTGAAACAATGGAAAGAGACCGCCGGCAAGAAGTAGGAATAGCCAACGCCGTCTTGGCCGCCCGCGAGCCTGGCTTGCGGGCGCACGCCGCACCCTTCATTCATTGGATTCATCATGCAAACTGCCATCTTGCCGCTGCCTGCACGGTCGCGCTCTCCCTTGTCGCGCCTGAACTGGTCGCGCGGCGTGGTTGTGACGATCACGCTGATCGCCATTTTCCTGCCGCTGTTCCTGATTTTTTATCAGAGCTTTTTGAACGCGCCGTTTTTCATGCCTGTGCGCGAATTCGGCTTTGACTCCTATCGTTTCATCTTCGATGATCCCGATTTCTCGATGGCCTTCAAGAATGGCCTGATGCTGGCCTTCGGCCTGACCGTCATCGCCGTGCCGCTGGGCGGCATGCTGGCCTTCCTGATGGTGCGCACCGATTTGCCGGGCCGCGGCTGGGTGGCGCCCATGCTGCTGGTCCCCATTTTTGTCTCGCCGATGGTGATGGGCTTTGGCTACGTCGTGTCGATGGGGCCTGTGGGCTTTTACTCGATATGGGCCAAGGAGCTGCTCGGCTTCGTGCCCTGGAATATTTATTCCTTCACCAGCATCGTCATCATCGCCGGCCTGACGCACGTGCCGCACGTCTATCTGTATGCCTCGTCAGCGCTGAAAAGCCTGGGCTCGGACGTCGAAGAAGCGGCCCGCGTGGCGGGCGCCTCGCCGATCCAGGTGATGCTGAATGTATCGCTGCCGATGATCATGCCGGCGCTGGCGTATGCGGGCGTGCTGGTGTTCTTCCTCGGCTTCGAAGTATTCGGCCTGGTGCTGGTGCTCGGTGATCCGGAAGGCCATCTGGTGCTGCCGACCTATCTGTACAAGCTGACGAACAAGCTCGGTACGCCGTCGTATCACCTGATGGCCGCCGTCGCCGTCTGCCTGGTGATGGTGACCATGCCGCTGGTGATGATACAGCGCTGGCTGCTCAAGTCGGCCAACAAGTATGTGTCGATCAAGGGCAAGGGCGCGCGCAGCAAGGCCATGCCGCTGGGCCGCTGGAAGTGGCTGGCGTTTGCCTTGCTGGCGGGCTGGCTGATCTTCACCATCATCCTGCCGTTGACGGGCATCGTGCTGCGCTCCTTCGTGCAGTACTGGGGCGAAGGCGTGCATTTGGCCGACGTGCTGACCCTGCAGCATTTCCGCGACATTTTCGACCAGCCCTCGCTGGTGCGCGGCATCGTCAACACCATCCTGATCGGCGTCGTCGGCGGCGCGCTGGCCGTGGGCTGCTACAGCTTCATCGCGCTGGCCATGCACCGCAAGCAGGACGGCATCACGCGCCTGCTCGACTACAGCGTACTGGTGCCGCGCGCCGTGCCGGGTCTCCTGGCCGGCCTGTCCTTCCTGTGGGTGTTCCTGTTCGTGCCGGCCTGGCTCGACGGCATGCTCAAGGGCATGGACAACGGCGTGGCCCTGTGGCTGAGCGGCCATGTGATCCCCGTGTTGCGCGAAGTGCGCTCGACCATCTTCGCCCTGTGGCTGGCGTATTCGGTGGTGTGGATGGCCTATGGCATGCGCCTCATTTCCACCGCGCTGCTGCAGGTGGGGCCGGAACTGGAAGAGGCGGCGCGCGCCGTCGGCGCCAGCCGCGGCCAGGTGACGCGCGACGTGACTCTGCCGCTGATCAAATACGGCTTGCTGGGCGCCTGGCTGATGGTCTTCCTGATCTTCGAGCGCGAATATTCGACGGGCGTGTACCTGCTTTCGCCGGGTACGGAAGTGATCGGTGCCATGCTGGTATCGCTGTGGGCCGGCGGCTCGACCGACCTAGTGGCGGCGCTGTCCTTCATCAATATCACCCTGGTGGCCATCGGCCTGGGCATCGCGCTGCGCTTCGGCGTCAAGTTACATAACTGAGCTGCATAACTAAAAATAGAGTGAGACCACATCATGAATGAATTGACCGTCAATGAGTTGCACCTGGACTACGGTACCGGCGCTGCCGCCAACCAGATACTGAAGGGTGTTTCGATGCACCTGAAAAAAGGCGAAGTGGTCGCCTTGCTGGGGCCTTCGGGCAGCGGCAAGACCACCTTGCTGCGCGCCGTCGCCGGGCTGGAAAGCCCGAAGGCGGGCACCATCCAGATCGGCGAGCGCAATGTCTACGATGGCGCGAAACACTTCGAGATGCCGGCTGAGCACCGCAACCTGGGCCTGGTGTTCCAGTCGTACGCACTGTGGCCGCACAAGACCGTGTTCGACAACGTCGCCTACGGCCTCAAATTGCGCAAGATGGGCAGCACGGAAATCGCCGCGCGCATCAAGGAAGTGCTGACGCAGCTGGGCCTGGGGCACCTGGGCGAACGCTATCCGCATCAGCTGTCCGGCGGCCAGCAGCAGCGCGTGGCGATCGCCCGTGCACTGGTGTACAACCCGCCCGTGATCCTGCTCGACGAACCGCTGTCGAACCTGGACGCCAAGCTGCGCGAGGAAGCGCGCGCCTTCCTGCGTGAACTGATCGTGCGCCTTGGCCTGTCGGCCCTGATGGTGACGCACGACCAGGGCGAGGCGATGGCCATTTCTGACCGTATTTTGCTGCTCAATAACGGCAAGATCGAGCAGCAGGGCACGCCGCAAAGCATGTATGAAACGCCGGACACCCTGTTTACGGCCGAATTCATGGGCAGTAACAACCGCCTGCCAGGCAAGGTGGTACAGCGCGATGGCAACCAGGTGCGCCTGCTGGTCGACGGCGCGTCCATGCAGGGCGTGGCGCGCGGCGCCAACGTGGGCACGGACGTGACGACCATGATCCGCGTCGAGGAAGTGAAGATCAGCGCCACGCAGGTGGACAACGCCATCGAACTGCCGCTGCTGACGTGCATGTACCTGGGCGACCGCTGGGAATGCCTGTTTGAGCGCGCTGGCGCCGAGAACATCAGCCTGCGCGCGTATTCGCGCCACAAGCTCGAAGCGGGCAAGTACTGGCTGCACATGCCGGCCGATAAGCTCTGGGTGTTTTAACGGTGACGAGGTGGCCATCGTGGCCATCTCGTCCGTGCTGCCGCGTCCTTAATTGCCCCGCACCACGATTTCCTGCACCTTCGGTTCGCGCTGGCGCATGAAGCGCACGATGGAGTCGACGGTGACGACATCGATCTGGCGCGTCATGCGGCGCTCGAACGGGTGATCGTCGAAAGCGATATTGGCACGGAACATGCGCGCGCCCAGGCGCGTGGCGGCGGGTATGCTGAGCGTTTGCGGCGCGTAGCTGGCGCTGCGCAGCCAGCCTTGCGCTTCGGCGCGCGTTTCGATCTTGCCAGGCTCGTTGCTGGCAGCGGCCAGGGTTTCCAGCACCCACTGGTTCGAATTCTGGTACTTGGTGGAAAACGGGTAGGCCAGCATATTGTAGTGCGCCTCATGCAGGCGCTTGGGGGTGTTGCTGGTCAGCAGGCGCACCAGTTGCTGCTGCGTATCCTGGCCGGGAATCAGGATCAGGGTTTCATACATGAACACATCATCCATGAAGAAATTGCCGAGTCCCTCGTTGTACAGCGACGATTGGGCCGTGCCGCACTCATTGAGTTCATGCACCACCAGCCAGCGCCCTTTCGGGTGGTCGCGCCAGGCCAGCGCCATGTGCGAATAGCGCAAATGGTACTTCGACAGGTCTTGCCCGGCGCGTGCCACCAGCGCCACTTGCGCGCCGGACCCATCGAGCGCCAGCAAGGTCTTTTGCGCCAGCTCCATCGATTTGACGAGGGTGCTCGCATCCGTTGGTTTTTCCTCGCACGAGCGCCCCGCATGGGCGGTGCCGGCCAGGGCCAGGCTGATGATCATGGCAGTCAGGCGTTTCATGGGTTCACGCTTTCGAATGGTGGAGGATGGCATTGCCGGCCGCGTTCGGCACATACGCGATGGCCTTGCCCGACAGCAGCAGCATGTGGCCCGTCGAGACGGCCACCACCTTGACCACCGTGCCGGCTGCCAGCGACAGGCCTTGCGTGGCTTTCTGGCTCAGCTTGACGGAGGCCGTGGCGGCGGAAGATGCGCCCCTGGCTGCGCTTTTCAGCACGAGGACGCTGCCGTCGGCCACGTCTTCCACCTTGTCGATGACGATTTCACCGGCGGCGGCCAGCACCGACATGGAGCCGACCAGTACGATGGCCGAGGCCATGCTGGCGTTGTCGGAGGCGTTGGTGGTGTCGGAGTTGGCGGCCTGGACCGTCAGGCTGGCGGCACATAGCAGGGTAATGGCGAATACGTGTTTCATGGTGGTCCTGTTCTTCTTGATGGGGGCATTACACTTTGGAGTGGTGCAGCAGGGCCTTGCCCAGTTCGTTCGGGATGAAGGCGATGGCCTTGCCGGAAAGAACCAGCATATGGCCGGTGGACAGCGCCACCACATTGACCACCGTGCCGGCGGCCAGCGACAGGCCCCTGGCCGCTTGCGCGCTCATCTGGATGGACGCGCCGCCCGCTTCGGAGGCCCCTTTCAAGACGATGACGATGCCTTCACCCACCGTTTCCACGCTGGCGACGACCACCTGGCCGGAAGCGACCAGCATCGACATGGAACCTGCGACGACGACGGCGGAACCCTGGCTGAGGTTCTGCGAGCCTTTCGACAGGTTCTCCGAGGCGGCGGCATGGACCAGGCCGGGAGCGGCCACGGAGAGCGTCAACAGCGACAGGGACAGGCAGAGGGGCAGCAAGCGTTTCATGTGTTTCTCCTTCAAGTGTGCCAAGTGGCAGCGCCATCATTGTAGACTGTGGGCAATTGGTCAATGAAAACGCTACTCGTAGCGGGCAGGCATACTGCAGGTAGCGTATTGCGCTACTGCCGCCGGAACCGATGCTATTTTTTATAAAGGAAGTGCATGCCGCAAACCCACGCCTTGATCGAAGCCTTGAAACGCCTGTTGAAAGCGCGCGCCGTCACGTATGCCGAGCTGGCCCAGCGCATCGGCGTATCCGAAGCCAGCGTCAAGCGGATGTTTTCGCAAAAGCAATTTACGCTGCAGCGCCTGGACCAGATCCTGGTGGCCATCGGCAGCGATTTCCAACAGCTGGCGCTGGCCGTGCAGGCATCGCAGGCCGCGCCCACCCTGATCACCGGGCTGACGTATGCGCAGGAAAAGGAAATCATCGAAGACACCCGGCTGTTCGTGGTGGCCGTGTCCGCCCTGAACCTGTTGCCGCTGGAACAGATCGTCGCCATCTACGACATCAGCGAGGCGCAAGCCGTGAAATACCTGCTGCGCCTCGACAAGATCGGTTTTCTGGAACTGCTGCCGAATAACCGGGTCAAACTGCTGGTGGCGCGCACGTTTGCGTGGATACCGAATGGCCCCATCCACACGTATTTCAAAAAGGAAGCGTATGGCGACTATTTGAATTCGCAATTCGATGGCGAAACCGAACTGCTGCGTCTGGTGAACGTGATGCTGTCGAAGAAATCCACGGCCGCCTTGCTGGAACGCCTGAAGCAAGTGGCCGTGGAATTCTCGCAGCAACACCAGGAAGACGCGCGCCTGCCTGGCGATGAGCGCCTGGCCATCAGCTTCATGCTGGCGGCGCGGCCGTGGATGCCGCAGACGTTCAAGGCGCTGCTGCGGCAGTAGCGGCAGCGATGTCGCGGCCAGGCTAATGCTCGTGCTTGTCGGTACTGCCTTGTTCCTCTTTCATCTGCGACAGCAAGCGCCAGGCAAAAAAGCCCAGCACGGCCACGCCCAGCAGCAGTGCGGCCCACAGTGCGGCCAGGCGCAAGCCTGCGCCGTCCGGCGTCTTCTCGACGGGGGCGTCACTGGTCAGCGTCACCACCCTGGCCGCCGTGGCGACAGGCAACGCCAGCAATTCCTCCTGCGTGAAGCCGGGCGCGACCTGCGACAGCGGCAGCGCTGCCGGCGTTGCGCCATTCCTGCCGAAGACCAGTTGATACGGCCCCTTGCCGCTGGCCAGGAATACCAGGCTGGCCGGTGTCCAGCTCAGGCGCAAGACGGAGTTGAGGTTCGGGTTCGTGCCGCTGTAATACTGCGGTCGCAGCACCCATTGCGCCGTTTGTACGACGGGCATGGCCAGGTCGCCGGAGACCCGTTCCTTGCCATCCATGTTGATACGATAGAACGTCGTGTTGAGCAGTGGTTCGAAATCGGCCGCCTGCGTGGCGCGTGCTCGCGGACCCAGATGCAGGCGCTGGCGCTGGCGCGGCGCCTCGCTTGCCGGGTGATACACGCCCAAGGTGACAGGCATGGACGTGTTGCCCTCAGCCAACTGCAAGCCGATGCTGTCGGCGGGAATGGCGATTGGCGTGGCATACAGGCGCTCGTCGACGTTCTTGCCCGCCGTCCCTTTCAATGCGATGGTGGCGCGCGGCGAGGCAACGGCCGTGACACTGACCTGCTGCGCGGCGATGCCGGCGAAGGTGATGGGATCGCCGTACTGCCAGCTCAGGCGCGCGTAGCGGAAAGCGCGCGGCGCGAATTCGATGCGGTCGTTGGCCAGGGTTTGCGTGTCGCTGTTGCGCAGCCAATTCAGGGTGGTGGTGGCGATGGCATCCCATTGTTTCAGGTCGTCGCTTACCTCCAGCAGTACCTGCGCATTGTAGTTATCGGTTCCTGGCGGCAAGGTAAAATGCAGGGCGCCGATGCGGCTATCCTTGGCGGGCGGGCCCGCATCGAGGATCAACCCTTGCAAGCCTGGCGCCGCATCGAGCGTACTGCCTCCACGCGCCGTGACCGACAGCAGGCGGCCGTCATTGCCGGTACGGATATCCACGTTGTCCAGTTCGTAGTAGCCGATGTTTTTGCCGGTGACGGGAAAGATGCGCATGGCAAGCGTGTCGCGCTGCGTGCGCGATTGCGCGGGCGGGGCCGTCAGGGCGAAGGCCAGCGGCTTGCCGGTACTGTCGAACAGGCGTACGTCGGCCAGGCTGGCCGAGCGCGCATGCAGGTACACGTCGGTGGGGACGCTTATGCGGCTCAGGCCGGTACCGGGCTGCGGCGTCAACGCGATGCTCCAGCGATAGTCCTGCGGCCGGTCCTGGCCAGGCGCTGCCAGCGCGGCGCCTGCCATCAACACGATGCCGAACATGAGTGTGGTTTTCATGCTGCTCCCGGTTGGGGTTCGGCTGGCGCTGGCGCGGCAGCCTTGGGGAAAGGCGCCAGGTAGCCGATCAAGACCATCAGCAAGCCGACACCGACAAAGGAGATGATGCGTTCGATGCCGCCCACGTTCGACAGGTCGATCAGGAACAGTTTCAGAACGACCAGCCCCAGCAGCACGGCACCCATGCCCCATTGCTGGCGCCGTTGCTGGCGCGCCGCGTGGCGCATCAGCAGCAGGGCCGTGATGCTCCACACCAGCGATAGCATGGCTTGCACGAATTGCGAGGCCAGCATGTCATCGAAGCGGTAGGGCACGCCCAGGTAATTCGACACCGTGCGCAGCAGCATCAGGTTGAACCAGACATACGCGCAGCAGGCGGCCACGGCCGGCAAACGCGCTTGCCACAGGCCCGGCAGCGGCACTTGTTTCGCTGGCAGCAAGCGGTAGCTGGCAATGGCCAGCAAGATGACAAAGCCCGTGCTCAAGTCCAGCGGATTGAGCAGTGGTACATAGGGCAGGGGCGCCATGGCGCCATCGTCGACAATATTCCACGCGGCGATCAGCAGCAGCGACCATAGCGCGCCCAGCGGTATCAGGGTGCGCTGGTACCACGCGGCAATCGGCGTCACCGGCCAGGCCCCTGTTCTGCAGCGGCGGATCAGCCAGGCCAGCGCCAGCATCATGGCCCAGGCCGGCAAGTAGCGGGCCCAGGCGGGGCTGACGCGCTCTTCATGCTGTGCCAGCCAGGCGTTGACGTGCATGGCGCCCACGGGCCACAGCATCAGCCATGGCGCGGCCGTGCGCAGCGTATGCAAGAAACGCAGCGCCCGCACATCGAGTTGCCAGCCCGCTTGCGGCCACGCCAGCAGCAGGTATTCGCCGGCCGCCAGCGCGCCAGCCAGGGCCAGCCAGCTCAAGCCCGTCGGCAGATAATCGTGCAGGTACAAGGCCAGCAGCAGGTTGGCGCTCCACAAGCCAAGGCCGAGCCAGGCGGCCACGCTGAACCAGCGCAACTGCGGCCAATCGAGGCGCCGCGCCAGGATGGCGAACACGGGCGTCGTGACGCACACGGCAATCAGGTACAACGCCAGCCAGTGCTCGCCCGCATGCGGCTGCATGGCGAGGTCGCCGTCGATCAGGTGCAGCAGCCAGCTGACGAGCGGCACGAGGATGGCGGCAAACCACAGCAAGCCGCTCCAGACCAGCAGGGGCCGCGCGACCAGGGCCAGTAGCGCGTCGCCGCCGCGCGCGCGCAGCGCCAGGAAACGGGCGCTGGCAAAGGCGGCGGCGCCCAGCAGCAGGGCGCTGAGGAAGGAACCGTCGAACAGATTGGCCGGATGCTGGTCCCAGGCCCAGCTGGCGCGGCTCAGCATGACCATGCCGGCCAGCACCTGCACGGCCAGCAGCAGGGCGCGCGGCGCATGCCATTGTTCGCGCCGCGCCAGCGCCGCCAGCAAGGCGGCCACGCCCAGGGCGCTGACGGTCAGCAGGTTGAGTTGCGTGGCGGCATCCGTGCGCAGCAGGATTTCGCTCCAGATACCACCCAGCAGCCAGGCCGCAGCGGCGGTCAGAAACAGCACGGACAGGCTGCTCATGAACTCCGGATGCAAGTGGCTGCCGTGGCGGCGGAAATTGTAGGCCATCACCAGCGCGGCGGCGGCCAGCAGCGCGCAGCCGAGCCAGATGTTGGCGTGCAGGGCCGCTGCCGTATTGAGTTCCTGCATGGCGATGAGGAAGGAGATCCAGGCGGCCCCCTGCACCAGCAGGCCGAAGGCCCAGGCCAGGGTCTGGCGCTGGCGCAAGCCGACCCAGACGATGCCCGCGCCTTCCAGCGCCCAGGCGGCCGACGTCCAGCGGCCGTCGAGGGCGAACGGGATGGCCAGGGTGCCAAAGACGATGCCCAGCGCCAGGAAGGCTTCGGCCAGCAGGCGGAAGCCGTTCCTGCGCCAGAGGGCCACGGCCAGACCCGTGTAGCACAGGCCGGCAAGCAGCGCGGAAAACGCCAGGCCGAACTCGAAGTGCCGGACCAGGCCGTATTGCAAGCCCATGGCCGCCAGCGGCGTGCCGAAGACGAGCGTGCCGTCCACGTAATGCTTGAGGCGCGGCGCCTGGCGCGCGCAGTAGGCAATCGCGATGCCGATATAGAACAGCACGAACAGGATCAGGAACAGCTGCGTCGACAGGTAGTGCTCGGGTGTGTAGCGCAGCAGTCCCCAGGTGGTGGCGACGACGAAGGTGAAGCCAAAGCTCAGCACATTCAGCACGCGCCAGGCGCGTTTCAGGGCGATGGCGAAGACGCCCGCATTGAGCAGCGCGTAATAGCTGAACAGGCCGATATGGTTGCCGCTGCCCGTCGACACGAGCAGGGGTACGGCAAAGCCGCCGACGATGCCGAAGACGGCCAGCCAGACGGCGTTTTGCAGCACGGCCAGCAGGCAGGTGAACGCCGTCAGCACGAACAGCACGGCAAAAGCCAGGCCGGCCGGGATCAGTTCATACAGGCGGAAGGCGCCGAACGTCACCAGCATCAATATCGCCAGTGCCGTGCCTTCCAGCGGCAAACTGATGCCGGGACGTTTGATGCGGATGCGCCAGGCCCAGGCCAGCAGCGCGATGTCGGCCAGCACGATGGCGGCCAGGCGCAGTTCGATTGGCAGCGTGACCTGCGCCGACACGTATTTGAGGAGGAAGCTGACGCCGAGGAAGAGGATCAGCAAGCCCAGCTTGGCAACCAGGTTGCCGGTAAATAGCCAGTTCTTCGCCTTGGCAACGAGGCCGTCCGGGTGCGCGATCCAGGAAGGGGTGTTGGGTACGGCAGGGGCTGGCTTGGCGGGAACCGGTGGGGCTGGTTTCGGCGGCAAGGGTGCTGCGGGTGCGGGCTCTGCTGCCGGCGCGAGCTGCTCCACCTCGGCCACCTTGATCGAGGCCGCTTGCGGCACGGGTGTGGGCGGCGGCATGGGGGCCGGCACTGTCACTGGCGCCGCGCTATCGGGCACGGCGGATACGGTAGGCACGACTGGCGTGGCCGCCGGCGCTTCGGCATGGCCTTCCAGCGCTCGCAGGCGCTGCTGCATGCCGTCGACTTCCTTGCGCAGGCGCGCCGTCAGCAACTCCAGATCCGCTACTTTCCTGCGGTGCTGCAGCACCAGCACGAAGGCGGTGACCAGCAAGGCCAGGATGGTCAATGATGTCATTCCAAACATGGAGGCAGCTTTCCGGGAGGGGCGGGCAAGGGCGCCAGCGGTATGCGCACATTACCTTATTATTAAGAAACAAGCGATTTCTGTTGTGTCAGGGCAAGTGCCAGGAAGCGCGTGCAGCGGCAAGGCGAGCATGACGCGGCAGGCCGTTTTCCGTATTGACGCCAAGCAAGATGACGACATTCAGATTGTCGTGCGCAAGATAGTGCTGTATTTTAGCAATTCCTTAATTGCCGGTTCCCCATGCCATGAGTCAAAGCAGCCAGTTTTCCTTATTGTCGCAGCGCCGTTTCGGGCCCTTTTTCTGGACCCAGTTCTTTGGCGCCTTCAACGACAATCTGTTCAAGACGGCCCTGATGGTGATCCTTGCCTACGATGCGTTGAGCTGGACCACGTTCGACCCGTCCACCATCACCAACCTGATTCCCGGCCTGTTCATCCTGCCCTACGTCGTGTTTTCGGCCACGGCGGGCCAGCTGGCCGACAAGTTTGAAAAGGCGGGCCTGGCCCGTTTCGTCAAATGGATGGAACTGGCCATCATGGCGATCGCTGCCGCCGGCTGGATGACGCATACCCTGTGGCTGCTGGTGGCCGCCGTGGTGGGCATGGGCGTGCATTCGACTCTGTTTGGCCCCGTCAAGTATGCGTATCTGCCGCAGCAGCTGAAACCCGAGGAATTGGTCGGTGGCAATGGTCTGATCGAGATGGGCACCTTCGTTGGTATCCTGCTGGGCGAAATCCTCGGTGCTGTCTTGATCGTGCACAAGCCGTTGGGCGTGGAGCTGGTAGCCGGCGCGACGATTGCCGTGGCGCTGTTCGGCCTGGTCGCCAGCTACCGCGTGCCGCGCACGCCCGCGCCCGAGCCGGAGTTGAAAGTGAGCCTGAACTTTGTCGCCGAATCGTTCCGCAACCTGAATTTCTCGCGCAAGAACCGTCCCGTGTTTCTGGCCATGCTGGGCAATTCCTGGTTCTGGTTTTACGGTGCCCTGATCCTGGCACAGTTCCCCGTGTATTCGAAGGATTTCCTGCATGGCGACCACAGCGTGTTCGTACTGCTGCTGACCGTGTTTTCCGTCGGCATCGGCACCGGTTCGCTGCTGTGCGAACGGATGTCTGGCCACAAGATCGAGATCGGCCTGGTGCCGTTCGGCTCCATCGGCTTGTCGCTGTTCGGCATCGACCTGTATTTCGCCAGCAATGCGTATGCGAATACGCAAGTGGTCGACGCACTGGCGTTTGTCAGCCAGGCGGGCGTGCCGCGCATTTTGCTCGACATCGTCATGATCGGCGTGTTCGGCGGTTTCTTCATCGTGCCCCTGTTCGCCCTGATCCAGACGCGTTGCGACCCGAAACACATTTCGCGCACGATCGCCGGCATGAATATTTTGAACGCGCTGTTCATGGTGGCGGCGGCCGGCGTGGCCATCGTGCTGTTGGGAAAAGGCTTTACCATACCCCAGTTGTTCCTCGTCACGGCCATCTTGAATGCGCTGGTGGCGGCCTACATCTTCTCGCTGGTGCCGGAATTCCTCATGCGCTTCCTGGCGTGGATACTCATCCAGACCGTGCACAGGGTCAAAGTCGTCGATGGCGAACGCATCCCCACGGAAGGCGCGGCGGTGCTGGTGTGCAACCACGTCAGCTATGTGGACGCCATCGTCATCATGGCGGCCAGCCCGCGCCCCATCCGTTTCGTCATGGACCACCGCATCTTCAAGATGCCGCTGATGGGCTGGATTTTCCGCACGGCCAAGGCCATCCCCATCGCGCCCGCCAAGGAAGATCCTTTCCTGATGGAACGAGCCTTCATCGATATCGCGCAAGCGCTGCATGAAGGCGAGCTTGTGTGCATCTTCCCCGAAGGCAAGCTGACACGCACGGGCCAGATCAGTGAATTCAAAGGCGGCATCGCCAAGATTATCGAACGCAGCAAGGTGCCTGTGATTCCGCTGGCGCTGCGCGGCTTGTGGGGCCATCTGTTGAGTCACCGCAATGGCCATCTGTTCGAGCGCGCCTTCAAGGCGGGCTTGCGCTCGCGTTTGTCGCTGGCCGTGGGCATGCCCGTGGCGCCCGAGGCTGCCACGCCGGAGTTGCTGCAGCAAAAGGTGCAGGAATTGCGCGGCAAGTGGAAATAAGCGTCATTCCTCTCGCGTAACGGCTCGCGCCCGTTGTGCCAGGTGCGCGTCGAGCAGGGCGGCAATGGCGGCGAAATCCACCGGTTTCGTCAGGTGATGCTCGAAACCGGCTTGCTCCGTGCGCGAGCGGGCCTCGACCTGGCCCCAGCCCGTCAAGGCGATCATCAACACCTCGCGTCCCTGCGCGCGCTGGCGTATCTGGCGTGCCGCTTCATAGCCATCCATGTCCGGCATCCCCAGGTCCATCACGACCAGTTGTGGTCACGCCATATCGACGGCCGCCAGCGCCTGCACGCCGCCATACGCGACCTTGGCGGCATAGCCCTCGAGCTGGAACAGGCTTTGCAATGAATCGGCCGCATCGTGGTTGTCGTCCACCACCAGTACTTGCACGGGCTGGTGCGCGCTGGCGGGCGGCTCGCTCCCGGCAGCTGTAGGCGTCGATGCCGCCACCGTGCAGTTCGGCTAATTGGCGCGCCAGGCTGAGGCCGATGCCCAGGCCGCTGGTCATCTGGCCCGCCAGCGTGCGTCCCTGTTCAAACATGGAAAAGATGCGCGCGATGGCGTCCGGCTCGATGCCGATGCCATTGTCTTCGACCGCCACCTGCAGCTGCCCCTGCGCCTGACGTGCCGAAATGTGGATGTGGCCGCCGTCCGGCCTGAACTTCACGGCATTCGAGACGATATTGGCAAAGATCTGCACCATCCTGGCATAGTCGGCGTGCAGCATCACGGCCTGCGTCGGCATATCGTGGGCGATGCTGATGTGCCGCTTGCTGGCCGCAGGCTGGCACAGTTCGCTCACATGGTCGAGCACTTGTTGTAACTTAAACTCCTTGCGTTGCAGCAACACCTTGCCGCTGGTAATGCGCGCCACGTCAAGCAAGTCATCCACCAGCCGTGTCAGGTGCGTCACCTGGCGTTCGATCACGTCGCTCACCTTGCCGACCTGCTTGGATGCCGGGAACAGGTGTTTGAGCAGGGCGATATACTGCACGGGCGCGCCGCTGCGCGCGCCTTCAGCCAGAAATTGCAGCGCCAGGGTGGTCTTGCCTGTGCCGGGCACGCCTTCGACCAGGTACAGGCGCTCGGCCAGCAAGCCGCCCGCCATCCTGCTGGTTTATGTTTCGCACCGGTGCTGTCATCGTTGCGCCCCCCCCCCGCTTTGCCACGCTGTGGCCAATATACTAGCGCGTCCGTCGCGCCATGTCTTTTCGATACCGTTGGTAAATATTCATGGCCTCGGGCGTCTGTACGCAAGGCTGTGTTGCGTGCGCGATCACGGCTTCAGCAAAAAACGTATTACCCTGCTACAGTAATCACTCCATCCAACTTTCCGCATTGCCGTTTTGCCGTCGCCCGCCAGCTTCTTGTTCCAGCTGGCGTGCCGACGCTGTCGCTGTCTTCATTTTATTGCCTCATTGATAATTTAATTCGCTTGTTAGTTGCTATGTTTCAATTGTAACGATGCTTGACGATTTTAGAATGATCGTTCATTCTTTGATCTGCGTTAATAAATTTAGTCATTTCTAACGACACTAGCCAGCTTCTTTTTCAGAAAGTCCAAGATGCAACCAACCTTTTCATTGACGTCGCCGCGTACGAGCGGCGCTATTGCCGTTCTGTGCGCCACTGTAATCATGGCCGGCTGCAGTAAAAAACAGGAAGCACCTCGCGCGCAGCAAGCGCCACAGGTGGTCGTGTTTACTGTTAATCCGGCCGCGTTGCCGATGAGCGCCGAATTGCCCGGCCGCACGAATGCCTACCAGGTCGCCGATGTGCGCCCGCAAGTCGGTGGCTTGATCCAGAAGCGCTTGTTCGTCGAGGGGAGCGATGTGAAAGCGGGCACGGCCCTCTACCAGATCGATCCTGCCACCTACCAGGCTGCCTATAACTCAGCCAAGGCCGCGCTGTCGAAAGCCAAGGCCAACCTGCTGACGGCCGGTCCGAAAGCCTCCCGCTACAAGGAATTGGTCGCCATCGAAGGCGTGAGCCGCCAGGAATACGATGATGCCATCGCTGCGTTCGAGCAAGCCAAGGCAGACGTCGAGTCCGCCACCGCGGCGCTGGAAACGGCGAATATCAACCTGAAATACAGCACCGTGACGGCGCCGATCAGCGGCCGCACCAGCCGCTCGAGCGTGACGGCCGGCGCGCTGGTCACGGCGGGCCAGGCGGAAGCCCTGACCACCGTGCAGCAACTCGATCCGATCTATGTCGACGTGACCCAGTCGAGCACGGATTTGCTGCGCCTGAAACGCCAGATGGCCGACGGTTCGCTGAAAAAAGTGGGCGAAGGCCAGGCCAAGGTCGACCTGATCCTGCCGGACGGCAGCAAGTACGGCGAATCGGGCAAGCTGCAGTTTTCTGGCGTGACGGTCGATCCGACCACCGGCAACGTGGTCTTGCGCGCGTTGTTCCCGAACCCGAAAGGCGAATTGCTGCCAGGCATGTACGTGCGTGCGCAGCTGGAAACGGGCGTGGATGAAAAAGCCATTACCGTGCCGCAAGTGGGCGTGACGCGCAACCAGAAGGGTCAGGCAACCGCCTTGATCCTGAACAAGGAAAACAAGGTCGAGCAACGCGTGCTGACCACCAGTGGCACCGTCGGCACTGACTGGCTGGTGACGTCCGGCCTGGCCGCAGGCGACCGCGTGATCGTGGAAGGCTTGCAAAAGGTCAAGCCAGGCGCGCCAGCCGTTGCCGTGCCGGCCAAGGCCGCTGCTGCGCCTGCCGCTGCCGCTTCTGCCGCCGCATCGGCTGCCAGCGCCCACTAATTCAGGAGAATATTAATGGCCCGTTTTTTCATTGATCGCCCGATTTTTGCCTGGGTGATCGCGATCGTCATCATGCTTGCCGGCGTGATTTCGATCCTCAGCCTGCCGATTGCGCAGTACCCGAGCATCGCTCCGCCGTCGATTTCGATCAGCGGCTCCTACCCTGGCGCTTCCGCCAAGACCGTGGAAGATGCGGTGACCCAGGTCATCGAACAAAAGATGAAGGGTATCGACGGCTTGCGCTACATGGCCTCGTCGAGCGATGCGACTGGCGGCATCAGCATCACGCTGACGTTTACCAGCGGCACCAACCCAGACATTGCCCAGGTGCAGGTACAGAACAAGCTGCAACTGGCGACACCACTGCTGCCGACGGCTGTCACGCAGCAAGGCCTGGTCGTGTCGAAAGCCACGAAGAACTTCCTGATGGTGTTCGGCTTCATTTCCGAAAATGGCAAGATGGACCAGACCGACTTGAGCGACTATGTGGCCGCCAACGTCGTCGATCCGCTTAGCCGTGTTGCCGGCGTGGGCGATGTGACCCTGTTCGGTTCGCAGTACGCCATGCGTATCTGGCTAGACCCTGCCAAGCTGCAAAGCTTCAACCTGACCCCGGCGGACGTGATCACGGCCGTGCAGGCGCAGAATGCGGAAGTGTCGGCTGGCGAACTGGGCGGCACGCCGTCCATCAAGGGCCAGCAGCTGAACGCTACCGTGTCGGCGCAGAGCCGTTTGCAAACGGTGGAGCAGTTCGGTGCCATCTTGCTGAAAACCACCACCGACGGTGCCATGGTGCACCTGAAGGACGTGGCCAGCATGGAACTGGGCCGCGAGAACTACAACACCGTGGCCCGCTACAACGGCCATGCGGCCACCGGCGTGGCGATCAAACTGGCGACGGGTGCGAATGCGCTCGATACGGCCAATGCGGCGAAAGCCATGCTGGGCAACCTGAGCAAGCAATTCCCTGAAGGCATGAGCTACCAGGTGGCGTTCGACACCACCCCGTTCGTGAAACTGTCGATCGAAGAAGTGGTCAAGACCCTGGTCGAAGCGGTCATCCTGGTATTCCTGGTGATGTATCTGTTCCTGCAGAACTTCCGCGCCACCCTGATCCCGACCATGGCCGTGCCGGTCGTGCTGCTCGGTACCTTCGGCATCCTGAATGCGTTTGGCTATTCGATCAACACCTTGACCATGTTCGCCATGGTGCTGGCCATTGGTCTGCTGGTCGACGATGCCATCGTGGTGGTGGAAAACGTCGAGCGCGTGATGAGCGAAGAGGGCTTGTCGCCGCTGGAAGCGACGCGCAAGTCCATGACGCAGATTACGGGCGCGCTGGTCGGTATCGCCATGGTGCTGTCGGCCGTGTTTGTGCCGATGGCCTTCTTTGGCGGGTCGACGGGCGTGATTTACCGCCAGTTCTCGATCACCATCGTCTCGTCGATGGTGCTCTCCGTCATCGTCGCGCTGGTGTTTACGCCAGCCTTGTGCGCCACCTTGCTGAAACCGGTAGAGAAGGGCCATCACGCGACGAACAAGGGCTTCTTCGGCTGGTTCAACCGCAGCTTCGACAGCAGCAGCAACAAGTACCAGGGCCTGGTTGGCAGCATGATCCGCCACCGCGGCCGTTCGATGCTGTTGTATGTCATCTTGCTGGCCGGCCTGGTCTTCCTCTTCATGCGCTTGCCGACCTCCTTCCTGCCGGAAGAAGACCAGGGCATCCTGTTTACGCAGATTCAATTGCCGACGGGCGCCACGCAAGAGCGCACCCTGAAAGTGATCGAGCAGGTCGAAGACCACTTCATGAACAGCGAGAAAGACAACGTCGCCTCCGTGTTTGCTGTCGCCGGTTTCAGCTTCGGCGGTAACGGCCAGAACACGGGTATCGCCTTCGTGCGCCTGAAAGACTGGTCGCTGCGCAAGGACGTGGCGCAGAAAGCGCCGGCCGTGGCCGGTCGCGCCATGGGCAAGTTGTTGCAGATCAAGGATGCGATGGTGTTTACGTTTGCACCGCCTGCCGTGCTGGAACTGGGTAACGCCACCGGTTTCGACATGCAGTTGCAAGATATCGGCGGTGTCGGCCATGACGCCCTGATGGCAGCGCGTAACCAGTTGCTGGGCATGGCCTCGCAAAACCCGACCATGGTGGGCGTGCGCCCGAACGGCCAGGAAGATACGCCGCAGTACAAGATCGACATCGACCAGCAGAAAGCCACTGCGCTTGGTTTGCAGCTCTCGGAAATCAACCGCGTGCTGAGCGTGGGCTGGGGTAGTTCGTATGTCAACGACTTCCTCGACCGTGGTCGCGTGAAGAAAGTGTTCATGCAAGGCAAAGCCGAATCGCGCATGCTGCCGGAAGACTTGAACAAGTGGTTCGTGCGCAATACCGCTGGCCAGATGGTGCCGTTCTCGGCCTTTGCCACCGGCAAGTGGATTTACGCATCGCCACGCCTGGAACGCTACAACGGTTTGCCGTCGGTAGAGATCCTGGGTACGCCGGCACCGGGCCAAAGCACGGGCGCGGCCATGAATGCGATGGAAGCGATGGTGGCGCAGTTGCCGCCTGGCATAGGCTTCAGCTGGACCGGCGTCTCGCTGGAAGAGCGCGAATCCGGTTCGCAGACGCCGCAGCTGTATGCGCTGTCGCTGCTGATCGTGTTCCTGTGCCTGGCTGCGCTGTATGAAAGCTGGTCGATCCCGTTCTCCGTGTTGCTGGTGGTACCGCTGGGCGTGATCGGCGCCGTGCTTGGTACGTGGATGTTCGGCCTGTCGAATGACGTGTACTTCCAGGTGGGCTTGCTCACGGTGGTGGGCCTGTCGGCGAAGAATGCGATTCTGATTGTGGAATTTGCCAAGGAAATGCAGGAATCGGGCATGTCGCTGCTGGACGCGACCTTGCATGCGGTGCGTCTGCGTCTGCGTCCGATTCTGATGACCTCGATTGCCTTCGGCCTGGGCGTGTTGCCACTGGCTATCTCCAGCGGCGCCGGTTCCGGCAGCCAGAACGCCATCGGTATCGGCGTGCTGGGTGGTATGTTGACGGCCACCTTCCTCGGTATCTTCTTCGTGCCGGTGTTCTTCGTGCTGGTGCGCGGCTTCTTCTCGAAGCCGGACGCGCCAGCCACGCCGGCGACGCCTGGCTCGCCAGCCGTCACGCTTTCCAAGGATGCACATTAATATGAAAAAAACGCTACTCTCCATGGCGGCCCTGGCCTTGCTCGCCGGTTGCAGCCTGGCTCCCACGTATGAGCGTCCGGCAGCGCCGGCGCCCACAAGCTGGCCGACCGGTCCTTCCTACAAGGCCGACACGGCCGCCGCCGACGCCAAGCCGGTGGCGGACGTCGCCTGGCGCGAGTTCTTTGCCGATGCGCGCCTGCGCCAGGTACTGGAACTGGCGCTGGCCAACAACCGCGACCTGCGCGTCTCCATCCTCAACATCGAGAAAGCGCGCGCCACGTACGGCATCGAACGCGCCGCCCTGATCCCGACCCTGTCGGCTTCGGGTGGCCAGACGGCCAGCCGCGTGCCGAAGAACGCCAGCGCCAACGGCGAAGCGTCCATCAACCGCCAGTACACGGCGAACCTGGGCGTGTCGGCGTATGAGCTGGACTTCTTCGGCCGCGTGCGCAGCCTGTCCGACAGCGCGCTGGAACAATACCTGGGCACGGAAGAAGCACGCCGTGCGCAGCAGATCAGCCTGGTGGCCGAAGTGGCCAGCACCTATCTGAACCTGGTGGCCGACCAGCAGCGCCTGCGCGTGGCGCAAGACACCCTGAAGAGCCAGCAGTCGTCGTATGACCTGGCCGTGCGCCGCTTCAGTGCCGGTGCTACATCCGGCCTGGACAAGTACGATGCCCAGACCAGTGTCGAATCGGCCCGTTCCGATGTGGCTGTCTACACGAGCCAGGTGGCGCTGGATCAAAATGCGCTGGTCCTGCTGGTGGGCGGCCCCGTGCCGGCCGACTTGCTGCCGCCAGCCGAGTTCGGCGCCGTGACGGCGCTGACGGACATTCCGGCGGGCGTGCCGTCGGACGTGCTGCAACGCCGTCCCGACGTGCTGGCGGCCGAGCGCACCTTGCGCGCGGCCAACGCCAACATCGGCGCGGCGCGCGCGGCCTTCTTCCCGCGCATTTCGCTGACGGCCACGGCCGGTTCGCTCAGCGACAACCTGTCGGGCCTGTTCAAGGCGGGCAGCGGCACGTGGAGTTTCATTCCGCAGATTAGCTTGCCGATCTTCGATGGCGGCGTGAACCGCGCCAACCTCGACATCGCCAAGGTGCAGCGCGAAATCTCCGTGGCGCAATACGAAAAGGCGATTCAGGTCGCCTTCCGTGAAGTGTCCGATGCGCTGGCCCAGCGCGGCACCATCGACGAGCGCCTGCAATCGCAGGTTTCGCTGGTCGAGGCGTCGACGAAGAGCTACACCATCCACGACGCGCGCTACAAGCAGGGCGCCGAGTCCTACCTGAACGCCCTGGTGGCCCAGCGTGCGCTGTACACGGCGCAGCAAAGCCTGATCACGGCGCGCCTGGCCAAGTCGACCAACCTGGTGACCTTGTACAAGGTGCTGGGCGGCGGTTGGCAGCCTGAGCAGACAGCCGTCGCGGCGGCTGGCGGCGTCCAATAATCACGGGGACGCCGACGCCGGCCTTGCCCGCAAGGGCAGGGCTGGCGCGCTACTGGAAAAGTCATGAACCAAGTTGAAAAGAAGCATCCGGATCCCGAGCGCGCCAACACGCGGCGCAAGCAGGTGCTCGATGCAGCCGAAAGCTGTTTCAGCCGCCGCGGCTTCCACGGTGCCAGCATGGCCGAGATATCCAAGGCGGCCGGCATGAGCGCGGGCCACATCTATAATTATTTTGACAGCAAGGATGCGATCATCGCCGCCTTCGTCATGAAGAACATGGAGCGGGTCACCAACCTGATGCAGGACCTGGCGCAGCGCGAAGACCCGCTGCAGGCCGTGGTCGACAATGCTGGCGAGCATGTGCTGGAAAGCCTGGACCCGAAAACCTGGGTGATGCCGCTGGAAATCTTTGCCGAGGCTTCGCGCAACCCCGCCATCGCGGAAATGTTGCACTGCGCGGACCAGCGCTCGCGCCAGCTGTTCTTGTCCATTATCAAGGATGCGCGCATCAAGCGGGGCTTGCCGGCCGATGAAGAGATGCTGGAAGGGCGCCTGAATACGATGATCGCCATGTACCAGGGCTTGCCCGTGCGGGCGGTGCACAATCCGGACATGAAGGTCGCCCCCTTGATCGCCGGTTTCCGCATCGTCCTGACGGCTTTGCTGCTGGGCGAGTAGAACGCTTTGCCTCCAGGCTGAAAAAAACTTTGCACAGTTCGATATGAATCATGCGCAAAGCATGGAAAAAACCTAAAAGCCTCTGCTATAATTCCCACCTCGTCGGGGCGTAGCGCAGCCTGGTAGCGTACATGCATGGGGTGCATGGGGTCGGAAGTTCGAATCTTCCCGTCCCGACCATAAGAATCAAAGACTTAGGCCAATCTTCGGATTGGCCTTTTTCTTGCCCGAGTGCTTCGTGCCTTAGCGGTGCCTTAAATAATTTGGGCTGTTGCCGTACTTTCCCGTACTTAATTGGCCTTGGGGCGCTCGTCGCGCACCTTTTTTTGCCACGCCGCGATCTCGTCAGCGACCCACGCAATCGACCTTGGGCCGATCCGCACTGCCTTCGGAAACGTGCCCGCTTTCATGTTGTCGTAGATGGTCTGGCGCGCCTTGCCGGTGGCCTCGATCACGGCCGGCATGCGCATGAATTTTTTCACTTCGCTCATATCGCTCATTTTTCGCTTTCAGTTGATTTCAATACTTTGATCAGGTCGACCTGGCGCGGGTCGCTCTTGTCCTGCACGTAGATGTAGGCCTGGCCCGCTGGCGTATGTTCTTTGCGGTTTGGCGAAGCCGATTGGAGGCTCACTTTTGAGCCTCCAATGCCGGGCTCAAAAGTGAGCCTTGCACGATCAGCGCGTTCCTCGCAGTCTGGCAATCCCATCGCCACTGCAATTTCGCCGGCCCGACGGCATGTCGCCGCATTATTGCGTTCGAACAGGCAGCCCTTGCATTCGGCGCTGGCCAGCGCTGCGGTGAAGCGCTGGGCGCCAGGATCGCCGGGCGGCCCGCTGCCGCGCCACCAGCCGCCTGGCGGGGTCTTCGGCGTCATTTGCTCTCGGGCGGCTTGGCCGCGCGGCGTGCATCGAGGACTGGCAAGATCCAGACGGCATAGATCGTTGGCGCCAACGTGACGTAAAACCATGTGATGAAGAATGTCGCCTGGCCCACGCGGCTTAAGGTCACCACCCATTCGAAGCAATTCAACGCCGCCACGGTCAAAATCGGCGTCCACACGAAGGCCTGGAAGGTTGCCCAGCCGCTGCTCGGGATGCGCGTCATGATTGCGCGCCTGCGGCCGCCAGCGTGCTGGCGCTTCCCGCCAAGTTATCGCTAGGCGCCGTCGGCAGCAGCTTGACCACCACCGCCTCGGTCAGGGCACCCCGCAGCGCCCGCACACCGCTGTTCCAGCCACGGGCGTAGGCTTCAGCCGTTTCCTTGGTGTAGATCCAGGACGTCAGGCTGATACTGACCAGGAAGACTGCCGCCTTCGGGCCGGTGCCGCCGTCGAGCACCACGCGCGCCTCGCGGTGCGCCATCAGTGCTTTGCCGATATAGACGGGCTCGACCAGCGGCTGCAATGCGAGCAGGGCGAGCGCTGGCTTGCGCAGCTCGGCATTCTCACTTTCTAGCGCCGTGATGCGGATCATGTTCTTGGCCTGGGCCGCAGTGAACAGCTCGATGGCCGCCTGGCTGTCCCTGGCCTGCGCGCGCAGCGACTCGTTCGTTGCTTCCAGGCGATCGCGCGCCACTGCATTGCATGTCATCTGCAGCTGCCTGCCGGCTTCGAGCCTGGTCAGCCTGTCGAGCTCGTGGCGCGAATTGCTGGCGCCGCCGGCCCAGCCCAGCACCAGCACCGTGGCGAGCAGGGCGCCAAGAACAAGCGGCGGCGCAAGTTCGCCAGTGGTGCTGCCCAGGCTACCCAAGAGGGAGGCGATCAGCACCAGGGCCATGCCGCTGTAAAAATTAACGTATTTCATTGTTGGCTTTCTGGTTGGATTGTCGGGGTGGTGGCGACGAGCGCCAGCTTGGGTGGGCGGCGCACCATCGAGCCGTCGTCGGCCTTGTCGTAAAGCGGCAGACCATGGAAAATGCCACCTGGCTCGGTCAACTTTTCCCACATCTTGTCCATGGCGGCCCGACCCTCTGGCGTCGTGAACATGACATGGTTCATGTGGGCTTGGATCGCGGCGCACAGCGGCCCGCTCTTGTGCGGCAAGCTGCGGCCAGCGGCCGAGTCTTCCAGGCCATAGGCTGACGCGATGTGGACCAGGCCGCTGTCCGCCGGCAACTGGGCGCGGTCGACCACGTTCACGCCCAGCAGCTCGCAGCGCTGCTCGAACGTTGTGGCTGCGTTGAATTCCTTTGCCATGCCGACCAGGGCGGCGCCTACACCTCGCCAGACTTCATCCAATTCGTCACACTGCTTGTCCATTTTTCGCAGCTCAATGCGGATAAATTCCGCCCGGTGGGCGTTGAACGGATTTGCCTCAAGCTTTACGACCGCGCGGCGGCCATATGCCAGCAATGCCCAGAGGTTTTCCCTCATGTGATGAATTTCACGCGCATTGAAGCGAGCAAAGAGAAATTCGGTGACGATAGATTTTGAGCAGTTGGCCAGCACAGCCTCAAGTTGCTCGACTTTTGATTTTTTCATTCCTTGGTCCTCGTCAGTTTGTCCAGGCCGTCAGCGATATCGCTGGCCAGCGTGGCGCAGGTTTCCAGTGCTTCCGGCTGGGATGCCGGTTCCATGATTTCGATTGCGGCCAGCAGGGCACCGACGACGTCGGCCAAGCCAGCCATGCGCTTGATGGTGGTAGCGCGGGATGGGGCGGCCGTCATTTCGTCGGCGCCCGCTTGTCGAGATATGCCCCGCGGAGCAGGCGAAAGCTAAGCTCGCCTTGCCACTCGGGATAGACATCGGGTTCAGCTTGGCGCTCGTTGTGGGTTTGGTGGGCGGTGTCGAGCGTGGCGGCAGAAAGTAGGCGCAGGCCGCAGCTGCCTATTACGTCGTACAGCGGTTCCGTTGCGTCGACTTCCATCGTGGTCGCCGGGCGTTCCAGCACCACGCCGTAATGGGATTCGGCCATCACGACGAGCCGCATGCGGCCGGGTTCGATGAAGCGATCCAAGTGGAGCAGGGCAAGCTCGGCTGAGATAAGGCCGACCATGCCACCAAAGCCGATCATCACGTCAGGACGGTCATCGCCGAAGCCCAGCGAGCCGCCGCCGAACTGCAGCGTGGGCTGGCAGCCATCGAGGGCGCCAGGTGGGAACCCCTTGAAGCAGCGACGTTTGCTATGCGTCAAAGCACTACCGCTTGTGTTGGGCGGCAACATTGTGGTATTGTTATTATTCGCCATGGTCTTTCTCCAAAAAATTAGGGCGCAACAGTCCGGCCGGTGCTCTAACACCGGTTGGGCTTTTTCTTTTTGTGGGGCGGCTTTTCAGCCTGCGGGGCTACGAGGGATCGAGGCCCAGTCGGTGTTGGTGCTGAGGAGTTGCGGCAGCCAACTTCCGTTCTGCAGCTTCCACCGCAATCATTTCCGCCAGCCTGGTCAGGCCCTTGTTCGTGATGCGGACTTGTTGCCGCGCCTTCCGTTCGCCAGTGGTTTTGCTCTCATACCCGAAGGTGTTGTATCGCAGGTCGAGTGCCTGCAATCTGGCGCGGTATGCCTTGTAGCCCTCTGCGCCCGCTCGCTCGTAAATCCAGCCTTTGCTGACCAAGTAGTCAGTCAGGGCGTGCTGAGGCATATTGAGGGTGGCGGCCGCATCGCGGAAGCACATCGAGCCGCTGGCGTCCGCGATTAACTTGAGGCCGGCGACGGCCGGCGCTTGGTCTGCGACCTGGTGCTCAAGCTGTGCTGTCTTGCTGGCCAGTGCACGCCTCGCCTCGACCTCGTCAGCCCAGGCGCGCGCGGCGGCGGCCGGGTCGGCAAAGTTTGGCAGGGCCGGCGCCGCCAGCGCGCGGCGCATGTTGAAGAAGTCGCGGATCAGCGCCTTCTTGAACTGGCGGACGATTTCGCTGTTGCGCATATATGCCAGCAGCAGCGCGGACTGCTCTTCGTTCAAGACAGCATATTCAGCGTCGCCACCGCCGTGCTGTCCCTCCGATCTTGCTCGCGTTTCAAACGTGACCAAGCCGAACTCTTGCAAGTCATCGATGTAGGTGCGGACAAGCTCAAGCACGTTTTTGTGCTGGCTACCGGTACCGGCCGCGACTTTTAGCGTGGTGGTCACCGGCTGGCCGTCGAGGGTGGTAACTAAGTCGTTTGCCGCCGGCGACTGCTGGGCGGCCAGCAGCAGTTCGTGTGGTTGTCGCGCGCTCATACCGTACCTGCCTTTCTTTTATCTGCAAAATCTTTGATGGACGCGATCATCTCGCTGTCGCCGATTGCCTCACCGAGCACCGTCGCAAGATGCCTGACGCGGGGGCTATCCTTTTCACCGTTGGCGATCATGGTGGTGAGAATGTCGGCATGCGCGAAGCCGGCGCCGCTGGCGCGGGACAGCATACGGTCGACGTATTCGCGCAGGCCTGCATCGTTTTTTTGATTCGGGCCGTAAGCGATGATCAAGAAGCCGAGGAAAAGCGCGAAGCTTTCGGGGCATGGCTCGCGCTGATCGACAGCGTGCTGGCGGGCGCTCATGCGGCACCTGCAGCGGCCTGGACGCGGCGCCAGATGGCGTGACCTTCCTCGATGCCGGCGCTGAACGCGTCAGCTTCGACGCTGCCGGCAGGGTAGGGTTGCGGGATGGGGGTCTCTTCGGTGCGGAAGACCAGCGCAGCGCGCGCGCCGGCTTTGTACTGGCTGCTGCGCGGATCGCGTGGCACGCTGAATGCGGCGTCGAGCAGTTGGTCCGCCAGGCGCTGGGCGCCGGCATTCATGCCGGCATCATGCCCAGCGTCGTAACCTTCCAGCCATTCCTCGATCTCGCTGGCGCTGCAGTCGCTGGAAAGCAGGTCGCCGTCGCGCAAGACATTGAATCCCTTGGAGCAGCCGACGATCTCCATGTCGTGCTGGGCGGCCAGCACCAGAGCGATGGGTGTGAGCTGGGTGAAGTCTGCGCCGGCTGGCGCGGTGCTGCTGGTGGTAGTGGTGGTCATGGTTCGCCTCAGTTTAAATCCAGCGCCCTTGTGGCCGCTTGGTTGAGTGAACTTTAACCGATTTAAGACTTGAGTGTCAACTGATAGTTGATATTATTTTCAACTGGGTTGAAAAAAACCGGCTTGCGCCGGCTTCGTTACTCTTGAACCCACTTTCCTATGACAGTGCCTAAAACTGGATTTTCATAAATTCTAGCGATCTGGTCGGGCCAAGTGGGATTTAAAGCCCGAATGTAGCGGATATCTCCTTCGACGATGAGTTCGCGAAACAATGATGTCCACTCACTATCTGCCGGAGACCAAGCAACGATGACTCGCGAGCCAGATACAGGGGGCTTCTCGGGGTCTACAAAAATGATGTCGCCTGGTGAGTATGATACGCGATCACCGGCCTTTTCCATGCTCACCCCCTCGACCCTAACCGCGAACGCCGACTGTCCATGAGGGGCAGGGCAGGCTACCCATTCTCCTGTGTGATAGTTACGGAGACCAGTTTCAAGCACCCAATCACGGACTTTTTTCAGCTCCAGCAACGGAACAAATGTGCCCGAGTCATCCGGTGCTGGAATGGATGGTGGAACATATTTGAAGCTTGTTTTCAGAGGCTCAAAGCCACTTTCTTCATCTTCCGGTTTGTCACCGAACAACATCCAGGATGCATTTACATTAAAAAGCTCAGCGAGTGCCATCGTTCTCACGCCATCAATATTCCCGCCATTTTCCCATTTGTGGACTGCCTGCGGTGAGACTTCCAGCTGTTTCGCAACGGCCGCCAAGCTCAATCCGCTTTTCTTGCGCAGAAATTTTATCCGCTCTGCCAGCGTGTTTAATTTATCAACCATACGTTGATTGTATCATTTTTCTCAACTTCAGCAATAACAATATGGTTGACGAAAATTAACTGATGGTTGATAATTGGTTGATGAATAAAATCCCTGACCAAATTGCCGCGTATGGCAATAATCGTATGGCCGAAGCGCTCCATGTATCACCGCAGGCTGTCTCCAAATGGGCGAAACGTGGAGAGGTTCCCCCGCGGCGAGTTCGGGCTGTCGCTGAACTGCTTGGGGTGACACCGCAAAGCATTTCGCCTGAGGTATTTGGCTCGGATGGCGCCCCAGCCAAGGAAGCCCCATGACCCCAATCGCAAACGCCATTGCCCAACTGGGCGGCCCGACCGCTGCCGGCCGCCTGTTCGACATCGTCTATCAGACCCCGCAGCAGTGGATTGCCCAGGGCCGTGTGCCGGCGGAGTACTGCCCTCGCATCGAGCAACTGACCGGCATCCGCTGCGAAGAACTGAACGACCGCGTGGACTGGTCGCTGATTCGTGGCGCTGACCACGCCGCCGAGCTGCGCGGCGCCATCGCGCAAACGCGCCTGGTGTTCGAGGGCCACCGCGATGCCCAGGACGCGCTTGAATATCTGGAGCAGGTGCTCAAGGCTGGCCAGCGCGCCGAAGTTCCAGCGCATGCTTGCACGCCGGCGCCGGCGCGCGACAACTCCGTCCTGGCCCAGTTCAAGCGCGAGGTGCTCATGGCGTCCGACCAGCTGCAGCAGCCGGCCGACCTGACCGTGCAGATGATGCTGCTGGCCGAGCTGCGTGGCATGCGCGCCGAGCAGGCGTCGGATCGCTTTGCGCGCGGCGCGTCGGTGCTGTCGTGAGTGACCTGTGAAAACGCTACATCAAATTTTGAATCGCCTGTAGCAATGTGGGCATGCTTTCTACGCCAGCATCTAAAATTTTCATTGTTAGATGTTTCAGAGACTCTCCTCGCAGTTCGCGAAGTTGATCGAGTAGTCCCGCCTTTTGTTCGGCAGGTAAGTTCGATTCTTGAATGCGTGTCGCTACGAGATTTCGAATCGTCTCATCGTGCAGCTTAATCGTAACTACACCTAGGATTGCAGACAGGCCACCATCATCTGCGAGAAAGTCTATTCCCGCAGCCGTGATTAAGGCACCTCGAGTTTGGAATGTGTTTTGTGAACCACGCGTTAGGCCTGAGTTGATTAGTCCATGCTCTTCCAAATAGAGCATGTTGGCAATTTTCTTTTCTTCATCTTCGGCAGGTTCTCCATGTATAAAAATGTCATGTCTCTCGTCAGGGTATTTGTCAGCAAGTAGATTCAGTATCGCCAGTTGCTGGGCTCGATCAAGCTTCAAGGGGATTTCCTTTAGTAAATTTTTGAGTGGAATTGGCAATTTAACACGTAGGGAGTTGCCCGCCCAATTACCCGGCCACCGCGCCGAAGCAAGTTTCAAACGGGGCAGCGGCTGCGCAGCCGCGACCAAGCGATTTCAGCCCGCTGGTCATGCCCCGACCCTATACCTGGCTGAATGAGAGGCTGAACATGAAATCGCAATTTATCCAAGATCTCCAAGCGCCAGCTGATCCTGATCGCTTCCTGGCCATGACCCAGGTGTATCAGCGGGCGGCCAGCGTGCCACTGCCCAAACCATCGGGCCCTGGCCTGCATTTGAGTGACATGCCGATCAACCGGGGCATGCAGGCCGTGGTCGGCGCCATGCGCAAGCACGGTGACAGCGAGCAGGCGCTGCGCGCCACCATGATGCGCATGATGCACATGGACGAGATATTCGAGGCGCGAGACCACTTCGGCGACTACATCCGGCCAGGCATGGACGACGAAGGCAGCATTGAGGTGGCTGATGTGTTGATGAAGGCGGTGGCGGTGGCGCGCATCCTGCCGCTTGGTGAAGGCGCCTGCTTTGATTTGGCAGATGTGCTGGTGCATGCGCAGCGCTTCGACGCGGCCGACAATCCAGCAGCGCCGTCGGACAGTTCACGGGCGGAGGTGTAAGGCATGCGTGATTACGGAAAGCTTCATACGTCTTTTTGGACCAGCTCGACAATCCGGGGTATGTCGGAAGACGGTAGGACGCTTGCTTTCTACTTGCTCAGCTGCCCACATGGGACTATCGCCGGCGTCTTTCGCCTGCCAGATGGCTATGCCTGTGAGGACTTGCAATGGGACGCCGAACGGGTTCAGAAAGGGTTTGCGGAACTGTTCCAGAACGGTTTCAGTAACCGTTGCGAAACCACGAAATGGGTATGGGTAACCAAACATTTTGTTTGGAACCCTCCTGAGAACCCGAATCAGCGAAAGGCCATCGCAAAGGTGGTGCTGCAAATCCCTGACGATTGCGTATGGAAGCGTGATTTCATGCGGGTTTCAGGCGGTTTTTTCGGCGCAAACCAATCACCAAAAAGTAACCTTTCCGAAACCGTTCCGAAACCCTTGCCGAATCAGGAACAGGAACAGGAACAGGAACAGGAACAGGAACAGGAACAGGAACAAACCTTAGCGCCCGTTCCGGCCGCATCGGCTGCGCCAAAGTATTCGGCGAAGGCCGACCTGGTCGCGTCAGGCGTCACCGAACAAACGGCAGCGGACTGGCTTGCCCTGCGCAAGGCCAAGAAAGCGCCGGTGAGCAAGACCGCCTTGGACGCGATCAAGCGCGAGGCCGAGAAGGCAGACATGTCGCTGGACTCGACGCTGGGGCTTTGCTGCACGCGGGGCTGGCAGGGATTCAAGGCCGAATGGGTCACCCAGCAGGCCGTGCGCGCCGGGCCAGGGCAAGGCGGCACCGGAACGGTCTATGCCCAGACCATGGCCAACGCTGAGCGCGCCAAAGCCCGAATTTTCGGCAATGCAGCACCACAGGGGGACGATCATGACGCAGGATGACTACGAGGAATTTTCAGGCATGGTCGGTGCGATTACCGAGCTTTACGGCCGGGTCGCGAGCGAGTTTGCCATCACGATCTGGTGGGGCGCGCTGCGACAGTACGACCTGCCAGCTGTGCGCCAGGCATTCGATCGCCACGTTCGCAATCCAGACACCGGGCAGTTCGCGCCGAAGCCGGCCGACCTGATCCGGATGATGGGCGGAACGACCCAAGACTCGGCGCTGGTGGCCTGGTCCAAGGTCGACCGCGCGCTGCGCGTCGTCGGTCCATACCGTAGCGTCGTGTTCGATGATCCGCTGATCCACCGCGTGCTGGTCGAAATGGGCGGCTGGGTCGCGCTGGGCGCGAAGACTGAGCAGGAATGGCCCTTCGTCGGCAAAGAATTTGAAAACCGTTACCGCGGCTATCGGATGCGCAACGAACGACCCGACTACGCGCCGGTGCTGGTGGGCATGTGCGAAGCGCAGAACCAGCGCGTTGGCTTTGGCGTGGAGGCGCCGATGATGATCGGCGATCAAGCGCTTGCCGCGCGGGTGATGGCGGGCGGAACGACGCAGCCAATCATCGCGATGGCTCCGGCCGGCACACTCGCTGCGACAGTGCGTCGAATCGATGGCCGTGCTGCTTGAGGGACTCGCTATGACCATGCTACTGCGAATTCAAGCTGCCTTGGCCGGTGTGCCTGGGCGTCGCCTGCAGGGGTACCGTTTGGCCGCACTTGCGGGCGTTCCACTCAAGAAATTTCAAAAGCGGGCGGCTATATTTGTGAGGCTCGGGCAGCTCAGCCGCGACAAGGTACGGACGGATGGGAATGCTTTTTACTGGTACAGCCTGGATGATCGCCAGATGGCAGTGTTCCAACACAGGCAGGCGCTCGATGAGGCAAAAGCTGGCGGGGACATCGCCCTGGTGGCCGATGTAGAGGGCCTGCCCGCGCGCCTCGCTTTCCTGCGCATGCTGAAAGAGAAAACTGTATTCGGCGAGCACGCGATGCTTGCCCTCGTGATTGCTGATTACGAGCGAACCCAGCGGCTGCGGAACGCTGCAGCCGGCTGACCTTGGTGGTTGACAAAACAGCCTGAAATTACCGGAAGGTTGTCCCCCAATGCTGACAACCTGGCGCACTTGATAGGAATGAAATGAACGTAATCCAGAAATACACCAGCGCCCTCGGATCATCGAACCTGCGCGACGACGCCCACCACCACAGCACCGAGGTGCTGGCCGCCGCGGCACTGTGCCGCGACCTGGGCACCAAGCTGTTCCGCGTGAAGTACGCCGGCGACGCCACCAGCTACCCGGCGCTACTCGACGCCTGGCGCGAGATCGTGAAGACCAAGGCGGGGCACAGGACTTGGCCGGCCGACGTGAGCCCGGCCAAGGTGGCGCGCCTGTCGCTGGATCACTGGCTGAACGATGTGTGCCCGGCATGCACTGGCCGCGCCTACGAGCCGGTGCGCGGCCAGACGACGGTGATGTCGGATATCTCTTGCCGGGCATGCTCCGGCAGCGGCACGCGCGCTGTGCAGGCCCAGCATAAGATGCTGCACTTGGTTGAGGACATGGTGGAGGCACTCAACGCAATGGCGGCGCATGCGGCCGGTCAAACGATGAAGCGCTTAGCCGACGGCTTAGACCTATAGATTATTTATCTCACGCTAAATTGCGGTGGTGAATGTGAAAAATTCAATCTCTCTCATCATCATCGCGGTCGTCGACTAATTCATAACTAAGTGCCAAGTCATTTTGGGTCGTTACGAGGCGCATAGCGTGCCGTAACTGAAAGGCTTCTCGCGTAAAGATGAAGGAGAGGAATAAACCTAGTGGAACTGTAAGAATGGAAAAGAGAGCAGCAAACTGGAGGGTGATTTGTTGCATTGTTCCAAAAAGCAATGGGGCGAACGCACAAGAATAAGAGAAAATTGCGAGGAAAGTAAATGTTCGGATCCAAAAATGCTGCCGCGCTTCCGTGGAAAACAATGGGCGTTCGAAGGCAAGCCGCCGTCTTTTAAGTGAGGGAGTGTCCTTAAGGTATCCTCTGGAGAATGCATAGGCATTCAGGGCTACTACAGGATCTGGAAAGTCCATGAGGTGTTGAATAATTGCCGGTGGTAGGGTGTGAATTCCAGCAATTGCTTGGTATCCCTTTATTCGAGGGAATTGATGCATGGGGGGACTTTGCACCACATCTTCGAAGAAGCATTTCGCGAATTTATATTCTTCTCTAAGTAAGCCTCTTTTGTTGGTTAGATGTTGTTTAACTGATAGCCATAAGGTTGACGCTGCGAACCCGGCAGTCGTGATAGCTGTGAATACTTGCAACCATTCAGCTGCTCCCCATTTAGATATTTCCATTGTTTAGCCTTGTGAAAAAGCCCACATTTTCCTTTCTTTAAAGAAATATTGGTACTGTTCGTAAACACAGGTATATAATTGATGCACTGCGCGCCTTACGATTCATCCAGCGCGCATAATTCAAGCCAAGCGCTACGGCGCGACGCAGGGCAGCGGCAAACCTCAAGCCGAGACCATTGATGCCCTGTTGCGTCTGAACAAAAGCCCGCCCCTTCACTGACGCGGGCTTTTTGTTTGTTACCCTAGCTGCGGTTGTAAGCGGGTGACTTGGGTGGGAGAGAAATAAATTGGGGCCTTTCCATAGGCCTCAAGTTTGTATGCTTCGCCAACAACAGAAATTTTGCCTAGGCGTGATTCGCCGTCCGTGAAAGTTACGGCCCAGAGTGTTTCATTGTTCGCCTTCTCATAAACATGTGCGTCGCTAATTGCATTATTAATAAAGTGCATTTTCAATCCTTCTATTTGTTTGCATGGAAGTTAACTATAGCAGCTGATGGTGCACGTATCTTATTCTTTTCTCGCCATCATCGATGGGCTTAAACCGCTGAACGTAACTATGTAATAGCGGCCTTCTAATTTGAGGTATTTGATGAATCCGCGCCACTATCGAGACATGATAGTCCGCGCTGTTGGCGAACCCGACGGCAAGACGCTTGCTCTCATCGTCGAGCATGTAGTTGACGCCGAACGCGCCAAGGAAATCTTGCGCGCCAATGGATACGGCGTGGCTGGCATGAGCAGCAGCGCAACCGCAGCCCTGGTCCCGCAGGCATTACCAACCGAAAGCAATCCATGAATAACCTGATGACAGTGCATACGCTGGGCCCGCAACTGATCGCGCTGCTCGGCCTGCCGAAGCACTGCGTTTCGTTCGAGCTGCGCTGCGCTGCTGGCGAACTCGTTACGGTGAAGTGCGAGTTCTACCCAGAAGAGGCGGAAGGTATCGACCTGGTGCTGGCCGAGTATGAGCTGGTGCCGCGCGAGACGCCTACTGCAGTCGAGCCGCACCCGGCCGAGGTTATCGGCTTCGATGCCTGGATGCGTGAACGCGTCGAGCTTGCGCACTGCAATATGATGGTGCGCGCTCGCATTGGTGGTCAGCGCTATTGCAACCAAGGATGAGCGCCGTGGTGATGCGCATCGAGATTCACGTGGCATGGTGGTTGTTCCCCTACCTAAATACCGTTCGCGCGCTGTGCTTCCTGTTGGGCGTTGAGCCGAACATGGCGCGAGTCGATTACTGGGTTCGTAAGGGGCTGACGTTCAAGCCGGCAGCCATCTGATGGGACGCCTCACCACCCTGAAGTCTCGCCTTGGGGTGCTGCCTGCCAGCGTTCCAGTGTTGGCTGCAGGTTCGTGGCGCGCGCCCACTGAAAGCAGCACCAAGCGCGGCTACGGCTACGCCTGGCAGAAGGCCCGCGCCGGCTATTTGCGCAGTCATCCGCTTTGCGTGTACTGCCTTCGTGATCCGGCCTATGCGGCCATCCGTGACATGGCGTCCAGCACGGCCATTTTGCGCTGCGCTGAGTTGGGCTTGATTGTTCCCGCGGCTTCCGTGGTCGATCACATCGAACCCCATCGCGGCGATCAGGCGCTGTTCTGGAACAAGGCGAACTGGCAGTCGCTGTGCGGCACGCACCATAGCACGGACAAGCAGCGCGAAGAGATGGCCCAACGGCGCGGCGGATAAATGGCACCAAAGCAATATCAAGAAATGTTTCAAAAAGGAAATGTTTCATTTGTTGCAAAATAACAACATGCATCAAGAGAAACATTTCAAAAAAGCAATATCAAGAGAGGGGGGGGGCGAAAAGTTCCCGACCCCTCGCCGACCTAGACCGCGTCCTCTCCCACGCGCAAAAAAATCCCCGGTTTTGAAAAAAGGAATTCAGCAAATGGCAGGCGTCAAAGGAAAGAGCGGCGGCGCCCGCCCCAATGCGGGAGGTGCCCGGCCCGGTGCTGGCCGAAAGCCTAAGAGCCCGCCTAGCGAATCAGCAAACGGCAAATCTCACGGCGTGACTACCGAGCTTGAGTTTCAGGGCCACGGTGGCGCGCTCAAGCGGTCAAAGATCGAGCCGGCCGAGATATCTGATCGGGACATGCTCCAGTTACTGCAGGACATCGCATTGGGGCGTGTCGATGCAAGCACTACCCAGGTGCGGGCGGCGATCGCGGCGGTGCAATACACACATGCGAAAAAAGGCGAGGTCAGCAAGAAAGATGAGGCCGGGGCGCGTGCGCGTGCTGCGGCCAGTAGTGGTAAAAACGCAGTTCGCCAAGGGCCCCGCCTAGCGGTTTCGAATAAATGATGGAATGGACAACAGCATGCCCCGATTGGGAGCGTCGCATCGTTGCGCGCGAATCTTTAATTGTCTGCCCTCCGCTGTTCCCCGAGGTGGCCGAAGACGCTTGGAGCCGATGCAGTGATTTCCGGTTGGTAGATGTGATCGGGCAGCCTCTACTCGGGGACGCGTCGCTGCCGTGGTTGCGCGACCTAGTGATGACGGTATTTGGAGCCGAGAACCCGGAAGACGGCCGCCGACTGATCAATGAATATTTTCTAATGGTCAGCAAGAAGAACGCAAAAAGCACGATTGCAGCCGGCATCATGCTCACTGCACTGCTGATGAACTGGCGCCAGTCTGCGGAATTACTGCTCCTCAGCCCAACCAAGGAAATTGCGGACAACAGTTTCAAGCCGATTCAGGATTTCATCAACGCCAGCGATGAACTTTCGGGGATGCTCAAGGTGCAGCCATATTGGCGAATGATCACCCATTTGGAAACTGGCGCCACGCTGAAGGTTGTAGCTGCCGACAGCGACACCGTCAGCGGTAAGAAAGCGAGCTTCGTTTTTGTGGACGAACTTCACGAATTCGGAAAGCAGGCCAAGGCCTCAAATATGCTGCTGGAAGCTACAGGCGGCCTGGCCTCGCGCCCTGAGGGTTTCGTGATCTACGCGACCACTCAGTCGGCGGAGCCGCCGGCAGGCGTGTTCAAAGCGAAGCTGGATTACGCCCGCAAGGTGCGCGACGGTGTGGTGGTGGATCGCAAATTCCTGCCGCTGATATACGAGTTTCCACGCGCGATGATCGAAAGTGGCGCTTATCGAGATCTGGAAAACGCTTACATCACAAACCCGAACTGGGGCGCGTCAGTTGACATTGAGCGAATCACTCAGCTGCACGCCCAGGCCAAAGAGGGCGGTGAGCAGGAATTTAAAGGATTTCTGGCCAAGCACCTAAATGTGGAAATCGGACTCAACCTGCGATCCGATCGCTGGGCCGGCGCCGAATTCTGGGAAGCTGCCGCGATTCCTGTCTTTACCCTGGAAGAACTTATCGCGCGCTGTGACGTGGCAACGGTCGGGATTGATGGTGGCGGACTTGACGATCTGCTTGGCCTGACTGTAACCGGGCGCGAGCGCGGAACGGGGCGCCTGATGGCCTGGTTTCATGCTTGGGCTCACGAGATCGCGCTCGAGCGCCGGAAGGAAATTGCGCCGGCGCTGCTCGACTTTGCAAATCAGGGTGACCTGACGATAGTAAAGATGCCGGGCGACGATGTTATACAGGTGGCCGACTGCGTATGCCAGCTCAACGACGCCGGCCTGTTGCCCGAGAAAATGGCCATCGGCGTGGATGCCGCCGGGATCATCGACATCGTAACTGAGTTGGTGAGCTCGAATCGCGGCATCACGATGGAGCAGATCATCTCGATTCGCCAAGGCTATTCGCTGAACGGCGCCATCAAATCGACCGAGCGCCAGGTGGCGGCTAAGACGCTGGTGCACGCCGGCCGGCCGATTATGAATTGGTGCGTCGGTAATGCGCGTATTGAGGATAAGGGCAATGCCATCCTTGTGACCAAGGCCGCATCGGGCAAGGCCAAGATCGACCCACTGATGGCACTTTTCAACGCAGTCTCGCTGATGGCACTTAACCCTGTGGGTAAGGGGAATTCGGTGTACGAATCGCGCGGCATAAGGACCGTATAACCCATGAACTTTTTAGATTTCTTCCGGCCAGCAGCAGCGCCGGAGGCACAGTCACGTCCGGCCGATCACGAAGTCGAACCGGCGCCGGTCGCGGCAGCGCCGGCTGCGCCGAATGTCCAGGCATCGACTGGCCACCTGTTTGCGGGCCTGGACGATCCAGACCTGCTGGCCTTCATGCGCACCGGTGGCGAGACCGCCTCGGGCGCCTACATCAATGCGTCGAAGGCGCTGCAGAACATGGCCCTGCTGCGCTGCGTCACGCTGATCTCGGAATCGATCGGTATGCTGCCGCTCAACCTGGTCGAGCGCGGCGATGAAAAGCGCTATGCCACCGAACACCCGCTGTACGACATTTTGAAGGCCAAGCCGAACAGCTGGCAGACAGCCTACGAATTCAAGGCGCTGATGCAGCTGCGCGTGATGATGCACGGCAATGCCTACGCGCGCGTGATCTGGTCGCGTGGCCAGGTGCTGCGCCTGATCCCGATGTGTCCGGGCCGCGTCAAGGCAGAGTTGGATGACAGCTGGAACATGGTCTATACGTACGCCCGCAAGGATGGACACCAGGTCCCGATTCCGGCGGAAGAGGTATTCCACCTGCGCGACCTGTCCGAAGATGGCGTGACGGGCCTGTCGCGCGTGCGCCTGGCGCATGAAGCCATCGGCATCGCGCAGCAGGCCGAGAAGGCTGCCGCGCGGCTGTTCAAGAATGGCGTCATGGCCGGTGGCGCGCTGTCCGCGCCCGCCGCGCTCAGCGAAACGGCCTTCGGACGCCTGAAAGACTCGATCAACGAAAAGACCGGCGCTGAAAACGCTGGCAAGTGGATGATCCTCGAAGAGGGCTTGCAGGCTGAGAAATGGGCCAACACGGCCGCTGACTCCCAGCATATCGAGAACCGCAATCACCAGATCGAGGAAGTCGCGCGCGCCATGGGCGTGCCGCGCCCGCTGCTGATGATGGACGACACGTCCTGGGGCAGCGGCATCGAGCAGTTGGCCATCCTGTTCATCCAATTCTCGCTGCAGCACTGGTTCACGATCTGGGAGCAGGGCATCGAGCGCACCTTGCTGTCGAAGGAGGACAACAAGACCCTGCGCGCCAAATTCAACGAGCGCGCGCTACTGCGTGGCACCCTGAAGGACCAGGCCGAATTCTTCACCAAGGCGCTGGGCAGCGGCGGCCATGCGCCATGGATGACACAAAACGAAGTGCGCGAGCTGCAAGACCTGGCCCGCTCCACTGACAAGGGCGCCGACGAGCTGCGCGCGCCCGCCAACCAAGGAAAGAAAGCCAATGAGCCTGCTGCAACTGCCTAAAATCAACGCCGCCCAGGGCCTGGGCAATATCCAGTTCGACATGCGCCCGGACGCGCTCGAGCGCTGGGAGCCCGGCATCCGCGCGGCGGCTGACGGCGACGGTCCCACCATTTCCATCTACGACCGCATCGGCGAGTCGTATGACGGCGAGGGCGTGACCGCCAAGCGTATTTCGGCCGCACTGCGCAATATCGGCGCGCGTGACGTGACGGTCAACGTCAATTCGCCCGGCGGCGACTTCTTCCAGGGCGTGGCCATCTACAACCTGCTGCGCGAGCACAAGGCCAAGGTCACCGTCAAGGTGATGGGCATCGCCGCCTCGGCCGCGTCCGTCATCGCCATGGCCGGTGACGAGATCCTGATGGGTGACGGCGCCTTCCTGATGATCCACAACGCCTGGGCCATGGCGATCGGCAACCGCCACGACATGATCAAGGCATCCGAGCAGCTGGCGCCCTTCGATGCGGCCATGGCCTCCGTCTACGCCGCCCGGTCCGGGTTGAGCGCGGCGGAAGCGGCGGCCATGATGGACAAGGAAAGCTGGCTGGGCGCGGCCCAGGCCGTCGAGCAGGGCTTCGCCAGCGGCATCCTGGCGCGCGAGCAGATGGGTCACGATCCCGAGGCCAGCGCCGACACGAAATATCTTGCGATGGTGGAAGCGGCCATGGCCCGGGCGGGGCATTCCCGATCCGTGCGCCGCGAAGCCATCAAGTCCCTGTTTTCTGGCATGCCGGGCGCTGCTGGAAAAACCGCCACGCCGAGCGCTGGCACCAAAGAAGTAGCAGCGTCACTGCAAACCCTGATCAACAATCTGAAAGGCAAGTAATGAAAAAAGTAATGATGACCAGCATCGCTACGGCGATGATCGCCAGCGCCCTGGCGGCGCACGCCGGCCAGGCCAGCCAACCCATCCCACGCGGCATCGTCGCCGTGCGCGCTGACGGCGACGTAAATGCCATGATCACCGATCTGAACAAGGCATTTCACGCTTTCAAGGAAGAGCACACCCAGCAACTGGCAGACATCAAAAAGGGTAATGCTGACGCCCTGCAGGCGCTGAAAGTCGATAACATCAATGCAGAAATCGCCAAGCTGCAGGCATCGGTCGACGCGGCCAATGAGCGCATGGTGGCGGCCGCCATGAATGGCGGCGGTAATCAGCTGAAAGATAAGGAATACACGGAAGCCTTCAGTGCGCACTTCAAAAAAGGCGAAGTGCAGGCGTCGCTGAACAAGGGCACGGCCAGCGAAGGCGGCTATCTGGCGCCGGTCGAGTGGGATCGCACCATCACCGATCGCCTGCTGGTGGTCTCGCCGATGCGCGCACTGTGCTTCATCCAGAACATCAGCACCAATGGTTTCAGCAAGCTGTTCAACAACCGTGGCACGAATTCTGGTTGGGTGGGCGAAACGGCGTCACGTCCTGAAACCAACGGACCGACGCTGGGCAGCCTGGCCTACAACACGGGCGAGCTGTACGCGAACCCGGCCGCCACACAGCAGATGCTGGATGATTCCGCTGTGAATCTGGAAGCCTGGCTGGCGTCGGAAGTCGAAACCGAGTTTTCGATTCAGGAAGGTGTTGCCTTCCTGACCGGCAATGGCACCAACAAACCGAACGGCCTGCTGACCTACATCACCGGCGGCGCCAACGCGGCGGCCCACCCCTGGGGCGACATCAAGACCGTCAAGAGTGGCGCGGCAGCGGCGCTGACGGCCGACGGCCTGATCGACCTGGTGTATGCCCTGCCGGGCGAGTATACGGCCAATGCACGTGCGGCGATGAACCGCAACACGCAAGCGGCCGTCCGCAAACTGAAAGACGGCCAAGGCAACTACCTGTGGCAGCCATCCTTTGAAGCGGGCGCGCCAGCCACCGTGCTGGGCTACGGCATCGCCGAGATGGCGGGCATGCCCGACGTGGCTGCCAACTCCAAGCCGATCGTGTTTGGCGACTTCAAGCGCGGCTACATGATCGTCGACCGCACCGGCGTGCGCGTGCTGCGCGATCCATTCACCAACAAGCCGTACGTGCACTTCTACACCACCAAGCGCGTCGGCGGCGGCCTGATGAACCCCGACGTCCTCAAGGCCTTGACGGTCGCAGCCTAAACCACCTGCACCGGGCCGGCCTGGCCCGGTGCGATTCTTGAAAGGAAGCATCATGATTTTCAGCAAAGAGTTCCGTGGCGTGCGCGACGGCGAAATCTATCCCGAAACGTTCCAGCCAGGTGACGAATGCCCGCCCGAACTGGTCGACGCGGCGCTCAGCCTGGAAGTGCTCGAAGTGCCTGAACTGGTCGAGTCGAAGAAAAAGGACAAGTAATCCATGTTCCTGACACCTGAACTGGCCAAGGGCTATCAGCGCATCGTAGGCAACGATGAGGACGCCGTGATCGGCCTGATCCTTTCGGCCGCTGAGAGCGCCGCGCTGGCCTACCTGAACCGCCAGGTGTTCGCCGACATTGCCGCCATGGATGCGGCCATCGCGGCCGGTACCGGCGGCGAGTTTCCGATGGTAATCGAGGACGATATTAAGCTCGGCATGTTGAAGATCTTCGGCGACCTGTACGAAAACCGCGAGGACAGCGTGCTGGCCGTGTCGGTGGCGCGGTTGCCGCTGAGCTCGAAAGAGCTGCTGCGCCCGCACCGCATCGGGAATGGCGTCTGATGCGCGCCGGCCAACTGGACAGCCGGGTCACCATCGAGCAACCATCATCGGCTGATGCCGGTGACGGCTACGGCCCGCAGCCTGGTGGCTGGGTCCCGTTCGCCGTGCGCGTGCCGGTCCAGGTGCAGGATTCCTTGCCCAGCAAGTCGGAAGCCGTGCAAGAGGGCTTGGCCGTGGCCACGCGCCGGGCGCGATTGCGCATGCGCTACTTGCGCGGCATCACTTCCGACATGCGCATCACGCTGCATGGTGACATCGACGAGTTTTTCCAGATCGTCGGCGGCCCGGCCAAGATTGGCCGCCGGGAATGGCTGGAAATGACTATTGAACAATATTCAACCTAGGGGCAATGATGGCTGACGACCGCAATATCACCGGCGGCAAGGCGCTGGACGATTTTCTCAAGTCCCTGCCGGCCAAGATCGAGCGCAACATCATGCGTTCGGCGTTGCGCCAGGGTGCCAACGTATTCAAGGCCGAAGTGCGGGAAAACATCCCCGTCGACAGCGGTGAGCTGCGCCGCAGCGTGCGCGTGATCACGAAGGCAAAGGGCGGCCGGGTCACGGCATCCGTGCGCGTGGGCAACAAGCGCGCCTGGTATGGCCCCATGGTGGAGTTCGGCACCAAGCCGCACAAGATCGTGCCGAAGAAGAAGGGCGCCCTGGTCATCGGCCAGACGCGCGCCATGGTGGTGGACCACCCGGGCGCCAAGCCGCATCCGTTCATCCGGCCTGCATTCGATGCCAAGCCCGACGCCGCCATCGCCGCCATTGGCGCGCAGATCCGCAAGCGCCTGACTGCCGAGGGCATCAACGTGCCTGCAGCTGAAACCGATTAGGACCACCATGAAAATCAAGATGCTGAAAACCATGCCGGGCTCGATCGACGGCGTGACCGTGATCGAGCTGCAGGCCGGTACCGAATACACCATGACCGACGCCGCGCGCGGCGTGCGCCGTGCTGCTGCCTACATCCGCCGCAGCGAGGCCATCGAAGTCATTGACGCCTCTACCGGCGGCGACCCGGTGGCGGACGCGCCAGTGCGCAAGGCACGCGCCAAGAAATGAGCGCCATCAAAGTGATCCGCGCGCTGCTGGTCGCGCATGCGCCGGTGCTGGCCCTGATGCCGGCGGCACGCATCGTGGCCGGTACCGTGCCGCAGGGTATGCAGCTGCCCGCCATCGGACTGACGGAGATTGGCCGGGTCGAACTGCCGACTGTGTCGCTGGGCCAGCGCGCCGTTCAGGTGACCGCGCGCGTCCAAGTCACCGTGCACGCCAGCACCTATCCGGACCAGAAGGCCGTGCTGCAGGCGTCCAAGCTGGGTGCGGGCGCGCATACCGGCACGGTGGCCAACATTGCCGTGCGTAGCGTTATGCGCGACGTGGTCGGCCCCGACATGAGCGATGACGCCGCAGGCATATATCAGCAGTCGCGCGATTTCAAGGTGGTCTACGTCGAAGCGAATTAGCAGTCACCATAGGTTTTCCAGCCCGCCCGTATCGCAATCCTGCGTGCGGGCTTTTTTATTGAAAGGTATCAAAATGGCATTCGAAAATGATTTCGAGACAGTCGCCGGCACCAAGCTGTACGTCTGCGCGACCCGTCCGGCATCCGATACGGTAGCGGCCTACGCGGCGCTTACCTGGGTCGAAGTCGGCGACATCACCAACGTGGGCGGCGTGAAAGGCCGCGAATACAGCACGTCCAATCTGTCAACGGTGAGCAACGCGCATGATCGCGAAAAGAAAGGCTCATACAAGCTGCCGAACGCAGAAATGGAATGCGCCTGGGTCGAAGATGACGCCGGCCAGATCCTGATCGAAGCGGCGGCCAACGACTACAGCATCCCGGCGTTCAAGGTCGTCAAGCAAGGCGGCGGTATTCGCTACTTCACGGCCCAGGTCATGAAGTTTGTCGAAAACCTGGGCGGCAGCAACGATACCGTCAAAGGCGCCTTCACCCTGCTGCGCCAGAGCGACACCCTCACCGCGTAAGCGGCAACCATCAAGGCCTCAGGCCACCCCAGTACCGACCTGGTCCGCTTCGCCCTTCGAGGGGCGGGCGGGCCTGGCACGGGCACTCATTCCCTCGAAGAAAGGCATCATCATGTCCAATATCAAAAAATTTGCAGTCGACGAAACCAGCACCTTGCACCTGAAGGACGCCAATGACGATCTGATGTACGCCGATGGTGCGGACGGCAACCCGGACAAGAACAAACCCATGCGCATCAAGCTGTACGGCCCTGGCTCCAAACAGTACGCCAAGGTGCAGGCCGCCAGCAACAACAAGCTGTTCACCCGCTTGAAGAAAAAAGGCAAGGAAGACCAATCAGCGGAAGACCAGGCGCAGGAAGGTGTCGACAAGCTGGCAGCCCTCACGCATTCGTTTGAGAACATCAGCTACGACGACCTGGCCGGCGAAGCGCTGCACAAGGCCGTGTACCTGGACGAAACCATCGGTTTCATTCCTGCCCAAGTCAACGCCCATTTGAATGACTGGGCAAATTTTACGAAGACCTCGGCGAAGAACTAAGCCTGTTCGTTCGGCACAGCGCCTGGCTCGGCGCCGTGCCCGAGGCAAAGGATGGCACGCGGGCCGACAGCGCCGAGCTGTCTCGCCGCGAACGGACCGAGCGCGACGGCAGCGAAATCGAAATGCCGCCGTTCGACCAGGGCGAGTACTTGATTGGCTACCTCTACGAGGTGGGGCCCACTGTGGCGGCCGGCATGGGCGCCGGCCCGGTGACATTTACCGAGATTGCCGCCTGGCAGTCCGCGCGCGGCTTCGAGCTGGAGCCGTGGGAGGCGCGTTTGCTGCGCCGCCTGTCGGTCGACTACCTGGCCGAGTCGCACCGCGCTACCAAGAGAGATTGCCCACCGCCGTGGGGTGGATCTGTTGCTGTTCGCGTCAGCGCCAACCGCGCAGCCGCACGTGCCCTTGAGTTATTTCTTGCATAGACCGTCCATGTGGCGGTCTTTTTTTCGTCTGCCACCCATGAGGTGGCTTTTGTACAGCAATCTCATTAGTGTAATATTGCCTCTTTGAAATGTATAGAGGAATTGTATGCGCAGGATTTTGTTAACTTTTGGATTTGTTGCCATGTCCACAGCTCTGCTTGCGTGCGGTGAATCTGCTGCACAAAAGGAGGCAAGAATTAATGCCAACCTTAAAATACTTGGCGAAAAGTACGTGAAATTAAAATTGAAGGATCCTGAATCAGCTCAATTTCAGAATCAGTTTATCGGCATCAAAGGCGCCCCATGTGGCGAAGTAAATTCGAAAAATAGCTTTGGTGGATACACAGGGTTTAAGCGGTATATCTCAGTCGGGAAAGATCTAACGGTTATGGAGGCGGATATGCCACCTGGTGAATTCGAATTATCTTGGGGCCAGATTTGCAAATAGGACACATGCATTAAAAGTAAGTCAGCCAGCCTAATTGCTGGCTTTTTTTATTTCAGACAATAACCGCCCATGAGGCGGTTTTTTTATTGGATACGCGATGATCGTCGGTGATCTTGAAATTCGCCTGAGAGCAGATATTGCCCGGCTGCAGGCCGATATGACGCAGGCGCGCCGCGTTGTCACGGAAACCCAGGACAGGATTAATGCGGCCGCCAATGCAATGAAGACGGCACTGGCCGGCATCGGAATCGGCGCCGGCCTGACCGAAATCATCAAGATGGCCGATGAATACGCCAAATTCACGGCGCAGCTGCGCCTGGCATCGACGTCGGTGGCCGATTATGCCGCTTCCTATGAGGCGGTGAAGCGCATCGCCAAAACATCGCAGCAGGATCTGGCCAGCACGGGGGTGCTGTATGCCCGAATTGCCAACGGCACTCGCGAGCTCGGGACGATGCAAAAGCAAGTGGCCGCCATCACAGAGACCGTCAACCTGGCGCTGCGCGTGAGCGGCGCCACGGCGACCGAATCGGCGTCGGCCCAGCTGCAGCTGTCGCAGGCTTTTGCATCGGGCACGCTGCGCGGCGAGGAATTCAACGCCGTGAACGAGGCGGCACCGCGCCTGATGAAGGCGCTGGCAGATGGCATGGGCTTGCCGGTGGGCGCGCTCAAGGCCATGGCGGGCGAGGGGCAGATCACGTCCAACATCATGGCCACAGTGCTGCCAAAGGCGCTGGAGTCGCTGCGCGAGGAAAGCAAGAATATCCAGACGATTTCGGGTGCCTTTACCGTGCTGAAAAACGAAATGCTGGAATTTTTCGGCATGCAGGCCCAGGCAAACGGGACAGTGGCGCTCATTACTGGCGCCATTCGGCTGTTGTCAGAAAATCTCACATCGCTTGTCATTGTCCTTAAAACGTTGATGGCCTATCAGATCGGTACTTGGCTTGCCACCTGGACCGCGAATACATACGCGAAAGTGACCGCGTCGATGGCGCTGCGCGCCGCCACGGTGGCGCAGATGCAGGCCGATGTTGTCGCTGCCGAAGCTCAGGTGGCATTGCTGGCAGTCACGCAGGCGGCGATAGTTGAGGCGCGCGCGGAAGCCATTGCGCGCCTGTCGCAAGCTCAAGCAAATATCCGTGCGGCCCAGGCCGCTATGGTCGCGGCAGAGGCCGCTGGTGCGCAGAGCTACGCGTTGATGGTGCTGCGCACTTCCACGGCGGAACTGGCTGTAGCGGAAGCGGCACGTTCGGCCATGCTAAAAGAGTTGGCCATCCTTGGTGTGCAACAAAAAAGGATAAGCGAACAGATTGCAGTGGCTGATTCCACGCAGGCGGCAGCAAAAGCGCGCCTGGCCGGTGCTACAGGCGTACTGGCGGGGGCCATGCGAGGTCTCAGTGCGGCCACAGCATTCCTTGGCGGTCCGCTTGGTGCGGCAATCCTGCTGATCGGGGCGCTGACGTTGGCCTGGCATCATTTTGGTAAAAAAGCCAAAGAAGCCAATGAACAAGCGGCAGAATCTTTTGAAGAGGCCCATGCCAGGATCATCAAGGCCCTTGATACCCAGATCGATAAGCAGCAAAACCTGCTGCAGCTTAAAAATCTCGGCCTGACCAATCAGCAGGCGGAAAAAGAACTGCCCATCATCAAGCAACTGGAGGCGGCAACCAAAAGGATGGGCGACCTCAATGCGCGTACCGGTGACTTTGCAGGAATCAGCAACGACGATGCGATTTTCAAGCGGATTGAGTTGAACAAACAGGTTAACGAATTGATTGAAAAGCAAGCAAAAGCCACCAACGGCGCGGCCGATGTTGCAAAAGTCACAGGTGCTGAAGCCTACAACGAGTGGAAAAAGACCTACGCCACCCGTGAAGAGCAGCGCGCCGCCGAGATCGCCGATCTGAAAACGCGCAATTTGAATGCGGAGCAGTACGCCGACATCCTGGGCCGCATCAATTTGAAGTATGCCGACAAGGGCGCGGCGGCGGGCCTGAAAAAAGAAGAGCAGGCCTACGCCACCCTGATCGCCAGCATCCGCGAGAAGATCGAGGCCGGGCGCTTGGAGAATGCCACCGACGTCGATGCGACCGAGAGCCAGAAGCTACGCATCAAGCTGGAAGAGGAAATCAAGACAGGTAAGCTGAAACTGGCTGACGCGCACCTGGTTGTGGCGCGCGCGGCGCTGGAGGAGCTGGCAGCTGAGGAAAAGATCGCCAAGGCCCGTGCCACGGAAAAGGACGTATCCGCGCGCATTCAGGAAAGCACGCTGGCGCGCCAGGACTCCGCGGCGGCGCTGGCGGTGGAATACCAAATGATGGGCAAGTCCAGCGACGCACGTGAATTGGCCATGGTGGCGGTGCGCGAGCAGACGGCGCTGGAGAAATTCCTCCTTCAGGAAAAACTGGCCGGCAAGGTGGTCGCCGAGGACCAGATCAAGCGCCTGACGGAAGAGGCAACCGCGCGCGTGCGCGTCGAGCAGGCCACACTGGCGCAGACCAAGGCACTCGGCTATGCCGTCCAGCTGGCCGACGAGAACCGCCGCTTTGCTGCCGAATCGCTGTTTGATGAAAAGGCGCGCGCTGCCGCGCTGCTAAAAATCGACGCTGCCATGTGGCAAGAGCGCATTGCCCTGGCAGGTGATGGTACCGAGGCCCAGAAGCGCTTGCAGGAACAATACTCGACCTGGTACAGCAACCAGCTGGCCAAGCCCGAGATCGAAGCCAACCGCAAAATGTGGGAATCGATCGATACGACTGCGCACGATACGTTCGTGTCCATCTTCGATTCGGGCAAGTCTGCCTTCGACCGCCTGCGGGACACGCTGAAAAACGGCCTGCTCGATCTGCTGTACCAGATGACGATCAAGAAGTGGATCCTGAACATCGGCGCATCGGTATCGGGCGGCGGCGTTGCTGGCCTGGCACCCGCCGAAGGCCTGGGCCTGAGCGGCGGCGCGGCTGGCGGAAGCTTGGGTGGCATTGCTAGCCTGGCACAAAGCGCCAAAACTGCCTACACCATTGCCACGCAGGGATTCTCTGGTGTGGCCGCAGGCCTCGGCGGCAGCATCGCTACCCTGGGCAATCTTTTCGGCTCCTCGGCGGTATCTGCGTTTGGTACGGGCATGAGCCTGACCGCAGCTCAGGCCAGTACCGCTGCAGCTGCATACGGCTCGGCGGGAATGGCCGGCACTGGCTCGGCATTGACGGCTGGCGCAGCAGCTGGACCGCTGGTTGCCGCGGCTGCCGGCATCGCCGCAGGGGTGCTTGGCGGAAAACTGATCTCTGGTCAGTTTGGCAGCAATTCGACAGTGAACGTCGGCACGGGGATCGGTGCAATTGCCGGGGCATTCATGGGCGGCCCTATCGGTGCGGCCATTGGTGGCGCGCTGGGTGGCGTGATTGGTGGCCTGGCAAACCGTGCTTTCGGCAGGGGCGATAAGAAATACGGCGAAACGGGGATCACTGGCACGCTGTCCGGTACCGGATTTACTGGCAACGAGTATGCCAACTGGACGCAGAAAGGCGGCTGGTTCCGCAGCGACAAGGCCGACACGGACCGTAAAGCCGTCAATGCCACGACGTCCAATGCGTTTGTGGAAACATATGCCGCCATCCGCAACGTGTCCGCCACGCTGGCCAATACGCTCGGCGTCGACACGTCCAGCTTGGCCGCGCGCGCCCAGGCGCTGAACATCAACCTGACTGGCCTCACCACGGAAGCTGACAGGCTGGGCGCCGTCACCAAGTTCTTCGAAGGCGTGGGGAATGCGATTGCGTTGGAACTGGTCCCGAGTCTCGGCCAGTTCAAGGTCGGCAACGAAGACCTGAGCACGACTCTGCAGCGCGTAGCGGGGGATTACGCCGGCGTCGACGCGGCGCTGCAGCTGATCGGCCGCACGTCGCAAGACGCCTTCGGCGCCGTGGGCGTGGCCACCATTGGCGCACGGGAAAACCTGATCAAGCTGGCCGGCAGCCTGGACTCGCTCACCAGCGGGACCAGTTTCTTTGCCGAAAACTTCCTGACGGAAGCGGAGCAGATGGCGCCGGTGCTGTCGACGGTGGCCGATACGCTGGGCAAGTTGGGCATGGCCAGCACCACGACCATGGACGACTACAAGAAGAAGGTGCTGGGCCTGAACCTGGCCAGCGCGGCGGATCAAGAGTTGTACATCAAGCTGCTGGCCCTGGCGCCCGCGTTCAAGGCCGCCGCCGACTACAGCAGCCAGCTGGCCGCCGCGACCGGCAACTATGCCGCCGTGGTCAAAAGCGCCAGTGAGATCGCCAGCGAGCGCATGGATCTGCAAAAGCAGCTGAACGAATTGACCAAAAGCGAAACTGAACTGCTGGCTATCCAGCGCTCCAGCATCGCCGCCGTCAACCGCGCGCTGTTCGACCAGGTGCAGGCCGCCAAAGCGGTGGTTTCGGCCAATGACGCACTGGCCAAGGCTTACGACACCGAGGCAGCAGCGGCCCAGACGGCGCAGGATAAATCGAAATCGTGGGTGGCCACGCTCAACAGCCTGAACGCCAGCATGGCCCTGGGTAGCCAGTCCGTCCTGACACCTGAGCAGAAATACGCCGAGGCGCGGGCCCAGTTCGAGAAAACCCTGGCGGCGGCCAATGCCGGCGATGCGACGGCGCAGTCCGGCCTGTCGGCTGCTGAGCAGGCCTTCCTGACGGCCTCCCAAGTGGTCAATGCGTCGGATGCGAAGTATGCGGCTGATTACGCGCGCGTCATCGCCGCCAACGAGGACGCTGCCAAGTGGGCATCGGCCCAAGTCGACGTG
>NZ_JBNYXO010000009.1:0-236792 GCF_051380715.1 Janthinobacterium kochi
ACAACATCCCACAGCGTGCTCTCAACAACGAAACGCCGATTCAGGCAATGAAGAAATGGCAGGCAAAAAAGCCACAATTATTCGTTAAACGTGTTTATAACCAGGCGGGTCTTGACAGTTAGATAATTTTGACGGATGCTAGATTAAAGAATACCCCCAACTATACCCTTACCAAAAAGTTGCTCAAAAGCACTATGAATTAGTCAACCAAAAATGTCCATTCAAGCAAAGGATTGAAAATCCTTGTGTCGGTGGTTCGATTCCGCCCCGGGCCAATAAGAACTGAGCAAAATCGCCACTTTCGGGTGGCGGTTTTGCTTTAACGCGCACATTCTGCCGTCTCACTACTCCGGGCCGACATCTTGGCGAAGCAAAGTCAGCATATGCTGATGATGTGCCCCAACCTGCGAGTCGCCCCAGCCTTCGACCAAGGTGATCTCCGCCATCAATCTAAGCTTCGGACTTTGCCGTTCAATCGTATCGCGGAAGTTTTCCGCCTTGGCGCGCGGTAGGCTGTTGCTGAACTTTGAATTCGCGCTGATACTGACTAGGGCAAGATTGCCCAGCAGGTGGAGACCGGTAGCAGCCACCAACTCGCCCGACTGCTCTTGGTCGGGACGCTGCGGATAAAAATGCTCAATCGAAGTTCTGAACTGAAATTTAAAATCCCGCTTGGCAGCGTCGCTCAGTAGCAGAAAATCAAGGTAGGTGAACACGATTCGGCTAATCCCGAAACCCTGCGGTTGCTGCTCGCGCTCAAACGAGAAGCATTCCCGAACCTTGACGCGAGCATAACGCTTAAGAAACTCGGCCAGATCTACACGACTAACTTCTTGCGGGGCCTGCTCGGACAGCCAGCGCAGCACCTGGGTAATCCAATGCATTGTGCGTGGAGATGTGTAAGTAATCCGCAACATAGACTGCAACAAGAGAACTTCTCCGGTGTGCGGATCAGCGTTGCCATCTTCCTCCTGACTGCGTTCCGCACGCGCGAATACATGGCTGTATGTCGGGCTTGGCTTGGCCTCGGTACCGCCTTTCTTCAGACGCTGGAGGGACCAGTCACCATCTTCCAGCTTATTCGCCGTGAACTGACGCTTCAGAACGAACGCATCGAACAGGTTCCGGCACTTGAGCAGCATAAAGGCGAAGTGCTGTACCCACTCCACTTCCTTATCAGCAGCCTGCTTGACCGACGCGTCAAACGCCTTGATGAGCCGCTTGTCATCCAACGCCCCCTCATCCTCTTTTGGGTCGCCATGTAACACTTTCAGGACATGAAGCAGAAGGACAGGGAATTCGATTGTCGAACGAAACCGTTCGTTGCCGTCATCCTGCCCGGCCGCTTGCGCGCCCACGTCAGCGTATCGGGACAGTGCCTGTTCGAGAGACAGCGCGCCGCCGGTATTCTGTCCAGGCGTTTGCAAAACAGCCTTCGCGCGGAACTGCATCAGCGCGGCAAAGTCGGCGGCCTTCAGCCACGACCAGTCAGAGCCAAAGACCTGCGTGCGCAAGCCGGTATCGCCACGTGTCAACGACATCTGGAGATAGGAATCCATGTCCGCGCAGGCCTCCCATATCCATGCGAAGCAAGCCTGCTGGTGTTGATCGGACAGCTTGCTCATCAGGCGAGCCTTCACGATATCGACCTGCTTGAGCTGCTGACCACGGGTGTTCATGATCTCAAAATAACGATTGAGGTCAGTGTTCAGAGGCAGTGAGGCACGCACCACCGTGACCCGCTCTCGCAAAAAATCGGCGAATGCGGCGCGTGCCTGATTCAAGCGGAAATTCTGCTTAAAGAACTGCTGAATGATGCCGTATCCTTCATGAATCCCCGCATCTGCATCAATGCTGGCACCCTGCAGGCGGCTAGACGCTACGGCGTCCTGCGCCACAAGGCGCAGGGCCTCAGTCGCCCGTGCCCTTGACTCATATTGCAGGCGCCCGATATGCGAGGAGGAATGCCCCGACTCCGCCCCATCCTCCTGAAGGAACGTCAACAGCAAATACAGAGTAGTCAAACGCTGCTGTCCATCGATGACTTCGAAGACTTCCCCGCTGGCTCTCAGGATGACTACCAAGTTTCCCAGAAAATAGTCGTCGTCCGCCAGCATCGCGTCATGCACGTCGCTGATCAGTTGCTCAATCTGCTCCACCCGCCAAGCATAATTCCGCTGATAGACAGGAACCAGATATTTGGCAGTGAACAGTTGGCCGATACTCAGCAATTCAGGGACCAGCACGTTATTCTTCATTGCAAGCTCTCGATAAAGGCACGCAGTTCTTTTTCATGCTCCACATTGTTCGAATGAACGCTTTCCGCAAGATGGTGAATCGCGCTTGCGTTCATAGCATTACGCAATAAAACAAATGCGGACCTCTTGCCACCACCCTTGCCGCGTGCGCGATTGTCGGCAGAGGCAAACTGCACACGCAGCAATTCCAGCCGCAAGGCGTAGGCCCAAGCAAATAGCTGATTACGCGCGGCCGCCACATCCTCCTCGCCGAATTTGTTGGTATAGCTCAGCAGCGCGGCGATAAACAATTCGTAGACGTAGCGGTAGCGCGCCTGCTCTGGACCAAAGTTTTTGAAACCGCTGCTCCAGACCTCCTGCTCGATCAGTTTCAACTCACCCAGCATGAAGGCGACCATCTCGAAAAATGTACGTCCAGCAATAATCGGTGCATCTAGCTGGAAGCGACTGCGGCCTACATCACGCGCATCCTGCGAGGAAGATGCGGCGCAGACAGGGAGTAAAGGCAGCGCGGCTTGCGCAGCCAGGTGGTAGCGATGGTGTGGCGATAGCTCACGCGGAGCGCGCGCGGTTATCCCCTTGAACATGCCGATGTGCCGAATCGAGAATTCAAGCGCGCTCTCGCCACGAGACCACTTGGCGATCCGATATAAGAATGTCGAAAATAGCCGGTCCAGCTCCTCGTCCCTGACCGATTCCCAGGCTTCTACTACCGCCACTTTGGTCGCAGCTGATTCCTCACGCATCTCGCGCAAGTGGTGGGCTTTGAGCAGATCGTGCGGAGCCAGCGCTTTGCCGCGGTAGTTTTGCGAATCAAACACGCGAAACGCTTCATCAATATCGTCGGTTACGATGCGCACCATCTGACATTGGTGACAAATGAATCGGAGGAATTCGCCGGCCTGATCCATTGGGGCAAGGCGCTGTTGCAGCGCTGTCCAGACCAGCGATACGGGCGTCTGGCCCTCAGTGGGCAAGACCATCCCATACTGCGCCGTATCCAGAAGTGCCAGAATCATCCGCAAGGTTAGCAGGCGCTGCTGGCCATCGACAATATGTAGATATCCGCCCTCTTGGTGCAGAATAACCGCGCCAAGCACATACGGCACATCATGTCGCAGTGGATCGCGCAATGCTTCCGCCACATCATCCACCAGTTGCAGCGCAGTGAGCACTTCCCAGCTGTAAGGCCGCTGATAATTCGGAATGCGCAGGTCCTGCTTCAGCAACTCCTCCACCGTCACTGCGCTGACACCATTTACTTTGTTAATTGCCATGCATTGCGCTCCCTCTGCTGGCAAGTTGCCGGAACTGCTACTGTAACCTCGATCAAGACGTCACGGCTAGCCATTACCGAAAATGGCACCTCCCTCATTGTCGTGGGCGCGCGTTCAGCGCATCTCATTGCGAGGACATCAGTCATTAACGTTGCCGGCAATTCCGGTCAGGCGACTACCAGGTTGCTTCCCGTCTTCTTAGCGGTGTACAAAGCCAGGTCTCCGAGCGCCCCGCTGGCCGATGCCCTCCCTGCACATTGCTCGAGCATCTTCCCATAGCTAACCAAGTCTACAGTCCCTCGACCGAAGCCCCATTCCTATTCAACCAGTCTTTCCGCAATTCGTAGTCGGGAAGCGCACGTTCAACGCGTCGCCAGAAATCGGGGGTGTGATGTGGCTCATGCAGGTGCGCCATCTCGTGGACGACAACATATTCCGCGATTCGCGCTGGCAACAGAATGGTCTTCCAATGGAAGTACAGCAGCCCCCCTTTGCCGCACGAGCCCCAGCGGTAACCAAGGTCCTGCACCTTCACGCCAGCCGGCGCAAGCTCCATCCGCGCGGCATAGTCTTCGACTTTCGCCGATAGCCAGCGCGTGGCGTTGCCGCAGTACCAGCGAATCATGTGTTCGCGCCCTTCGCTCGCGAGTGCCCTGGGCATCACGAATCGTCCACCGACTAACTTGACTGGCGCAATCGATTCGTCAACCAGGCGAAGACGAAAATTGCGGCCGAGGTAGAGAAAGCCCTCGCCATCGACGAATATCTTGTTGGGCACCTCGCGCGTCAAGCTCTCCTGGCGCGCCAACTGCTGGTAGATCCACATACGCTTGCGTTGGACGAAGTCGCGCAAGGTGGCCTCTGGAGTCTCTGCAGGCGCTGACAGAATCAGCTCACCACTACGATCAACGGTAATCTCCAAGGTCCGTCGCACGGCGCTGCGTCGGACCTCAAAGCACAAGTCATCGACAGTCAGCATGTTCATGTCGTCACTAGTTTTTCATGGTTGGCACGCGCCAGCTCCATCAGCTTGTCGACCAGCGCTTCGATCTGCGGCGTGGGTAGCAAGCGTGAGCGCATCAGCAGCTCGAAAATGCGCGTGTTCAGCGCGTCCTGCGCCGGCTGGCGGTTGGGGCGCCAGAAATTGGGCGTCAATTCCGAGATGATGGTGTCCACCACTTCGACGCTCAGGTCCAGCAGCTTCTTGCGCTCGACATCGGCCATTGCAGCGTCGCCGACGGCCGCGTCGACCAGCAGGCGAAGGAAGGGACCGTATTGTTCTGGCAGGTCAGGCAGGCGGTCGTCGTGGTCAACGCAGCCGCTGCGAATTTCGTCAACCAGTCCCTTCAATGCTAGCGCCAGCTGGTCCCAATGATCACCCAGTTTGTCGAGTAAATCCTTCAGGCGTTCACTCAACTTGCGGAATGCCACCGGGTCCTGATCCATGTGTTCGCGGATGTGCGCCCGCACCGCGTGTTCCATCTCCGACGCCTTGGCGCGGTCGTTCGGCTCGCGCGCCACCTTCATGGCAAAGTCGGCATCGGTAAGCGAGACGGGCGCTATCTTCGGGTCCACGCCCAACGATATGACGTGCTCATCGATCAGCTTGCGCACCTTGGCGCCCACGTCCTTGCCCAGCACCGGCGTATCACGATAGCGATTGCGGGCGCGGGCGTAGATAAAGGCCAACAGTTTCGCATCCGGCGCGAAGGGCAAGCCTTCCGGCCTTGGCAGCACTACGTCGAGCGTATTCAAAAACTGCTTGAGCTTGACCGTAAATTCGGCGCGCAGCCGTTCGTCGGCGAGCACTTCGACGCAAGTATCGAAATCGCTCAGGCTCTCAATGCCCCGGCTACGAAACAGATCGACGACACGCAGGTGCCTGTCACGCAGTACCGGAATTTCGTCCTTCAAGCTTTGCAAAGCACCGTCGATGTCTTCATCCGCATAAACATTGAGCGCCTGCTTGAGATGATGGGCCAGGCCAAAATAATCGACCACGATGCCGAACTGCTTATCGTACCCAGTGCGGTTCACGCGCGCGATGGTCTGCAATAGCTCGGCCTCGCGGATCGGGCGATCCAGGTACATCACGCCTTCGATCGGCGCATCAAAGCCGGTAAGCAGCATCGACTTGACGATCAGGAAGGCCAGCGGATCCGTCTTCGCCGCGTCTTTGTGCAACAGTGGTTTTTTGAAGCGCTTGATGCGCTGCTCCTGCGCCACACCGTCGGTCCATTGCTTCCATACGGGATCGTCGTTATTGCCACCGGAAATAATCGGCGCGAACTCAATCGCGCGCAAGGTGTCGCGATAGCGCCACGCCTGAACCTGCGCCTGTACCAGCGGCGACCGGCGGCACAAAACCTCGTCGTCCATCGCCTTGTCTTCCGGGCTCAAGGCCTCGGCTTCGGCCAGCAGCGCATCGCGCGCCACAAAAAAAGCGTCCACGTAGCGCACCACGGCGAGCCGGCTGTATGCCACCACCTGGGCCTTGAAGCCGTTAGGCAGAATGTACGTCACGTAGTGGCGCAGCATGTCGCGCGCCTTGTCGGCAATGAGCGCGGGCGCCTCGAAAATCTGCCCCTTGGTCGCATACTTCTTGCGGATCGCTTCGAGTTCCTCAGGCGTATGCTCGCGGAACAAGTCCTCGAACAATTCGTCCAGATTGGCCCCCTCCTTGACTGCACCATTGGCCGTGCGGCCTTCGTAGAGTATGGGGACGATGGCGCCATCCTGCTCGGCTTCGCGGATCGTGTAACGGTCGATAAACTCGCCGAAAATTTCATATGTGCGCTTCTTGTCGCCCATCAGAATTGGCGTACCGGTGAAACCGATGCGCGCGCAGTTGGGCAAGCCAGTCTGCAGCGCTGCCTGCAAGTCGCCGGCCTGGCTGCGATGCGCCTCGTCCACCAGAATCAGGATGCTGTCGTCTTCGTTGAGCACTTCGGCCGGTACCGACTGGCGCACTTCATACCGTGGCAAATCTGCCGCCTGTAGACCAGGCTCACCGGCAGCATCGCCGCCGCGTGCTTTCTGGATCATGCCAAACACCAGACCTGGGCCGCGACGGCGCAGCATCGCCTTCAACTTATCTGCCGATGTGGCCCGTTCCACCGTTTCACCCGTCAATGCGGCGGTCAGGGAAAGCTGCTGTTCCAGATCGGTACGGTCGGTCACCACCACTACCTTGAAACGCCGCAGTTGCGGATCGGTGCGCAGCTTGCGGATCAGAAATACCATGGTCAGGCTCTTGCCAGAGCCCTGCGTATGCCAGACGATGCCGCCACGCCGGTCATGCTCGCCATCCTGGATACGCGTCTTGCCGGTGCGCAGACGCTCAATGGCGCGAACGACGGCGCGGTACTGCTGATAGCGGCAGACGGTTTTGACCGTGTGGCCATCCATATTCATGAAAAGCATGAAGTGGCGCAGCACGTCGAGCAAGGTGCGCGGCTCGAACAGGCCGGCCACCAGGCGCTCCTGCTCGGACAGCTGGGTCTTGCCCAGCTTCTCGCACACGGCTTCCTCGGTCATCGGCACCACCGTCTTCCAGGCCGAATAATGGCGAAATTCTGCGCCTATGCAAGCCACTCTGGCCTCGTCGAAACTGGTCGCCACCAACAGCTGATTGGTGTGGAACAGTGGTTCATTGCCCTCATTGTCATCGACTTCGCCGCTGGCCCGGCGCGCATTACTATAGCGGCGCAACTGGTCCACTGCCTCGGCCAATGGCTCGGAAACCGACGGACTCTTGCACTCGATCACCGCCAGCGGAATGCCGTTTACCAGCAGCACCAGATCAGGCACGATAAACGCCTTGCCCCGGTTGTACCCCGGCGGGCAGTCCACCCGGTACTGATTAACAACGGTAAATTCGTTGCGCTCAGGGTGAGCCCAATCGATGTAGTGAATTGTCTGGACGCGGCCGCCATCCCAATCCGGCATGCCATCGACCGTGAGACCACCATGCAGCAGCTCGGTGGCAAAGCGGTTTGCCTCCATCAAGCGGTGCGCGGGGATGCGCGTAATGGCGCCGACGGCTTGCGACAGGCGTTCGTCGTCCAGCCAGGGCTGCGCCACCCCGGCCACATCGCGCAGATTCAGGTCGTAGAGCTGACGGCGCAGCGTAGCTTCTTGCACCACCTCAGCGAAGCTAGCGCGGCCGGTCTTGGCAGGCTGGTCCAGGTCACCTGCCACATAGCGCCAGCCCATCGCGGTCAGCTGCTCAACAAACGGACGTTCGACTTCGTCCAATTCCCAATTCATAAGTATCCGTTCAGTTCTATAGTTCGTTGATTTCAATGGGAAAAATATTGAAAGACGTCTAAAACAGGTCCAAAACCACGTCCAAAGACGTCTAAACCGTCTATAAACCCAAGCTACTCAGCGTCACCCAGAACGTAATATGCCGCCCGCCTTTCGCCATGCTGTTGCAGGCGCCCAGACTGCCTGAGGCGCTTCAATAGATCCCTCGCCTGAATTGAGGTCAGGCGACATAAATCAGCTACGTCGCTACGACGCACCGATCCATGCTGTCGCACATAGCTCAGCACCATCTGCTCGTGCTGGAGATTGCTAAAACCCATCTGCCGCGTGTAAGCAGCCTTGCCCCCTTCAGCCTGATAAACGCCGGCTGCAAGCGTATAGGTGCGGCCACGCGTCGTGCCATGGGCTTGCGCAAGGCCAGCCTCAACCAAAGCCTCCAGGGTGCGCTTCGCTTGCACCGGCTCTCGCTGGATATGGATGGCCAGTTCCTCGGTCGTCAGGCGCTTCAGGCCACGCAACGCCGCCAGGGCGATCAGGCTGTCGATCGGCAATGCACTGCCGCGCCGTCCCTCTTCCTCGACCACGCGCTTCAGGAAAGCCTCGTCGGCATCCGTCGTGGCCAGGCGCAGGATGACGCTGGTGGCATCGGTGCGCCGGTAATCCGGCTCGGGACGCCCGAAGCGCAACATGCCGCGATAGATTTTGTCGACGCCACGCCCCGAACGCTCGACCACGCCGATGCGCTTCATCGCGTCGGCCAGTGTGCGATTGCGCGGTCGCGGTTCGGTGGTCAACAAGTTCGCCAGCGTCACGCCATCCATCAGGCCACCCGGGTTGCTGATCGTCAGCCCTTCGTCGTCCATCCGCACATGCACCGCGCCCATGCGGTGATAGTCACGATGTACCAGCGCGTTGGCGACCCCCTCGCGGAAGGCGCCCAGATCCACCTTGGGCACGGGCACGCGGAACAAACCAACCTGTATTTCGCGTTCCGGATTGTAAGGGCGAAAATTCGTCTCCAGCCAGTCCAGCGCCTTGAGCAGGGGGAAGCGGCGAAATTCGTTGAAGCCGACCGCCTCGCGCGCCAGCACCTGGAACGCGAATTCATGCGTGCCAACCAGTTCGCGCAGCGCCAGCTCCTTGCCCAGCAACAGCAGACCCGTCAGCGTGGGCACGCGCGTGCCATCGCTCTGGCGCGTGGTCAATCCAAGCGCACCATCGAGCGCTTCGTCATCGAGTTCAAGCAGCACACGGTCGCCGCCATATTGCTGCACGCTCTGGCGCAGGCGCTCGCGCTCCAGCGGGTCCAGGTCACTCAGCTTGGCACCGGCCACCGCCAAGGCAGAAGCATCCACCAAGCCAAAGGTGGTGGCGCGGCTGGCTCGCTCATGCGGCAACATCGCCACGCATTCGGGCTGGCCGTCGGCCTTCAGGCGCCGGCGCAGATACACGCCGCCGGTGGTCGCCACTTCGCCATGCGCCTTGGGTATGGCGATGCGCGCTACATGCACAGCGCCCAGTGCGACCGGCGTGACCACGACCGCCAGCGACGGCGATGTGCGCGCGGCCACCAGACCCGCCAGTCCGGCCAGTTGCATATGTTCAGCATGCAGACCCGTCGGCGTGCCGTCGTCTTCCACACCCAGCCACAGTTCGCCACCGTCGGCGTTGGCCAGGCAAATGACGGCCTCGACCAGATCGTTGTCGGACAGGCGCTTGCGGTCGCTCTTAAATTCAACGGTGAACGATTCACCCTGTGGCAGGGTCGGGATCATGATTACGCGCCTTGAGAGTTGAGCAGCGGTGTAACGCGGACGCGACCAGTGAGAAGGTCGTCCATCAGACCGGCTTTTTCTTCCATCATTTTATGTAATCCAGCAATTTCCAAGGTAATTTTAGCCAACGCGGCCGAAACAATCCGGACAATCTCCTTCTGCTCGGAATGCGCATTTGGCAACGCGATCCGAAAGGATTGCACGTCGCCCTTTGTAATGTTGGGATCCTTCCGTGTGCTAGCAGCGACACCCGCCCATCTTTTCCGTCCATGCTGAACGGCTCGCAGTACATATTCCGGTTCTAGGTCTGCGGAAGTAAAAATCAATGCACTGATTGCTTGATTTGTAGCTGCAGGCGTCTGCAGAATTCCCGTTCGCCCAATTTGCTCCCAACCACCGTACATTGCAATCAATACACTGCCAACAGGCAGTCTTTCACAGGAACATTCTCGCAATGCTACTGCGGTGATGGATTCACTCGTTTTCTGAATATCTCCTTCATTCAAATCCATCGTTTTGACCCATGGTATTCCGTCGTCGCAGTAATATCGTGCCGATGAGCTTCTCGCAGGTGTCGTACCTGACCGAATTTCAGCAATTTCGCCAAGAGTTGCCGTACACCAAGATGTCGGGATCCATCCCAGTGGCGAGTCCTTGTAGAGATGGGGCGCCTGGCTCTGCGGTGGGCGCAGTTCGCCGTTAGCGCCGATGCCACGCGTCAGCAGGTCGTGCAGCAGCCCCTGCTTGACTTGCTTGAGCTTTTCGATGATCGCTTCGGTCTGGCGGATTATAGTGTCGAGCGTGTCGAGAATTTTAGCGATCGCAGTCTGTTCCGCGATTGGTGGCGTGAAGACCTCAAATCGCCGAACGTCGCCATCGTTCAGCGCAGGATAACTAGACCCAACGGCATCACGGTTTGCCTGAATTGAAATTTGGCTGCTCATTACACAATGGAAAAGGTATCGTGAGTCACTCACACCTTCCTTTGCGCGAATAACCGAAAAGCCGGTCGATGCAACAACCGCGCCGATATTTTCCCGATCAAAGTAACCGTGTGATTGTAAATTTGGACGCACAGTTCCGAAAAGAACATCACCGTAACGTAAGACACGGCGCGCCCGGCTTGGTGAAGTTGCGTAAGAAACCTCGGCGACCGATTTCCAATGAATAGAGCCAGCACTCGTCGCACCTAAGTCGACGTATCTAAAACGGAAATTCTGGGCCGTCGTCGAGCTAAGTGTCTCAGGATTTGTATCTGCTAGCTCATCGAGCGAACGTAACATCGCTGGATTGATTTCATACATACCGTAACCCATGCAAAAACGATTTTAAGGCTTCATTGGCAACATCCCGATCTCGTTCGATATCATCCAACGTGATATGGTACTTATCCCACCAATTTTCAAATTCAGCAATAACCTGCTGCCGGTGCGCGTCGACGCAGCGTGCCACGATTGCCGCCATGTCATTGCGCAAGATAGTCAGCAGCAAGTCGGCCGCGCCAGCTTCGTCGAGCGCGTCAACAGCCAAATTGAGACGAACTGTAAAGCTTAGCTCCTGCGCCTTGATCTCCTTCTTGAGCACACCAAGCTGCGTTTTCCAAACCTTGATCTGCGCTTCATCCACAGCAGGCTCGTCATCAACAACTTCGGCTTCATCACCATCCTCACCCGCGCTCTTGCTGGCCATAGCCGCCTTGATTTGGCTGTCCAACTCGGCCTTGCGCGTTTCCAGCACCGCCTGCGCATCAACGAAGTCGGCCATCAGGAACTTGACCAGCTTATGCTCAAATGGCTGGTCCTTGCTTTGCTCGTCATCCATCGCCGCCAGTATGCTAGTGCGCCAGGCATCGACGACGCCTTTGGTGCCACGCGCCATCAGGGTCATGAATTCATACTTGGCATCATCCCAGAATCCCGCAACGATGCCGCGCACCTGGAAGCGTCCCAGCACACCGGCCGGCTCCATCGCATCGGCAAAGCTGTGGAGCAGGTCATTACGCAGACCCACCATGCTGGCCGCGCCGGCAATGGCGATTATGCGCAGGCTGTGCGCCCGCCACCATGCGTCAAAGGCTTCGCGCACCGCTAGTTCGCGCTGCAGCAAGCCTGGGTTGGTCTCGATGGCGAGCTTGATGGATTGGCGCGTAGACAGTTGCGGCGCAAAGTCGAAATAGTGAGCGTCGCGTTCGGTCAGCAGCGCCAGCGGATCGAGGCCGTGCGCGGCAAGAATTTCCATCTTCGCCGCCACTTCGGCCTTGGGCACACCGCCCAGTAAGTGGGCGCGCACGTCGTGCGGCTCAGGCGCGATGGCGTTGTCGGCGTAGCGGCGAATGTTGAGGTTGTAGTCATTCTCGCGCAAGGTGGCCGTGCTGACAATGGCAGAAAAGCCCGGCTCGGCCTTGAAATTTTCAAAAGTGTTGACGATTTTTTCGATATGCTCGGGCAGCAGGTAATTCTGCGCGCGGCCTTCGAAATACTCGCGGTCGGCGTTAATGAACAGCACCTGCCCACGGCGCTCGGCCACCTTGCCGCTGGCGTTGCCCTGGCGCTGGCGCATCACCAGCACGCAGGCGGGAATACCAGTGCCGTAGAACAGGTTGGCGGGCAGGCCGATCACCGCTTCGACCAGGTCGGCCTCGATCATGGCGCCACGGATGGCGCGCTCTTCGCCGCCCCGGAACAGCACGCCGTGCGGCATCACGGTGGCAAGCTGCCCGCCGTCGCGCAGTACGGCCACCATGTGCTGCAGGAACATCAGGTCGGCCTTCTTGCTGCCCAAGGACACCTCGCCGTAGCGGAAACGCTCGGCGCGGAACTTGGGCGCCCAGACGGACTGGCCGTTGCGGTCGGTGTCGGCGCTGCCCCAGTTGATCGAGAAGGGCGGATTCGACAGTACGCGGTCGAAGCGCATCAACTCGCCCCCTTCCACGTGCTGCGGCTCGGCCAGCGTGTCTTCGTTGCGCAAGTCGGCAGTGCTGATGCCGTGCAAAAGCATGTTCATCTTGGCGATAGACCAGACGGTGCCATTCGCCTCCTGGCCGCACAGGTCGGCGCGGCGACCATCGCCGCCATGCTCATCGATATACTCCTTGGCCATGATCAGCATACCGCCCGAGCCGACGCAAGGATCGTAGATACTGTGCTGCTGCTCGGGCTTGACCAGTCGCACCATCATGCGCACGACCGAACGCGGCGTGTAAAACTCGCCGCCCTTCTTGCCGGCCGAGTCGGCGAACTCGCCGATCAAATACTCATAGGCCGCGCCCAGCAGGTCGGGGAACTCAAAGTCCTCATTGCGCAGGCGGTAGGTGCCAAAGTGGCTGATCAGCTGGCGCAGCTTGATGTCGGGAATCTTGCTCTGCCCGACCTTGCGCGAAAAATCGATGTGTTCAAGCACTTCGGCCAGGCTGGAGTTGTTACTTTCCAGGCCGCCGAGCGCACGGTTGAGAAAGCCGCCGACATCGACGTGGGCCTCGTTGACCAGATAGTCCCAGCGCGAAGTCGGTGGTACGTAGAAGGACTGACCGTACCAGCGTTTGAGCTCGGCACTGGCCTCTGCATCAGACTCTGACTTGCCCCCCGCTATTTCTTGCGCGATAACTTGTTCGCGACGCTGGTCGAACACGTCGGAGCAACGTTTCAAGAACAGCATCCCGAAGATATATTCTTTAAATTCAGAGGCATCCATCTTGCCGCGCAAGATATCGGCGGCCTTAAATAGATGACGTTCCAGCTGTGGCAATGTAATCGGCATGAGGTTAATGAAGGGAATTCAGAGAGGGGCCGATAATATAGCATTTACGCGTGCCAAAGTATCGTTGACATAGCGGCAACTGTCAAATTCACAGCCCCGGATTAATGTCTCCGGTTCGCCCTTATTTGGCGTGGCCCAACAATTGTGCACCAGCGCGTGAACGCACCTGCTCAAGACACCACCCACCATAATCGCCTCAAGAGAACGCCGTGGCTCGCTCACATTGCTGCGACAACGGATACCGCCGTGCCGGCGCCCTGGTCAACCGCACACGCGCTGTGATGGGCTTGCAAACGATTAACCACAAGTGCTTTTACCGGGGCATGAAGGCGTATCAACAGTTGCTGCCGAAGGAGCCAAAACGTCCAGCAGTTGGTCAACCTCCCGTTTAGACACCCCTACGGCTAGCATCTATACAGCGTTGCTGCCATTCTGCGATTTCAGCCGCATCCCACGCGACGGACTTGGGACCAATGGGAATAGGCGCTGGCAACACGCCTGCCTTCACCTTGCGCCAGATAGTGGCGCGCGACCAGCCGGTAGCCTCGATGACAGCAGGCAAGCGGAGGAATTTTTTAGTCGTGGTCATAAGATTCTCCTTCGATTGATGAACAGCAAACAATGACGAGTCATGCCGACTCTCCCCGATCATTCCGGCAGCGCCAAGGCTGCACTCCTTTGCATCTCCTCTGCTCCATGCGCTGCGGCCCTGATACCAATGGGCGATCATCTGCCCAGATAGATGGAAGTGACCTGCTCACGTCCATGCCCCATCTCCACCGAAATCTTCATCCGCGCAGCTTGATCTGCGAGTTTTTGCGAAGCATCCAGCTGCCTCGACGTCGGGCCACCACTAGCTGGACTAGGTCGGCCAGTCAACTCCGCATAGCGCCGCTGCGCGTACTCATGGCGCAGCCCATGCACGCCATGGATGCCAGCCTTGTCGCACTGCGCCCGAAAGCGGTTCAACTGGTCCCGATACCGCAACTGCGCCGGAATCAAGCTGCCTTTTCCGGCCAGCGCCTTGGCCGCTTCCAGCACGGCGCGCTGCAGCATGGTGGCAATCGGCACCTCCCGGTATTTGCCACCCTTGGTCCAGCTATCCTTCAGCCGCAGGATGTTCCCGCCGTCGGCCCATCCCGCCTTGATCTTGATGCTTTCCTCGCGCCGCAATCCAAACGCCGCCTGCAACTGCAGGGACATGCGCGTATACGGATCATTCACGCGGGCCAGCGTGTCGGCGTCCAGCACCTTCGCCTTCGAGACATTGGTGACAAACACCCGCTCCGCGATGCCATATTCGCCGTTGGTGCGCGCAATGATGTTTTCCTTGCCGATCTTCTCGGCCCACCAACGCAAAGCGCTCATGCGATTCTTGATCGTTCCGGTACTGACGCCATCCTGCCTCCACTTGTCGAGCAGCGCCGCCACATGCTTTGGTTTCAGACTGTCCACGCTCATATGCTGGAAGCCCCGTTCCGCCAGGTCGTTGGCGCACAGGTTTAATAGGCGCTCGCGGTCGGCTTGCGTCGCAAAGCTGCCATCCCGGTTGCGGTGACACAGTTGCTTGAGCTGGTAGTTCAAGTCGCGCATGGCAAAGTCATCCTTCCGATCATTGGTTTTCACATCGATGCCGCGTGGTGTAATCCTGTCTGGTAAGTGTTTCTGGCCACCCTCACTGCCTCGGCAGGAAAGGTTGAATCAAGGGCCTCGGGACACCACTCCCGTGTATGCGGTTGCTGTTACTGCCTGCCCGCGCCGCATGCGCGTGTGGCACCGCTGCGCGCTCCCGGAGGAAGCTGCCACAGCGGGGACCAATCACCCAGGGTCCATGGAGTGCACATCGTGCACGGATCAACTTCTATTAATCAGCCCGTAGCGGGCAAAGGACATCGCAGGGCTTGCCTGCGATGCGGGGCGCCTGGCCCCATCACTGAACAACATCACGCGGTGGAATTCCGCTTGCCGCCTGGGCCTATGCCGTCGGCGGCGCGTCGTCACTGGCAGCACGCCGCCAGTAACGACGCGCGCACGTAGCCATGGCATGTGACGGCATATAAGCCAGCATCGCACTCGCGGTGACGATACTGGCGACTCTGAAGCACATGCGCTGGCGGCAGCCGCGATGGCATCGCATCGCTGGCATTTCTGCTGACGGTGCGGCTTGCGGCAAAGCCATGCTGTGCTTCATACGGTGCGCTACCTCGCGGGCATGCGAACCAATCGTGGCAGGAGTCTTGCTCCTGTTTGAGGAAGCGCCCATCGGGCGCAATCGTCCAGGCAATCCGTCTTACGGATTGTGGGATATGAAGACGCTGAAGGCAGCGCTTTATCGTGCCGAGATGTGCATGCTTCTGCATGGCCCGGCGATCTGTCTAGCAAAAACTGCTAAGTATCATGGTGGCGGGTGACGACCGCAACGCCTATGCCGCTAAGCATAGGGACATGCTCAATGCATGCCCTCGTGGGAGCGATTCCCACATAAGAGAGCTTCATTCTATGCCGGTTAACGACGTTTGCAAGCGGTTCGTTTCGTCAAGGATGCTTTTGGTAGTGCGCAGCATCCGGACCGGCGCGGACTGGGCTGGTCCCACTGGCATTGACCGGCAGCGTTGCAGCCGGGACAGATTATCCGATAGCTAGTTTATGTAATTTATCCTCGGGGGACGTCTGCTTGATAAGCGCATCCGTGAGGCGCAATACATACTTAGACATGGTGCCCTCCTGTTCCGCCATCCCGGCTGAATTCGCCGCTGACCAGCGTTAATCTTGGCGTCTGCGGCGGCGTTCCCTTGCCGCTGACGGCATCGATGTAATCGGCCCAATCCTGCATCATCCGGCGCCGTTCCGCCAGGAACTGCGCCCGGTCATAGGCGCTGGCCACCTTATCCTTCGGTGCATGTGCCAGTTGCCGGTCCACGACTTCATGCCGGTAGCCCAGGCGCTCCTTGATAGTGCTCATGGCCAGCGCCCGGAAGCCATGGCCGGTCATCTTACCCTTGTATCCCATGCGTCCAAGCGCCACCAGTATCGTGTTATTGCTAATCGGCTTTTCGTGGTCGCGCTGATTCGGGAACAGGTACTTGTTGCGGCCCGTGATCGCGTGCAGTTCGCGCAGCAGCTCCAGCGCCTGGCGCGAAAGGCAGACGTGATGGTTGGTCATATCCGGATTGACGGTCAGCTTGCCACGCTTCATGCGCTGCCACGGAATGATCCACTCGTCGCGCTCCAGGTCGATTTCACGCCAGGGCGTCTCGATCAACTCGCTGGTGCGCACAAAGCACAGCAGCATCAGCCGCAGCGCGATGCGGGTCGGCGCAAACATGCGTGCTTCGTTGCGATCCAGAATGGCCAGGAACTGCGGTAGTTCGTCGGCATTGATGGCGGCGAAGTGTCCGGCGCGGACGGTCTTCAACACATCCTTCATATCGGTGACCAGATTGCGCTCTGTGAACCCGCACTGAATCGCATAGCTGAAAATTGACGCACATACCGCTTTCTGGCGATGGGCGATTTCGCTTGCGCCGCGCTCCTCGATCTTGCGCAGCGCGGCGATCAGATCGCGGTGCTTTATCTCATCGATCGGCATGCGGCCGATGACTGGAAAGATGTCCGCTTGCAGGCGCTGGATAGTGTTCTTGGCTGTGCGTTCGCTCCAGGTCGGCACTTTGTTGCCGTGCCACTCGCGCGCTATTTTTTCGAACGTGTTGGACGCCTTATCCTTTGCCAAGCGTTTGGCGTCGTCGCGATGCTTGGCGGGGTCGATTCCTTGCAGCAACAGGCGGCGTGTCGCCAGGCGCTTTTCTCGTGCGTCCTGCAAGGTGATTTCCGGGTAAGGTCCGAACGTCAGCGTGTTCTCTTTGCCGTTGGCCTGCCGGAACTTGAACCGCCAGATGCGGGAGCCGGTAGGCGCGACGACGAGATACATGCCGTCACCATCGAACATTTTGTACGGCCGCTCGCGTGGCTTGGCGTTGCGGATGAGTAAATCTGTCAGCGGAGCAATGATCTTTGGCATGGCAAACCTCCTGTGCGGCATGCTGTAAAGATCAATATAGTCGTTTTTTTGAATTTTTGGGGCAAGCGGCAATGGCTGAGTGCGAGGTGCCCCCAAACTTGCGCCTACTTGAGGTGGATATCCTGGGACGCTGTGCAACGTCCAGAAACGAAAAAACCGCTTAGAATCAAGGATCTAAGCGGTTTTTGAGGGACTTCCTGAGACGTCCTGATGTTACTTAATTGCTATCCGTGGCGGAGAGAGGGGGATACGTACCACCCTCATGCCAAAGCCTTGATTTTAAAGCCAAATTTTCTCATCAACGTTAAAGTGTCCCAAAACTTTTGGTACCCCTCGTTGTGACCCCTGCATCGTGCCCATGAGAGCACTCCGTGTCAACGTATTTGTATCCGACTTGGGGATTCGAACTCCCGATGCTGCTTACGCTGTCTTCTTGGATGTCCCGGAAGGACACAGACGAGCTGGTCCATCTCCACTACCGTGACCCATCCATTGAAAATGGCAATTTAAACAACAATTCTTGGCTAATTTTTCAACAAAAGAAGAATTGGTGAGAATGTTCCTGGAAGAAACCTTTATCATTCTCATGTGCTTGAATTCATGATTGAGATAATTTTATGGAAGTAGATACCAAAAAACCGATTGATATGTTCATCTTTAATCACGAATCCATCTGGGTTCTGTATGCCGACAAAAAACTTCATGAAATTCCCATTTCAGAAGAAAACTTAATATGGCTAAGTGAGTTCAAGACGAAAACAGGCGTAAAAGTTGTTAGCAATGATAGTCACATCCCAGAACAATTCTCTAAGCTTTGGTCTAGATTAAGAAAAGGTTCAACAGATCCAAAACCAATTTGGTGGCCCTAATTTTGTGACTTAGACTAGAGCACTTGACAGCTTTACTCAATTTCATATCTTCCTCTCAAAAAGAGAGGAATGTATGAATTTTCTAATTGCACTATTTAATTATATAAAGAAAGGTTTTTCGCAAACCATGAACAACATGAATAAAGGTAGATTCACCAGCAAGCCACAACGTCCAATGATCCATAAAATTTGGATTGCTGAAGTCGTTGACGGCGAGGTTGTTATTCATGACAGGTGGATCATTGTTAATTGCAAAGGTGAAACCCTTGAAGCACCCATTTTTGACAACGAAAAGGCCGCACTTGATTGGCTGGATGAAAACCATCCAGCCCAAAACTACGCCCCGTAGTAGCCAAGCCCTCACTGCCACTTCAGATCAACTTTGCAAAAAGTTCTTCAATAAATTTAATTTGATAGTTGACGCCAGTAGTTGTACCGAATAAAGTACAACCATCAACAAGCAAACAACACTGTAGTGGCTTGTTGATCCTTCAAGCTACTACACACATTTAACTACTGGAGAATTTTTATGGCAGAAACCAAGAAGCTGAGCCTTGCTGACATCCTCGCCAAGCGCAAAGAATTTGAAGACATGGTTGCAGCTCAACTGCAAGCTGAGCGCCCTACTGCTCTTGCCGGTGTTTTGGAACAAATCAAGCTGTTCAACTTCACCGCTGCCGAACTGGGCTTTAAAGCCTCTCCTGCTGCAACTGTTCAAGCAAGTAGCGCCAAAAGCAGCGAAGCTAGTACTCGTGTCATGAACAAGCCCATTAAGTCCACGAAAGGTGAAGAACCTAGTGTATGGCTGGCTCACCCTCCGAAGTTCCTGGAAGCTGAAGGCGCTTTCACAACCTACCAGTCGGGTAAGTCTGTGGATGCATGGCTGGTTACGCCTGCCGACAAAAAGGCCAAGACCAACTTCTTGAAAAAGCTGGCAAGCCGTCTTGGCAAGGTTCCTACTAAAGAGCAACTGGGCGACATCACCAAGGAAGAATTCGAAGCAGCGTAAGCCCTCACTACTCTTGACAGAAAGCACCTCCGGGTGCTTTTTTTTCGCCCTGTGTCAGCAGAAATAGCCAGAATCCAAAATCTATGAGAAGATTTCCAAAAGCCAACAAATTTCAGCTCACAGGCAGAGGAAATAGGGAATGTCCAAAATTAGTGCAAAAAAAGAACCGGCGTCAGACTTCGAAAATTTGGTTCGCAATGGAATAGATTTTCTGACCAAGGCAATTTCTCAACTTGAAAGCGAACCTAAACATTCAGTTATCAACTTCTATACAGGAGTAGAGATTTTCCTAAAAGCGCCCCTTGTTCACGAGCATTGGACTCTTGTTGTCGTTGATCGGGACCTGAATCGCCAAAATTATGAGGCTGGTGATTTTCTTTCGGTTTCATTCGATGATGCGTGTACCCGTCTAGCTACCGCTTTGAACAAGCCTTTGCAAAAAACCGCAAAAGAAGCCTTTGACAAGGTTCGCAAGCATCGTAATCGTATGGTTCACTTCTATCATAGCGGAATAAACGGAAAACAAAAAGAAGCAATTAAGCTAGAACAAGCCCAGGCTTGGTTTGAGCTCAATAGATTTATTACTGATACATGGCGAGAAGAGTTTAAGCCATTCCAATCTGAATTTCGTCGTATGGAGCGGGACTTAATTAACAACAACCACTACGCAAAAGCAAAATTTAACAGCCTGAAGAAAAAAATTGATGGCATGAAAAATGGCGGGCATGTTTTTGAAGATTGCCCAGGATGTGGCACAAGTGCGTTGCATGTTGAAGAGGAAGTGGAAGATCTCATAACCAGTGCTTGCTTGGTCTGCTTCCATAGCGATAAACGAGTGAAACTAGATTGTCCAGCTTGTGGTAAAGCCAACCAAAGCTTAGTGGCCTACGAAAGCTTTGAATGTAAAAAGTGCGGCCACAAGGTTTCCGACGACGACCTGTTTGATTTAATTGATCAAAACACCGTTCGTGGCACCAAAGATGATCTCGACTCTGATACACCAGCAAATTGCGATGAGTGCCAAAGCTATCATTCAGTATGCGAGTATCAAGAAGGCTATGTTTGTACCAATTGCCTGACATACTTTGATCATCTAGAGAAATGTGAATGGTGCAATGATCCCATGACAGGATCTAGCGCGGATACATACGCATTAGGATGCGAACATTGCGACGGTTATGCGGGTAATGTCGGAGATGATTGATACAAAACCATACTAAAAGAGAAGATTTTTAGGGATAGGCATTAATATCAAATTCCTGAAGACCTTTTTTATTTAATGACATAGGACACATTTTTTAATTTTTTTGCTTGTCACCAATCATTAAAGAAAATTATCCAAAAAATCAAGCCCCAGCAATGGGGCTTTTTTATTTCTATCATCTTATTGATTAATAGTTCAAATTTAATACGATGTACTATTATGGAGGAAATATGGAAGAGATAATTACAGGAAGCTCAAAACAACAATCAATGCCAGTAAAAAAGCCTGGTGGACGAATAGTATGGATGTTGAATAATTTAATACACCGTGAAGACGGCCCTGCTGTTGAGGAAGCAAACGGGAACAAGGAGTGGTGGCAAAATGGGAAACGCCATCGTGAAGACGGTCCTGCCGTAGAACCAGCAAACTCCAAAAAATCATGGTATCAGCAAGGTAAAAATCTAGATGGCCCAGTAGTCTTTGACGCAGAAGAAAACAAGCAATGGTGGCTTAATGGCGAACTACATCGTAAAGACGGCCCAGCCCTGGAATACGCTAACGGCAACAAATTCTGGTATGCAAATGGAAAGCTACACAGAGAGGATGGCCCTGCAATTGAAAGACCAGGTGGGATCAACGAATGGTATCAAAACGGGAAGCTTCACCGTGCGGAAGGCCCTGCTAAAGAAGGCCCAGATGGCACGGCAGAATGGTTCTTAAATGGTGTCAAACAACCCAAAGCTGATCTTCCTGTTAACGTGGTCAAGAGCATTGAATCTAACCTAGAAAAACTGAGCGACAGTCAGCTTAGCGACGTTTCAAACATTGTTTCGTCTATGCTTGCATTAAGAAAAAGCCTAACTTCACCCGTTGAAAAAAACAAACCAAAGATTTAAAATATTCAAACTCAAAAAAGCCCCTTCATAGGGGTTTTCGCATTTTCTGATTAATTCCGTTATCAATAAAAAGTATCACTTTTTCTTTCTCTAGATCATTGCTTAATATTATATTAAACAACATTAAGGATGATATGATAAATAATATGATTTTCGCAATGTATGCGTTGAAGATAGAACGTTATCAAGGCACCTTCGGGTGCTTTTCTATTTTCATACCCGGTCTTAGTTTGTCTATTTATCTCATATGAAAAAAGCAAAGGATGCCTAAGCATCCTTTACCGACCACACCAACAATAAGAGTCCTGCATAAAAACGGGGGGAGTATCCAAAGCAGGCACCCTTACTTTAATGAATTTTCCGACATTGTCAATACAATTGATAAAACTCAACTACAACATCTCGCTTAGGCTACAATAAAATCTATGCGATGATAAAAAAAGCCCCATTGCAGGGGCTTGATTTTTTTGGATAACCTGTTTTAATGATTAGTGACTAAACAAAAAACTAAAAAGGAATCCTATGTCATTAAATATAAATAATAAATCTGCTGTTGTCAACAAGCAAAATGAAGAATTTAACTATTTCTCATTAAATAAAAAAGTCTTCAACGAACTTGTTCTAACAAGTAGACCAAAGCTTGTCCTCTATCAAATAATTTCTTATCTCGCCTGCACATGCACCTATAAAAATGGTCTTGTTGGAATTCATAGTGAGATGAAACAAGCAACATTGTGCAAGGCACTAGAAATAGATAGAAGAGATTTAGCAGGATATTTGAAGCAGCTTGAAACTATGAGCTTCATTAAGATATTCAACACCAGCCCACTAGTTCTACAAGTGTTAGAAGTTCCACAGGCACCCCGAATAAACGATATTAAAGGGCTGTTGCTTTATGTTCATACTAACCCACAGCAATTCAATTTCCATAGAAATTTGAAGAGAAAAACAGCATTCTTTGAGACATTCAAAGAATACAACTCTCAAATTCTTGTGGAAAAAATGAAAAAGGCAGAAGTTCCAGCGGATCACCAACCAACCGAGCAAGAACCAGACGACTATGATCCATTTGGCTTCAAATAATAATCCCCGAAAGGGGATTTTTTATGAACTCATAGACGTGAAGCACTCACAAGTCAACAGCAAAAAAACTCAACCCGACAAGTCAACCCGACACCAGAAGCCTTTATTAACAAGCCTTTAGGAGCTGTCGTCCGCAGTATTCAACCCGACAACCTATCTATTCAACCCGACACCAAAACCCTTATTAATCAGCACTTAACGGAAAACCTACCGACAGTTTTGGTATGTTTGATAAAGAATGCTTGACATAAAGCAACATATATCAATCATTACTCTATTCAATACATAGTACAAAGTAGTATATATTAAATATTACTAACATAGAATAAAGAATAAAATCCCGCGAGCGGAAAACTTGATAAAGTTCTTTGAATTTATTATATAAATACAAAATAAAGAAAAACTTATAAACTATGCTGAACAGAAAATTAGAGCCAATCTATATCTTCCAACGCAATTGATTGAAAAATCATTAATCGACGATTTTTTACCATTAAAAAAGCACCCGCAGGTGCTTTTCTTATTTTAACTTATAAGATGAACTATTGGAGTCTAAACCTTTGCTTTTCCTCCAAGCCGCTCTTTCCAGTTCTTTTTCCTTGCTTTCTTCAATCTCAAATTCAATGACCTCAAGATCATCGGATGTTTTTACCTCTGAAACATAGCAGTAACCAACCAATTGCCCAATATTGATGATTGTGTTCGGAACAGTCGCTGTAGTGCCGTCAGTCGTCAATATTTCAATGATGCTACCCTTAACGGTTGCATGCACCGATTGTACGTACTCAAGACCTTGAACAACGTTCTTTCCTTCAAATTGAAAACTACCGTAGCTCATAAAGTATCTCCAAATACGCGCCAATAATTTTAGTACTGATTTCATATATCGCTCTCCCTTTTAGGAAGAACATACGAAATATCCCATTTAAGTCAACACATCAATTGTGATTGATTGCTCAATTCCAGCCACGGTACTTTCAATCAAGAATACGCTGGTATCACGTCAGTGAAAAAGGGACCAGCTCGCCTGTGTCCTCCTGGAACATTCAAGAAGACAGCGTAAGCCCATGCCCTTCAATTCTAGTTAAGGTCTTGAACTTAGATCACGTCACTACTAGGCGGCTTTAGCAAGATCCACGGCTGAACTTCAAGAGCCTTGGCAATTGCCTCTATATTGGACAGCGAGACGTTCCAGCGCGAACGCTCCACGGCTGAGACATATGAGCGGTCTAATCCACACTCCAATGCAAGCTTTTCTTGCGACCAGCCTTTTCCCACTCTAAGCAAACGCACGTTGAACGCCACCACGCCACGCAGATCGTCCGCTGATGGCAATACGGTGGGTGGCTTGGGTTTCGCTGACATGACGTAACCCTAGCGATGTGATACATTTGCATCCACGGAGTTTGCTTCCCATATGAAGCATTTTTTAAAAATGTAATTTCAATAACTTTGAAAGATAAACGTGGAAAAAACTAAGACGATTGCTGGCTTTATCGCTGTGTCATGCCTGGTGGTTGCGTGTGGTGGTGGAGGTAGTGATAGCGGCAGCTCAAACGGAGGCTCCAACAGCACCCCACCAACAAGTGCTGGCATTACCAGCCCCACTGATGCGCAAGTGATTTCGCTGGTTCAATCCACTAACATTGACTTCGGCCCCAGTGCGAATGGTCGGCCTGCTGGAACGTGGCGCTGGTCTGATACCCCAAGCCGTCATATCCCGGTCTACATCCCTACTCCAGCAGCCGGTGACACGACAGCGCAGGACTACGCTGCGAAGGTCAACACTTCAGTAGCGCTGATTAACACCAAGCTGGCCGGTCTGCTGGTATTGGATGCAACCAATACAATGCCAAACGGTGGAAAGTTCATTCAGGTGAGCTACGGCACGTCTTGGGTGCCACCGGGTTCAACGGATTACGCTAGTTACTGCGCTAATGTGGCGACGGGGCCAAGCACTGGCAGCATGATCATGCCCGACATCCAGAACGGCATTTACTCCAACCCTGTCTTCATCAACCTTGGCAATGGCCGTTGCAATGTAACGCAAGAAATCGTGACCCATGAATTCGGGCATGCATTGGGTCTGGCAAATCACTTTGATGGCTTCGGCACGAACGACACGAGTTCAACCGCTTTCTGGGACGTTCTGGCAACGCTGTACAGCAATCCTCAGTCTACTCTTACAGCGAACCTTGTTGTGAAGCGTGCGCCTAAATAATTAAATTATTGTTGTGAATCATTGATAAAGCACCGAGAGGTGCTTTATCTACATCGATCTTTAGTAAATCCCCAGCTTTCCTATCTTCCTTTCCTCAAAAACGCTAAGAAGACTGCAAAGGTCAACAAAAAAGCACCCGAAGGTGCTTTTTTAAAAGGAAAATGCCGCTTAGTTTCGCACTGCGAAGGCATTTCCACAGGCATGGCAATAGTAGCCATAATCATACATGTTCTTCCAAACAGGATAGTGTTCCGCGTAGCGCTTGCTGCGCTTCAGATAGGCACGCGTTTCCCATGCCCACCATGCGACAAGACCAAGGGTGATGAAAGCCAGTGGTGTTTTACTGAAGAGCCACGGACTGGTAGCAACCGACATGATGCCGCCTGCGATCATCTCCAGCTTCTTCGGCTTCTTAGGTTCACTGAAGCGCGCCGCCAAGGTGGTCTGGCTCGTAGTGCTGCTACTACCAGCAAAAGTGCCAGCACCGCTGGTACCAACTCCAACACCCACCACAGACCCGTTGCTGTAAGTTGTTCCTGCCTGGATGACTGCGCGGATAGCTTGCGTGTGATTGCCACCGCAATTTGAACATTGCGTTCCCATTGATTCCTCTCATGCTCAGGTTGTAGGGGGCGAGTCGCTGTCAAGACCGGCAACTTCCCCAGTTAATATCACCAACTCAACCCTTTGGGTTGATCCACAACTCTAACGCATGTTCATCTTCTTAGGTTGACTTGCCACCATACAAGTTGCCAAATAAATGTGGGGTGAGCATGTCCATTGATAACAACCAACACGGAGAGCTTTTCAAAAGCATTGGCAGAACCCTGGCCCAACGACGTGAAGCCAAGGGACTCACTCAGGAACAGGTTGCTGAGGCTCTTCAGATAGGGACGGAAGCTGTTTCACGCATGGAACGCGGCATCACGATGCCCACAGTTCAACGTTTTGCCGAACTGGCTGAGGTTTACCAGTGCGGCATTGATGATCTTCTAATATCCAGCAGTAACCGCGCCAGCGACCAAGCGGAGATGATCGCGCAGATCCTGCAAACCTTGCCCGAAGCCGACCGATCCATGATTGTTGAAGTAGTCAAGAAGATTGCAGGCCACCTTAAAGACAGCCTATAAATAAATTTGGTATTTCCCATAATGTGGAGCACAAAGTGTTGACGTGCAGCGCCTTACCTTTATAGTGTACCTAACCGTTTCGGTTATACAGCGACTAACTACTAATTCAAAGCGATGAACTATAAAGACCTCTTGGCTAAGCCCATCTCTGAAGTTGTCTCTATCAAAGGCAACGTTCAATCTGCACATCAAGATCAGCAAAGCATTATCGCCACCTGGTTTGACCAGCAGCCTAAAATCTTGAACGAACAGGATGGCACCAGCATTAACTATGCAGACGCCATCATTGCACTTCGTAAGAAAAAATTCGGCGCATGAATAATCAACAGCAATCTACGTCTCATATCAACGATATCTGGGACGAGCTTTTGAACTCTGAAGCGAGTCAGAGGTTCTTGGAAGCACAAGTGAAAAAGGCCGAAGAACTTCTTGCTACAACAAAGGTAACTTCACCACCTGATCTTGATTCTTGAATTGCCTTCGCCATAGTACTTATTTCTCATAGCCACTATGATGCTTTTTACAACCTCCTCTTCTTGTACTACATAGAGTGGCGTTTGCATAGGCGGCTTGGGCCTTGCTTTCACTAAACCATGCTTCGCCATGAACTCTTGCTCCGATAGCTCAATTGCGCGGTTATGCCACTGCCTAGTGCCGTCCGATCCTTCCACCGCAGGACCGTCTTCACGGTGCAGCTCACCATTCTCATACCAAGCACGCGCTCCACTGGCTGCTTCCACTGCTGGCCCTCCTATGCGGTGCAGCAAGCCATTCAGATACCAACGATAGCTTCCATCAGCGTTAATTACTGCTGGACCTTGTGGCCTGTGCCGCTTGCCGTCTATCCACCACTCCCTACCTCCATCTCTCCACATGACTGCGGGGCCATTCAACTTATGCAGCTTGCCGTGGTAATACCACGACTTGGAACCATCACTTTCTATACACGCAGGGCCATCTTCTCTGTGTAGCTGATCATTGCAATACCAAAGCTCCATACCATCTTCTTCATACTTTCCATTCTTCAAGGGAACCTCCTAAATTTTTTCCCTACCGAGATACTATCTTATTGAAAGTTATTTACAACAAAGCTTCGGTTATCGAGTTGACTAAAAAAATGGCAGTATGCCGATTAATCTTCTTTAACCCTACGTCATACGTAGAGCTCCAACGTATTGCTTCATGGCAATTTATTATTCATTAGTTCATACTGCGTGTATTGGTTGAGGAAAAATTCAATCAATAAAAAGCGATCAACTACTAACTAAGCGATTACCCATCAACTGCCTGAATGTGGATAGGCCACAGGAACGGAGGGACTAAATATGAAATAAAATACAAAGGAAAATCTATGAACAAGGCAGAACAAGAATACTATAGCAAAAACTATTTCGCACACACTGACGGCCAAGACGCACTTGCCGAAGTACCATCCAACTTCGTTGACTTGGTGCTCACTGATCCTCCATACGGCATTGCCAACAGCGCAAAGCTCACCAAAGTCAAAGACAAAATCGTTAGCACCCAACAAGCTTGGGGAAACGACTTTACCGATAGCTGGGCCACCATTGAAGAGTACTATGATTGGCTCAAGCCATTCATTGCTCAGTTCGTCCGCGTGCTCAAGGACAACGGATCACTGATCCTCTTCCTGGACAGAAAATACACTGGCCTCATCGTTCATTACATTGAACGAGACTTCAAGCTGAACTTCAAGAACAAGATTTACTTCAAGAAGAAGAACCCTGTTCCGAGCATTCGCAAGAATAACTATCGCTCTACCATTGAAGAAGCGGTATGGTTCACAAAGGGTAAGCAATACACCTTCAATTTCGGCCCTCAAGCTGACATGGTGCAGTTCTATGAAGGACCAATCGGTAGGAAGAAGACAGAGCACCCAACCGAGAAATACGCCTGGATGATTGAGCCCTTGATCAAGAACCACACCCGCCCTGGTGACGTAGTGCTGGACGCCTTTGCAGGATCTGCAACCACACTGGTAATTGCCAAAAAGCATGACTGCCACGCTATTGGGTTTGAGAAGGACAGCCGCTTCCATGAGATGGCCAAGGCCAGACTCCAGCAGGAACAGCTTAAGCTGGCCTTCCAGGCACCACCCAAAGAAGCTGACATTGTGCGAGAACTGGATGCGCTCATGGACGCCGAGCTGGTCTTTGTGCCGTGCAACTTCAGCAGTGCCGCAAACTCAGAGTTAGAGTCCCAGCCTTCACCACGTTTTCGAATTGCTTATTGAGGATCATAACCACTTCCACGATACAGCGACGAAATAGAAACTTAAAGCGACGACCCATCAACTGCCTATCTTTAGGAGGGTTAAACATGTACTAAATAAAACCACTTATAAAAGGAATCATTATGTCTAAATCTAACAACAAATCAAAAACCACTCAGTTTGCATTTCCAGTAAAACTCATTCCATATGGCGACATCTCCTTCACTGAATTTCTTAATTCAGATGGCGCACAACTGCTATCGACCAGAACCCTTGGCATGAATGATTATCATAAGGCTGTGGCCATCCTTAGCACCTACCAGACACTTGAAATTTGCCACGCAATTCAGCAAGCTGGTCATGCTGATCTTCTTGATAGTGATGCAATGCAAGATAAAATCATGGACGCTGTGGAAAAAATTATTTTTGAGAACTTCGATGAAATGTTGACTAATTTTTGCGATGAACGTACAAAATTAATAACTCAAATTGAAGCCAAAAAAGGAGGTGTGTAATGACTGCCAATACATGCCTTCAATACTGTATCAATGGAATGGGAAAGCGCATTTTTGACTTTACCAAAACAGAAGATTGCAAAAAGTTGATCACTTCCTACAAGAAGTTTATGTTTAACCGTGAAAATCAGATTAAAGAAATATTGATTTCCTACAACACATACTTCATGATTCAAGCAGTCCTTGAAGCTACATTATTACCTAAGACAAAGGAATCAGTTGTTAGCTTTATGTCTTCAAAAGAATTTGAAGAGCTTCACAAGGAAATTATCAGTACAGTCCATGACAACTATCCAACGTTGATGAATTTCTTGAGTAGTAAAGACAAACGAAAACTTTATGCTTTGTTTGATTAAAAGAAAAGCACCCAGAAGGGTGCTTTTTTTATGTGTTGACTTTACCACTTGATATATTAACATCTTTATATAAAAAGGAGAAAATAATGAAAGATGGAATGTATGATGAACTAATTCGCAAATGTTGGTACTTTAAAGACGAGTTACACCGTGTAGATGGACCTGCTATTGAATCGGCAATGGGTGCAAAACAGTGGTTCCTTAATGGCAGACGCCACAGAGTAGATGGCCCCGCCATTGAAGGCATGGACGGTGTAGCGAATGGTCATAAAGAATGGTGGCTGTTTGACGCTTTGCACAGAATAGATGGTCCAGCTATTATCAGAATAGATGGCACAAAGGAATGGTTCATTGGGAATCAACGTCACAGAGAAGGCGGCCCAGCCATAGAATTCCCAGATGGTTCAAAATCTTGGTACATCAATGGCAAGAGCCACCGTGAAGACGGCCCTGCTATTGAAAGACCAGACGGGATCAACGAGTGGTATCAAAACGGGAGGCTTCACCGTGAAGATGGCCCTGCTATTGAAAGACCAGGTGGGATCAACGAATGGTATCAAAACGGGAAGCTTCACCGTGAGGACGGCCCTGCTAAAGAAGGCGCAGATGGAGCAAAATCTTGGTACATCAATGGCAAACTTCATAGAGAAGATGGGCCTGCTATTGAATACGCAGATGGATCAAAAGCTTGGTACATCAATGGCAAGCTTCATAGAGAAGATGGGCCTGCCGTTGAGTTGGCAAATGGTGATAAAGAGTGGTGGGTAAATGGAAAACAAATCCCACTAACTGAGCAAAAGAAGACGCTGGCAGATGTAACATTGGTGGCATCAGCAATGCGTGAATTAAGAACCAAGCAATCTTCTCTTAACAGTGAAATAACCCCAAAATCTAAGCCATAAATATTTTAAATTCTACGATAAAGGCCACATTAAGTGGCCTTTGTCTTATCACGCTAGTGAGAACGCCACGACGTTCCTCAACTCCGTGAGGTCCCCTTGGGGACTGGCGACAGCCAAGGGGGAACAATTCAGGAATAATAGCCTAGAGGTTTTCTTTATTGACTAAGCCTCTTCATTTGCTATAACTATTACATAGGAGATAAAAATGAAGAGCAAATTCGAACTAAAAATACAATCATTTCAGCACATTTCTTTTGAGATCCTGAAAAATGGCGACAGCGTCCCCAAACTTGGCAACTCTATCTACATCAATGACTCTGAAGAACCAGCATATGAGAAAGAAATGCTGCTCTCAAAAGCATTGCAACATCTCATTGAAACAAAGACGATAGACAATGCTATCAGAACCGACGATAGAGAAGACTTACTTGCTTACGTAGACTCTATCCTTGCTGTAGTTCAAGCGAAGCGTTCAGAAGTAATGAGATTAGAAGAGTATGTGGAAGCGCCTAAAGCTACTACCAGGAAGAAATTAAAGTCATAGAAAATCACCCACTTGGGTGCTTTTTATTTCACGCTGCCAAATTTATCACTTACATTACTTGATCTTCCCCCTTACGTCAGTCAAAATCATATGAATTTAACTAGACAGAGAAATCGTGAGTCGCCAAGTCCACCTGCACAAGATTGTCGGTCGTTGCATAGCAAAGAGGCGTCACGCAACGGGAATGAGTCAAGAAACAGTAGCGGAGCTGATGCAGATGAGCACCGAGGGTTACGCTAGGTACGAGCGTGGAGACACACCTGTTTCCCTGCTCAAGCTCAACGACCTGGCGACGATTTTCAAGTGTGGCATTGATGAACTGGTCGTTGAAACAAGCATCGGCCTCACTGCCCAGGCACAGCACATTGCCAAGCTGTTAGACGGCGTTTCCAGCGTTGACAGGGACGAGATAGTGAAGATTGTGGAGAGTATTTGCGCGTTATCCCATAAAAAGCATAAGATGCAATGATCTCAACTTTACCTGACGGGTATAAAGCAGTGCAATTGATAGGTTAGGACTAATGGAACCGGCCAAAAATCGACAGCACTGTGACAATAAGATTGAATTAATAAACTAGCGCATATTCATTCAACATGACTGACGATTACGAAGAATTTGACCACGATATCGAACGATACACACCTATAGAAGATATTGACCCAGCGGGATTACTGGGGGCATTAAAAGGTCTGTATATTATTAACCAAGACATGTTCATGCGAATGCAAGCGTACAACTTAACGATAGTTGATACATTCTTGACTCAACTTGAATATTCGAATCTGAAAAAATTGAACGAAATAGAGCGAACGCCTCCTGAAACACATTTTTTAGGTGCGCAATCTCAAATGTGGATATTTGCCGCCTATGAATTACTTAGAACATGGCAAGAGCGCTGCAAAAACCTCGTTAAATGGTCCGAAACCGGCGGGTTGAAACAAAAACTCGAAGCTCTAAAATCAAAAGACGATGGGATTATGCACTTTGGACGTGAAAATCACATTCGTCAAATTGAGAGCGTAATTTCCGAACCAATGATACTAGATCGTATTCGCAAGGAATTAGCGCACCTCCACATACCATTCACCCGGTTAGAATTTATCCGGGTGGCAATTGCCAAACACGAGGTCAGTGGAAAGGCAAAGGCAGTGGCACACATGCCAGGATACGGCCGTATTAACATGTACTGCGGATCTCTTGATTACCAAATGGAGAACGGCCCTATCATTCTCGGTCAAATTAATCGCCGGGATATTGCAGATAGCTTGCGAACAATCGACTTCAGTAGCGCCCCACCATCTGAGGCAGAACTTAAAAAATTCGACGACTTCATGAGGGGGCGGATGCTGAATGGCGTGATGTGAGAATAATTGAACTAGAACGCTGACTTAGAAGAACACCTCTGAGAGCGCGAAGTTCATATTCGGTGGAGTTCTATTTTAAATTCGAAGGTTCGGAATGGGGCAGAGCAGCCATTTTAAATTTTTCATCAAGTGAGATACAAGAAGAATCTCACGCGTTAGCGGGCCCTGCCGGCGGCCCCTACTCCATTTCAAAATCGAAATGAAGCAGGCTAGGGAAAACCCATTCTGGTGGTTGTAGTGGCTTGACATAGCACTGTTCTTTTGTATGTTCTTCATAAAAGGAGAACGTCAAATGCAGTGGATCAAAAAACTTATTTATATCTTGAAGGGAATTTTTGGAATGAGTATGCCTACTAGCTTTGAAGAAGCGGTACAGAGCTTGCAAAATTTTCTAACTTCTGAGGGGCGCAACCCATTAGATGCGGATGAAATTTCTTATCTATGCAGATTCTACCTGCCTTGGATGGGTGGTTTTGAACTCGCTGGCTTACTTTGGGAGTATAGGTTTAATGTTTTCTTTAAGAAGCTACTTGGACTTCTTCCTGACGGCGGCATTGATGAACTTCGCCCTCTAGCTATGGAATTCTACAGAAAAAACATGAAGCCAGAAGACGCCGCAAAAGAGTATAGGCAGCGCAATTACGACAGACAACAAGCTAATATAAACGCTAAAGACGATCATCCGAAAAGCTCGACAGACAACCAAGCTATTCATAGTTGACCGGTAAATTTAAGAGTTAGTCAAGGCACCTTCGGGTGCTTTTTTTTCGCCTTTAGATAAATTAATTTGACTTTTATTCGCAATCTTATAAATTTATATTACACACAACAAATAAAAGGCAAATTATATGATAATAAAAATTATAGCTTCTCTCTTGACATTTTACGCAGCAAATTCTAATGCGCAAAGTTTTGGTTCAGACTCAACATCTCTTGGAAAACAATCCACCAATATGACTGTACAACAGTCAAAAGCCCAGACTATTCTTTCCTCTCCGTATGCAGCAGGACCAGCGGCACCACCAGTAGGAACAAACGTTAAAAATGTAGTTTATGGCACTTGCCCAGCAGGCTTTTTATATAATGGCAGCACCATTTATCCTGTAAGTGAAACTGTCACAACCACATACACAGTCAATGGGCAAGTTGTCGGAAAAAAGACATCTGAGCCTTTGTATTACGATAATGACTGCACAAAAACGGAAAAACAAACACTATCATGCCCCGCTGGCTATAGTGGAAGCATTTCACAAAGCCGCAAAGTATCTACTGACGATGCAACCGGCTACGCTTATGGTCCTTGGACTACAACTTCTAATACCTGTACTCCACCACCACCTCCACCGCCGCCTGTACCTGTTTGCAGCACCTCTAGATCATGCGAAATCCGAGATAATGCGACAGGGGAGTGCTTAGTAACTGCATCAAGCACATATTGCAGCGGCAAGCTAGTTACACATTGCCGCTTCCAGTATGAAGGATATAGAGCAATATCTTGTGTAGACTATGACAGCAATGGTTTGCCTATTAGATGGTACCAGTAAAACCCTCACACTTCAAAATAAAAGCACCTCTCAAGGTGCTTTTCTACTTATGCAAGCCGAACACGCTAGTGAGAACGCCACGACGTTCTTCCAGGACGTGAGGTCCCTTGAGGGACCGGCGCTAGCCCAGGGTGCCTACACTTTATTTATTTCCCTTCCTCATCTTGTGAACAAATTCCACTTGGATAAATATCTTTCATATCAATGAATGCCTTGAACAATGCTATGTCTGTGTCAGGCATTTTTTTGAACATCTCCGTCTTCAGCATTCTTTTCAAGTCACCTCTAAGCAAATACTCAACCCTGTCACCCATCTTTTTACCCTGAATGGCATACATGCTTTTGGCAACCACATGAAGAGACAGGGGGATAGATGCAGTGATCTTCACACTTCTTTTGACATCACTTACTTGGAAATCAGTATTTTCATCATTTCTATAATTACTCATCTTCTTCACCTCCATCCAAATTTTCCAAACCCAAATAATCATTAACCGAACCTTCCCCAACTTCACCTTCTTTCACCTGTCTCTTTTGCTGAGATGACGGCATGCCAAAAGTGTTGAAATCCTGAATTCCCTCTTCTCTCATGTAATCAATAAACCATTTCTGATTACTGACATAAGCTATGTCTTTCTTTATCAGCTCGGTGATTTTTTGCTCCATAGTCAACCCTTGCGCTTCAGCTACGAACTTCGCTTTCAGATAGAGCCAATTTGACATCCTTGCACTCATCTTCTTTATTTTAACTGTGCGCGCCGCACTCATCTTCTTGTTCACTTTCTTCTCGCTCATACATTCCTCCAATATATATTTAATACATATCAGGATAAATTCGGATGTCAACTAGATTTTTTTAGCATGTGAACATTTCGACATGAGAATAAATTTACATTAAATCTAATGTAAATTTTTAAAAATAAACATTCGATTGAATCCGGGTTTCTAATTTCTCACATTCGTTAAGATGTTTGATATCTATTTCTCACATTCGTTAAGATGTCTGATATCTATTTCTCACATCGATAAAAATCCGGGGGATAAAAAATCCACCACGAGATTTGACTTACTTTTTTGATTTGTTATCCTATTAATAAGTAGCGTTACTTTAACCCCCTGGAAAACGAGAAAAACAAGGAAAATGAGTTAAAGCAAGGTCAATCAATCCTACGTTTACCCCTAACGGGCTATTCTTGGTTTGAATATCGTGGGTTTCACCCACACCCGCTGCTGCGCGAAGCTCGATAAAAATAACAATAAAGGAGGCCACATGGCACAACCAAAAAAACTAAAAGATCCACATCTCAAACAACGAGCCGGTCAAACTGGCGTTGAAGCAAATAAGCAAAGACGCACTAAGCGTTTTGAAATCAGGTTCACCGATGAAGAATGGGCCGCTCTCCAACAACGAGCCATAGAAGCAGGTGCATCTTCCACAGCAATTTATGCCCGTGCAGTTCTTCTGCCTGCCAACCACCAGGCTGACAACGAGACTAAAGCAGAGCACAAACTTCGTATTCAATTATTGGCCTCTCTTGGAAAAATCGGCAGCAATGTCAATCAGATTGCTAGAGCTTTAAACCGCATGAAGATGTGGAACACGACAACAGAAGGCATGTTCCAGGAACTGACAAAGATTCAGGAAGGAATAACTACCATAACAAAAATATTTAAGGAGAAGAAATGAATAATGAAAAACCAGAACCAGGTGAATCAATTGATTGGTACGATCATGGGATATTAGAGCTAGAAGAACCAAAAGAGGTAAAAAATGGAAGATATGAGGAAGCTGGGAAAGTCTGCTGGTATTTAAACGATCATTTGCATAGAGAAGATGGCCCTGCTGTTGAATGGGCTGCCGGTGATAAATCCTGGTTCTTGAATGGATTGCTTCACCGTGAAGGAGGCCCTGCTATTGAATATGCAAACGGCCATAAACAATGGTGGATTAATGGGGAGCGCCATAGAGAAGACGGGCCTGCTATTGAATCGGCAAACGGATCTAAGCAATGGTTCTTGAATGGCAAATACCACAGGGAAGACGGCCCTGCTATTGAAATAAAAGATGGGACAAAGCATTGGTGGATCAATGGGCAGCGCCACCGAGAAGATGGCCCAGCCGTTGAGTACGCTGACGGCTCTAAAGACTGGTATTTGAACGACATTCAACTTTCTGAAGAAGAATTTAACCAACGGCTTATGAAGAAAAATCTCAAAGAAAAACTTCACACCACCCTTAAGCCAAAACCTACACAGAAGAGGTCAAAGATATGAAAAATGGAAGATATGAAGAAGCTGGAGCAATCTGTTGGTACTTAAATGATCAGTTGCATAGAGAGGACGGCCCTGCCATTGAGTGGGCTAACGGCGATAAAGAATGGTGGGGCAATGGCAGACAGCACAGAGAGGACGGCCCTGCTATTGAATACGCAAACGGCGATAAAGAATGGTACATCAATGGACAGCGCCACAGAGAAGAAGGACCAGCTATTGAATGGGCTGACGGTGATAAAGAATGGTGGATCAATGGGGAGCGCCATAGAGAAGACGGGCCTGCTATTGAATGGGCTGACGGCGATAAAGAATGGTTTATTAATGACAAGCGTCACCGTGAAGACGGCCCTGCTATTGATTATTCGGACGGCGATAAAGAATGGTGGATCAATGGCATTGAGCTTTCTGAAGAAGAATTCAATCATTTTCTTATGAAGAAAAATCTCAACGAAAAACTCAATGAACAACTGAAACCAAAACCTACACAGAAGAGGTCAAAGATATGAAAAATGGAAGATATGAAGAAGAAAGAACAATCTGCTGGTATTTAAATGATCAGTTGCATAGAGAGGATGGCCCTGCCGTCGAGTGGGAAGATGGCACTAGGCAATGGTGGATCAATGGCAAACGTCACAGAGAAGGCAGCCCTGCTATCGAACATGCAAACGGCACTAAACAATGGTGGATTAATGGCGAGCGCCATAGAGAAGATGGGCCTGCTGTCGAACGTGTAAACGGCTCTAAGCAATGGTGGATCAATGGAAAATACCACAGGGAAGACGGCCCTGCCGTTGAGTACGCTGACGGCTCTAAAGACTGGTATTTGAATGACATTGAGCTTTCTGAAGAGGAATTTAATCAATGGCTTATGAAGAAAAAGCTTAACGAAAAACTCAATGAACAACTGAAACCAAAACCTACACAGAAGAGGTCAAAGATATGAAAAATGGAAGATATGAAGAAGAAAGAACAATCTGTTGGTACTTAAATGACAAGCGTCACCGTGAGGATGGCCCAGCTATTGAATCGGCTAATGGAACAAAAGAATGGTTTATTAATGGCAAATACCACAGGGAGGACGGCCCTGCTGTTGAACTTGAAGATGGGACGAAGCATTGGTGGATCAATGGCAAGCTTCACAGAGAAGATGGCCCAGCCGTTGAATGGGCTGCCGGTGATAAATCCTGGTATTTGAATGGCAAGCGCCACCGTGAGGATGGCCCTGCTATTGAAAGTCCAAACGGCGATAAAGAATGGTGGGTCAATGGCTTACGACACAGAGAAGATGGCCCTGCTTGCATTTATAAAGACCCCGACGAAAACGACTTCTTCTATGAGTGGTTTCGTTATGGTGAAAGAGTGAGTGAGGAAGAAATTGAACAGATCATTGTTAAGAAGGAACTTAATAGAAAACTTCACACCACTCTAAAATCAAAACCTACACAAAAGAGGTCAAAGATATGAAAAATGGAAGATATGAAGAATCTGGAAGAACTGAATGGTACTTAAACGATCAGTTGCATAGGGAAGATGGCCCTGCTATTGAATGGGCAAATGGCTCTAAGCATTGGTATGTAGAAGGATCACTCCATAGAGAAGATGGGCCAGCCATTGAACATGCAAACGGCTCTAAGTATTGGTACTTAAATGACGAGCTTCACCGTGAGAATGGCCCTGCCGTTGAATCGGCTAATGGGATGAAGCAATGGTACTTAAATGACAAGCGTCACCGAGAAGATGGCCCAGCCGTTGAGTATTCAGATGGCCGCAAGGAGTGGTATTTGAACGACATTCAACTTTCTGAAGAAGAATTCAATCATTTTGTCATGAAGAAAGAACTTAACTATAAGCTCAATGAACAACTCAAATCAAAACCTACACAGAAGATGTCAAAGATATGAAAAATGGAAGATATGAAGAAGCTGGAAGAACTAAATGGTATTTAAACGATCAGTTGCATAGAGAGGATGGACCTGCCGTTGAGTACGTTCACTGCTATAAAGGTTGGTTTATCAATGGGCAGCACCACAGAGAAGACGGCCCTGCTATTGAACATGCAAACGGGCCAAAAGAGTGGTATTTAAACGGATTACTCCACCGAGAAGACGGCCCTGCTATTGAATACTCTAACGGTGATAAAGAATGGTGGATCAATGACATTGAGCTTTCTGAAGAGGAATTTAATCAGTGGCTTATGAAGAAAAAACTTAACTATAAGCTCAATGAACAACTGAAACCAAAACCTACACAGAAGAGGTCAAAGATATGAAAAATGGAAGATATGAAGAAGCTGGAAGAACTGAATGGTATGACAATGGAAAACTACATCGTACAGGTGGACCAGCCGTATTATGGGATGATGGATATGCCGAATGGAGGTTGAACGGTGAGCTACATCGTAGAAATGGGCCTGCGATAAAATATAACAACGGTACTCAAGTTTGGTATCTCCATGGAAAAATTCACAGATTGAATGGCCCCGCTATAGAACGTAAAGACGGAAAAGCTGAATGGTATCTTCATGGTGTTAGAACCACTAAAGATCGTGTTCAAAGAATTTACTTAAATTCAAAGATTAATTTTTTCCTTAGCATAGCGAACAAGCTTAAGCAAACACTTATCACTGCCGTTTCACTGTCTAGAACAAAATCTATTTCTACTTCTCTGACCACACAAGCCATCCCATCACGTTCAGGTTTAGAAGATTTAATTAATGATGAACCTAGTTTGCAAGAACAACTTAAGATCAAGCTAGAAAATGATCTACGTTCAAAGGGAGGCCGACTATGAACATCACAATCTTCCCCACCGGAAAAGGAGGTGCAGCTTCCGCAGTGAATTACCTACTCAGCCACACCGATCATGAAGGCAAAAAGCGCTCTGTCATGCCTGAAATTATTTCTGGCGATCCTGACACCTTCACGGCCATAGCCAATGCAACTAACAGGCTGCATAAGTACACGTCTGGTGTGATTGCATTCCGCGATCAAGAAACCCTTACCCATGACCAGGTCAGCACCCTCATCGACACGTTCCGCGCCACCTTCCTACCAGGCTTGAGGCTGGATGAGAACTTTGCAGATTTTTGGGTAATGCACCGCGACAAGGGGAACCTAGAGCTTCATTTCCTGGTTGCCAACACTGAACTGACCACCGGCCAGCAGCTCAACATTCATCCACCGGGCGAGAAGAATATTCAATTCTTCAACGCCTTTTCTGCCGTCATGAACGACACCTTCGGCTTCGCCCAGGTAGTACCAGATCCTCTGAAAATTGCACTTAAGCCATTTGAAGCAAAGTCACCCAGCGGCAAGAAAAATAAGAAGGCCAAGAACGACTTTGCCAAGGTCCTGCACGCAGAGATCACCAATGGCTTCATTGCTGACCGCAACGCCTTGATCGGCTTCATGAAGCGCAGCGGCATTGACGTGCAGAAGGTCAGCAGCGACTTCATCACCGTCCGTCTGCCTGGCGCTCAGAAAAACACCCGCCTTAAAGGCCCACTGTTCACCAAGGACAGCAACTATGCCCAGCTAGTAAGGCAGCACCACCAATCCAAGATCCCAACGTTCCTGACACCATTAGAGGCCCAAGAACAGAAGAACAGCCTGGTAGCTGGGATCGAGGCCAGAGCCGCTTTTAACCAGCGCCGCTACCTATCCCCTAAACCTGGTGCAAACCGCAACAGAACCGCTGCCATGCCCACCAGTGCTAATGCACAGGTCAAGCTGAATCCTGTCAAAGTGCAACCGCCACCAAATAGCACCAGCACTATCTTAGCCAGCCAATTGACAGCATTGAAAGAACAAGCTGATCCTGCTATCCGCAACCCGGCCGCGCACCTTCCTCACCACGTTGCACGCCGCAAAGATGAACGAGAACAGGCCACCGCCATCCCCTCCGTCACAGGTGCTGCCTTGGGTGGTTTAGAAGCCCAGATTGGCAACCTCTCCTTGCAATACCACACTCTCGTACTGAGCCTGGCCAGTGCCACAGGAAGACGAGCTTCGCTACTCAAGGCACAAATCATGGCTGTAGAGCAAAAACTAGCTGCTCTCAATCTTGAGCTACAAAGAAAGAAAGCTCAACTTGTCAGCGATCCAGCTAAACCAAAAACATAAAGGCACCAACAGGTGCTTTTTTTATTGATGAGATACTAGTTAAAATCATATGAATTTAACTTGACAATATCTATTCTCCTGATAGAAATATAAGAACAGGAGAAGATAAATGATCAAGAAGAAAAACAACTCATACCGCCTTATCAAAGACAACATTGCGAAGCTCACCTTAATTCACCTAGCAACACGCATTTCCCCATCAAACCTGACAGCAATATTTTTAAGCAATTTTGCTGACGACAAGCTGCGTTTAATGAAGAAGACAAAAGACGGATATTGGCAATGGGACTTATCAAGCAAAACACCCTACAAGTACTTTAAGAGGGAATCGGCAAGATACTTGAAGAACAATTCGTCCAATCACACCTTCAAAACCATGCTAGAGATTATAAAAAAGAGATACCTTACCAATGAGTATGTTGGCTTTAGATACGAAGATGTACTACTGAACTATCGATCACAAGAGTCATTTTTGAAGGATTTTGTGCGCGACAGTTTCATCAGAGTCTTCCCACTTCTACCAACAATGACACCAAAGGAAAGGGCAGTCAGAAATCAAAGATTGGGGAAAATATCTTGCGATCATTGGATAGGAGACATTGTGGAATGCGACTACTTTAGTCAAGCACCAGGCTTCATGATGGATAACGTAAAAAATTCCATTCATATGATAGAGCTTTATGTTGCAAATCTGCTCAATGACAAAGACCTTGATCATGACCTTATGAAGCTTGAAACCAACCAGAATTTGCAGACAAAGCTTCAACCTAAGCCACAAGAAGCAAAAGCAAAGATCGTCAAGATTTGATACTTCTTTTTTTAAAATATAGCGCTAGTCAATCCTCCATCGTAAAAAAGGGTTACTTCTTACTCTGCACACAGTCACGCTAGTGAGAAGGCTCCGACCTTCTTCTAAGTTATGAGGTCCGGGGACCGGCGACAGCCCAGGCGATAAGCAACGGTATTGCCCAAGCTACTGGCACTCAAAATTCCAATTTAATAATTATCACTAGACCAATAGTCCTCGCCCCCTGTAGACTGAAGGAACTTTTTGTTGCAGATAGCCCAAGGGCCAACATAGGGGGAACTAGTCGGTGATCAATCAGATAGACATAGCGAGTTTTGGCAGCTTCCAAGGCTTAGATTGGAAAAAGACGGTCAAGGATAGTGGCAAGACGGTCCAGAATTTCAAGCGGCTAAACATCCTGTACGGACGTAACTATTCTGGCAAGACGACGCTTTCTCGCATCTTTCGTTCGCTTGAGACTCGTAAGCTCCCATTGAACTATATCGGGTCGTCCTTCACCATGACTGGTGATAAAGGCGCTGTCACTCATACTGGTCTAGCTGCGCACAACTACGACGTGCGCGTCTACAACCGAGACTTCGTAACTGACAACTTGAGCTTCCTGGTCAATCAGGAAATCGGAGGCGTCATCAAAACCTTCGCCATCGTCGGTGAGCAGAACAAGGAAATTGACGACGCCATCGCTGCGATTGAAGCCAAGCTGGGTAGTGTGGAAAGCAAGGCAGGTTTACGTTTTGACCTTGAAGGAAAAAAGAAAGAGCGTGATCGCACCAGGACAGCCCACACTACAGCGTCAAGTGGCCTAGAAGAAAAGCTGCGTTTGCATGCCAGTGAAAAAATCAAGAAGAACCGGCAGTACGGTACCGCCGTCTACAACATAAGCCATATCAAAACCGACATTGCTTCCACCAGACAGCCTGACTTCGTTGCTCTCACTACCGAGCAACAGGGCAGCAAACTTAACTTGCTCAAGCAAGAAGCTCTGCCAGACGTCACAGGAACCCTGGCCATCAGCCTCAAGTTGGAATCGCTGACGGCAACAGCTACCCCGCTGCTGTCTAAGGCAATTACGCCAACCAAGGCCATTGAGGAATTGCTCAAGGACAGCGCCTTGCAGATGTGGGTGAAACAAGGGATGGGCCACCACAGGGAGAAGCGCGATACCTGCGCCTTCTGCCGCCAAGATCTGCCACACGACATTTGGCAGGTATTAGATGAGCACTTCAGCAAAGAATCTGGCGACCTGGAAACAGCCTTGGATGCTGCGATTAGTTCGGTCACGGACGAAATCGCCACCATTGCAGGACTCAACGCTTTCACAGGCACTCAGTTTTACGCTGAAGAACGTACTGCATTTGAAGCCAGCAGCAAAGCCCTGGCCCAAGCATTAGGCGTGTACAAGAAGGATCTGGAAACACTCAAAAAAGCGCTTGAGACTCGGAAGAACAACCTGTTCCAGCCAGTATCGTTAAAGAGTCCTCTGCATGACGCGACAGAAATTGAAAAGCACGTTGCCGACATCAATGCGCTCATAACCAAGAGCAACGGAAAGACCACCACACTTGAAAAGGACAAGACCGCCGCTAGGTTGGCGCTTCGCCTGGCTGATGTATTCGCGTTTGTTGAGGCCATAACCTACGACAAAGAGGTTAAAAACATTGCTACTCTTAGCACTACCGCTGAGAAGGCTGGCACGGCCTTAACCAATGCGGAAAAGGAGATTCGTGATGCCGAGGCAGAAGTTCAAACATTGAGAGCTAAACAGAAGGATGAGCGCAAAGGTGCTGAACGGGTTAATGCCCTCCTTAACAACTTCTTCGGTCATGATGGTATTAAGCTGGAAGCTCGCGAAGAAGCAGACAAGGCATCCGTCAAGTTTGAAATTACCCGCAACGGCAAATCGGCATACAACCTCAGTGAAGGCGAGTGCAGCCTTATCGCTTTCTGCTATTTCATGGCAAAACTTGATGATCCTGAGAGTAAAGGCAAAGAATTAATAATCTACATTGATGATCCAATTTCCAGCTTGGACGGAAATCATATCTTCTTCATGTACAGCTTGATTGAAAGCTTGATCGCCAAGCCCTTAAAAAATGCTGACGGCTCAAACAAGTATCGCTACAAACAGCTTTTCATCTCTACACACAATCTGGACTTTCTGAAATACCTCAAGCGCCTGTCCATTCCGATGAAGAAGATGCCAGCAGCAGAGGGAGCAAAGGCAAAGAGTGTCAGCGATCATGAACACTTCATGATTGAGCGAAACGGCGCTTCAAGCAACATCATGCTAATGCCGTCTTATCTCAAAGACTACATCACCGAGTTTCATTACCTTTTCCACCAAATTTACAAGTGCAAAGATCAAGCTGCCGCAGCAGAAAACCACGAGCCATTCTTTGGATTCGGCAACAATCTGCGCAAATTCTTAGAGGCATTCTTGTTCTTCAAATTTCCATACCACGACGACAAGAGCGATTCCTATGAACGAATAAAAAAGTTCTTTGGTGAAGATGAAGATACAGCCATTGTACTTATCAATCGACTCAACAACGAGTTCTCACACCTAGAGTCCGTTCCAGATAGAGGCTTCAAGCCTGTTGAAATACCAGAGATTGCTAAGGTTGCCAACTATGTTTTAGATAAGATTTACATATCGGACAAGGCGCAATACAACTCCCTCTTGAAAAGCATTAACGAACCTGAGCGAGTAGACTGATTTTTTCAATGCGCCATTTAAAAAAGCACCCTAACAGGTGCTTTTTTAACATGTTGTCACTATAGGATCAAGTTGGAAAAACACCACCTTTTTGATCGAACTTCATCAACAAATCGTGAATTCTTGCTAGTTCATTAACAATTGGCTGAATCTCGTACCTTTCTCCAAGAATTTGAAAGATTCCTTGCTTCAAATAGTAAGCTCTGAAAATATGGTGAGGCACCTCGGAGTCTTCTGGCTCAGGAAGAATCAGACTAGGAAAAATATAGCCTACCATTCCCTGCTGAACATACAAGTCAAGCCTCTCGTCAAAGTGCTCAATAGAGTTTCGCAGACCTCTATTGACGAGTGGGCTACTCTCACCTACGTCAAAAACTTCACGCAAATAGCTGGCCCTATCCTTATGCAAACTCTTTCCACTTGCTCCCTTTGGACCGTCGCGGGAAGGAAAAAAATATCTTGAGATCGCACCTGACTGATTGACTACATTCTGTAAGCAATCAAGAAGAATGTCTTTCTTAGCCTGCGGGTCAATCTCTCCATCCGAAATTTTCTTCACTATTTTCTCAGCAATACTACAAGATTGAAATGCCGAATTAGTGTTGAAGAGCATTGATTGAATGTAGAACGCGTGGTGTGGCGTCCATATCGTGGTCAAATTTTCTTCCATATCTCATCAATCAGTAAGGAAAGTAAGCCTGCTGCTCCAGTGCGAAGGCATCCAAATCATCAGAACTTAGGAAAGAAAATTTTATGTCTTCGAGAAATTTCATTCCAGAGCGCAACGTATCCTTATCTGCATTATCAATTTTATTTATTTTCGAAATATTATCAAATGCTTCAGCCAAACTATTGAAATCAGTGAAGCCTTCAAAGTAAGAAGTATTTTTCTGATCATCTATGAACGAAGACAACTTGTAAAGCTTACGAACCAAAGCCGCACAGGCTGACGCAACTGCATATTGCCCTGAGATTACAGACTTTGCATGAAGTGACAGTGCCTCGTAATCCGATAAGAATTTAACGCCAACCTTCCTCGATTTATCTTTTTTTATTATTTCAGCAATTTTCTCGTCGTTGCTTTGAAGGTCGTTTTCTTCGGGGAAATATATTGTCACATGGCCTTGACTTTTCCATTGCGGGTTTTCGGACTCTAACTTCAGCTCAACGTATTTTTGCAGCCAAACAAATTTTGTTTGCCTAGACTTATTAGATGTATGAAAAACAAAAAAAGGAACATCAAACATCAAGGCATAATTGATAGTCTCCACCGGAAAAGACAGCTTCACGTCTCCTTCAAAAGCGCTATCAGTGCCTTTGACTTGGACAAAAATAAAGTCACCCGTCGCGTCGTCAGAGTCAAAACGTTCAAGTTGAAGATCAATCCCATAATCCCGCTCTTCAAGGCTACGAACAAGCCAGTGTTCGCTTAGATGAGTAAAGATTGTTCTTACTGCCTTTGTATCTATACGGTGTGTTTCTATTCTCTTGGACATATTTTCATCTTCCTCTTTTTCTTCTCGATAGGCTGGAATCGCTGCAAAGGCTTCATCTATGTAATTCAGCTTTAGCTGTATGGCCCCAAGAATCTAGATCCATTGAAGTGAATCATGTGAGTTGGGGCATCAGCAATCCACACCTCTGTTTCCCATGCAATCACACTGCTGTATTTTGCATAGGTTTTTGAATCCGGGAAGGCGGAAACATACACCAAACCAGCAGTGCATTTGCCAAACAAGGTAGTGAGTTCTCCGTATCGCTTATGGTCAACAGGTCCGTGACTCGTGACTGATTCAATCAAGAACAACCAGTTATTAGTTGTACTATAAATCACCACATCTGGCAGCTTGCCGTGGTTATCAAGTGTCACTCCCAGCGAAGCAAGGAAAGCCACATCAAAGAAGCCGTGCTTGTCTCCAGTGTCACCGACATAGACCAAACGACCGCCTGGAACATACCTAGTGCCGAAGTCATTCACGATGTCTTTAATCAGCCTAGAATGAGCACCTGCTGAAAGCTGTATGGTTTGACCGTTACCAAGCTCCAATGGAATCATCTCCATCTCTCGTGCTCTCGCATACATTTGTGCGAGTGTCTGCCGCTGTTGCAAATAGCCTTGAAGCATCGGTTGATAGTGAGCGGTGCCATAGGTGCGAAGCACACCCAATAGAGTAGGCTCTATCTGGTATGCGGCATGCGGACTGTTGACGGCTCTATCTGGCTTGTCAGGGTTGTAGAGGCATATCCCTGCATCAACGAACTGGTGCATGGATTGACGGCGGAAAGTCTCGCGGGTGTTGGGAGCATAGTCTTTTCCATAGTGCTGCCTTGACCAATCCATGATAGGAGTGATCCCAACAAGTGGATTGTCTGCTTGGCTCCATTGCCTGTCGGGTTTCATGTCTAACAAGCACAGCAAACAAAGTGCGGTTCGTTCATTCAATTGTTGCCTTGGCATCCCCAGTTGAACAAGGATTTCAGCAGCTTGTTGTAATTTTTGTTCCAAACTCATTAACTACCCCTAGAAGTTGATCAATTTGTTTCTGTTCCATTGAAAACTGGTAACTCTCACCAACTCTTTGCATGGTTTCCAATGTTGGGTATTTCATGTTCTTTAAATCAGTTGCATTAACTTGGGTATGACCAGAAAATACCCTGAAGTAATCGTCAAGGAGAGTTGAATTCAAGAAGCAGGCCAACCCCTTAGCAGTCCTCTCATCAAAACCCTTTTTCTTTACATGAAAGACGTTCCAGCAGTTATCAAAACCGATCCATTCCCTACCTATTTCTTCAGGATTTATGACGTAGGCAACCACCCGCCTCTTCTCTTCTTTTGCTGAAAATCTTCTGACAATTACATAGAAACCACTGTTGGGCATCAACCACTTCCGCGATTCGGGAGCAACCCGGATGGCATTAGGTTTCTTGTGCTCTTTCGGGTACTGGAACTGTCTATTTACAAAGTGATGCGGGTAAAGCAAAGGAACTGAATCATCCGTAAGATCTTTTTCTAAAAACTCTGTCATCCTATGTGAAACTACCGGCCCAGTGCTAACACTGATTCCAAGTTCAGATAGAGAGGCAGCAAACAAAGGATTGTTCTCGTTAACTTCTTCACCTGTTGGAATGTGAATAAAGACTTCCGAATCGTTAGGCTTTACCACATCAGCAAAAGCTACTTTCTTTGTTTGGTAATCGTGAAACTCATGATCGGTAGATTGTGATATTTCCACTTCATCTTGTTTTTTACCTTTCGTGACTTTGAGAATGATGTTTTCCTGAAGAACATCATCATCCTTGAAAGCTTTATCCCTACTCTCAAAAACATGGATGTGTTCAATCGAGCATTCGTTCAGCATCATTTCTCTGAATGGCTTATAGTAGGGTCCATTGCAGAATGAACGGGGGATAATTATGACTATCTGCCCGCCTTTTTCCATCAGAAAGATGCTGAGTGCAAAAAACGCGGAGTAGAGATTAACCGTTTCAATCCCTACTTTTCTGAGTTCTTGCCGATGCGCTGAACTGCTGCTTATTTTCTTATACGGTGGATTGATAATGGCATGTGTATATCGCTCGCCAGTTCCAGAACGAATATTCTCAACGGCTCCAAAGATGAAATCTTGACGATAGATGGAAAAATTTACGCCAACCATTTTCATATTCTTTTCAAGCTGCTCCTGCATGATAGGATCAATCTCCCACTGATCCACTAATGCCACTTTTTTCAACGCCTTAATAGCAGATATTGAGAGCGAACCTATGCCTGCACCACAATCAAGAATTTTTGCATTCTTAGTGTTCTTATCAAAGAGGCTTGCCATGTAGTCAGCAATGACTGAGGCAGTCATAAACTGACCCAGTTTCGACTTATTTTTCTGATCAAGCCTACCATTTACCTCATGGCGCACCTTATCAAGCATTTCGGTATTCATTTACGTTTTCTTTTCTCTTCGCTCGCCAGCAACTTCATCCCACTCTCGTGGGGAAGCTACTTGTCAGCAATCTTTATCTATAACCCTCTTAGCACTTGCTGGTGCCAACGGGGCTCCGGTATTCCATCATTAAGAAATTCATCACCGGCAGCATAAGCATTAGGCTCATCATCAGCATACCTAAAATCCTACCTATAGCTACTGTACTGTACAGCAAATGTTGCCGCCTGATACTGCAATGCAGCCGCAACGAGGGCTTTTCATAGCCGCTCCTAGCTCCCACCAGCCCTTCTATGCAACTATTGCTTCCTTCTTGCCATCCGCTCTTCTTTGGCTTGATTATGCAGAAGCCGTTTGTTTTTAGCAGCGCACTCTTTAGCAAGTACTTTATCAAATTGCCCTTGCTTGTATTGCAGCTTAGCAAAGTCAATACATGGATAATCCAGCTTACTGGCTACGTTCTCCAGCAAAAAAGGCAACCTGTGAGGTTCAGAATAGATTGCTGAATTTACCGTATCGTGTTCGTGTCCAACAAACTGGCAGCGGTTTTCCTCTGTCACGCCGTTATGCTTCAAGCAGCCATTAGAAGTGCTACGGAACGAATGGAAGCCCTTTTGACGGTCAGTGATATTCAGTTCATCAAGATACTTGCCCCACCTCTCACTTGTCCGATTCCCGTATGAACCGAACTGATCAGGCGTCAGGTACGGGAACAGCTTTGTTCCATACTTGCCAGCGTCTTTCAGATAGTCCAAGAAGCCGCATTCAATAAGTGTCAGATGGATCGGGATCAGACGTGTAGCTGCGGGGGTCTTGAGCAATTTATCCCCTTCATCATTGATGGACAACGCCCAGATTTCACCGTGCTTCTGAATGTCAGCAATGTCCATTTGAGAAAGCTCAGTGACTCGCGCACCAGTAAAAAGTGCCAGCATAGGCAACCAAAAATCAGCCGGTTGCTTTGCCTTACTCAACAGGTCAGGCTTGAAAATCAGCCGTAACTCATCGTCATTAAACGGCTTGTAGCTCCTTCTTGACGCTGACTTTTTCGCATCCTGCTTGGTAAAGACCTTGTGCCCACGGCTGACAAGAATCTGACCTTCTGGCAAGACTCCAATAGACTGAGCAAGCTCAAACAAACCACTGATAGCAGCAAGGTACTTTTGGGTGACAGTCTGCGGCGCAATGCCATCTGCAAGAAGGTCGTCAATAAAGTCCGCTACGTCTGCACGTGTAATGCTGTGAACAGGAATATGCTTTTTCTTCTTCCTGAGTTCAAGCCACTCCACAAACTTCCGGTGATAGTTACCGTATTCATAAAGAGTCTTTGAGGAAAGCTTGTCCTTTTTACGGGTAGCAAACCTTGGGATCATTTCTTGAATGGTTGTGCCGCCTTCTACTGCTGTTTGTTGCTGCACAGGTGGGGTGGGTGCTGCCTGTGGCAATTGAACGGGATTCGGGCCAGCAATCAGCGCTGCAAGAGCTTCTGGCGACAGATTGAGCGTCTTGAGGATATGAATGGCTCGGTTAGCGTCGTCATCGGTGTTGATGTTACGAAGGCTGATGCCGCCCAGTTCAATATCGAGCTTGCGGGTGTCTGGTGCCGTTGTTGTGAACAGGGCTTCTACTTCGGCCAATGGAATGCCAGACAGCTCTGCTAACTGTTCGCGGTTGACGCGGTTTAGGAAGTTCAACAGAAAGTTACTATCAGGACCAGGGGTGGCAATGCCTGCGGCTGTGGTGAAGTAGTCAGTGGCCATTGTCTGTTCTTTCTTGTGATTCTGAACAGCCATTATCCCAGACAGACACATAGCTTTGAACCTGGCTTCCTGAGAATTTTTTGTCCTCAGAGAAATGCGCTTTTCCTTGGTGCAGCCACCAAGTTTGAAGGTCAGACGGAAGTAGAAGACGCCGTGGCGCGACTTCGCAAGGTGTGAAGGCAGTTTCAAGATAGAGTTCCCTATGAAATGGGACACCGTCTTGGGACACCTTAGTCGTTGTAGAAATAAAAAAGCCCTTGAATAATCAAGGGCTTAGTAATTCTTGGCGGAGAGAGGGGGATTCGAACCCCCGATAGAGTATTACCCTATACACGCTTTCCAGGCGTGCGCCTTCAGCCGCTCAGCCATCTCTCCTGAAGGCAATGCGCGCGTCTTGCTTGCTCACATTGTGTACTGCATATCGCTTGTCGCGAAGCCGCAGATTATAGCAAAGATTCTACGGACTGCCAAAGTTATTTACCCTGGGGTAAAAGTTTGGCCAGGCCCGGTGGAAGGATGCGCCACAGTGCTGCGCACGGCCCTTCCGGAGGGACTGGCCTGTCTGTTAAGACGTTTCCTTCAGCTGATCCAGAATCGCCGGGTTTTCCAGGGTCGACACGTCTTGCGTGATCGTCTCGCCCTTGGCCAGCACGCGCAGCAGGCGGCGCATGATTTTGCCGGAGCGGGTTTTCGGCAGGTTGTCGCCGAAACGGATTTCCTTCGGTTTCGCGATCGGGCCGATTTCCTTGCCGACCCAGTTGCGCAACTCCAGCGCCAGTCGTTTCGCTTCCTCGCCTGTCGGACGCGCTTGCTTGAGCACCACGAAGGCGCAGATCGATTCGCCTGTCGTGTCGTCCGGACGGCCCACCACGGCCGCTTCGGCCACCAGCGGGTTGGCTACCAGGGCCGATTCGATTTCCATCGTGCCCATGCGGTGGCCCGACACGTTCAAGACGTCATCGATGCGGCCCGTGATGGTGAAGTAGCCCGTTTCCTTGTTGCGGATGGCGCCGTCGCCTGCCAGGTACATCTTGCCGCCCAGTTCTTCCGGGAAGTAGCTGGACTTGAAACGCTCGGGGTTATTCCAGATCGTGCGGATCATCGATGGCCATGGACGCTTCACCACCAAAATACCGCCCTGGCCGTTCGGCACGTCCTGGCCCGCTTCGTCGACGATGGCGGCCATGATGCCCGGCAATGGCAGGGTGCAGGAACCGGGGACCATCGGCGTGGCGCCTGGCAACGGGGTGATCATGTGACCACCCGTTTCCGTTTGCCAGAAGGTATCGACAATCGGGCATTTCTCGCCACCGATATGCTTGTAGTACCACATCCATGCTTCCGGATTGATCGGCTCGCCAACCGTACCCAGCAGGCGCAGGCTGGTCAGGTCGTAGTTGCTTGGATGGACTTTCGGGTCCACGTCGGCAGCCTTGATCAGCGAACGGATGGCCGTAGGCGCCGTGTAGAAGATGCTGACGTTGTGCTTCTTGATGGTTTCCCAGAAACGGCCCGCGTTCGGGTAAGTCGGGATGCCTTCGAACACCACTTGCGTCGCGCCCACGGCCATCGGGCCATACGCGATGTAGCTGTGGCCCGTCACCCAGCCGATGTCGGCCGTGCACCAGAACACGTCGTCGGGCTTGATGTCGAAACTCCACTTCATCGTCAGCGCGGCCCACAGCAGGTAGCCGCCGCTCGAATGCTGCACACCCTTTGGCGTGCCCGTCGAACCGGAGGTGTACAAGATAAACAGTGGATGCTCGGCATCGACCCATTCCGGTTCGCATTGCGCCGACTGGCCTTCGACCAGATCGTGCAGCCAGGTGTCGCGGCCGGCCACCATCGGCAAGTCGCTGCCCGTGCGTTTGTAGACGATGACGTTTTTCACGCACTCGCAGCCGCCCAGCGCCAGCGCTTCGTCGACGATGGATTTCAATGGCAGCTTCTTGCCGCCGCGCAATTGCTCGTCGCCCGTGATGACGGCCACGGCGCCCGCGTCGATGATGCGTTCCTGCAAGGACTTTGCCGAGAAGCCGCCGAACACGACGGAGTGCGTGGCGCCGATGCGCGCGCACGCTTGCATAGCCGCAACGCCTTCGACGGACATCGACATGTAGATGATGACGCGGTCGCCCTTGGCGATGCCCTTGGCTTTCAGGCCGTTGGCGAACTTGCAGACTTTTTCGTGCAGCTCGGTATACGTTGCCTTGGTGACAGTGCCGTCGTCCGCTTCGAAGATGATGGCCGTCTTGTCGCCCAGGCCGTTTTCGATGTTGCGATCCAGGCAGTTATACGACACGTTCAACTGGCCGTCTTCGAACCATTTGTAGAACGGCGCGTCGTCTTCGTTCAGGGTGCGGGTGAACGGCTTTTTCCAGCTCAGGTTTTCGCGCGCCAGCTTGGCCCAGAAGCCTTCGTAGTCGCGTTCGGCGTCGGCCACCATGGCGCGGTAGGCGTCCATGCCGGAAATCGTTGCCTGTGCGGCAAACGCTGCCGACGGTTCAAATACGCGCGACTCTTCCGGTCCCTGCTGCTGTGTGCCCTGCCCTTGGTTCTCTATAGCGGCCATGCTAGTCTCCAGTGTAGTAATTGTTTGTTAACACAATATTCCTGCTGTCTTACTGACGCCTTACAGGCAACGTTTTCCTCGATCCATTCTAACCATAATCGCCAGTTGCGACGGGCGTCAAGCGCGCGCCGTCCAGCCTTCAGGATGGAAAACTGACAACACCGCAACTACTTGATGCCACTTTGTGTTTCATCAAGGCCAAGAATCCAAATCGAGGGCATGCGCAGTGATCAACAGCAAGTGTAAAATGTCGGGCATACCAAAAATTGGTATTTACCCCCAGGAAACTCCAGATGATCGACCACTCACAAAAGCCCTCCCATAGCAAACTGCATCCCCTGTCCGCCTTCATCTTCATGTCGCGCTGGCTGCAGCTGCCGCTGTACCTGGGCCTGATCCTTGCCCAATGCGTGTACGTATTTCATTTCTGGGTGGAACTGTCGGACCTGATCGGCGCCGTGTTTGGCAATGACGCGGCCCTGCAGCACGTCCTGACTGCCGTGGCCGTACCGGGCGGCGCCCTGCCAACCAAGCTCAATGAAGCGACCATCATGCTGGTGGTACTGGGCTTGATCGATGTGGTCATGATCTCGAACCTGTTGATCATGGTCATCATCGGCGGCTATGAAACGTTTGTCTCGCGCATGCACCTCGATGACCATCCGGACCAGCCGGAATGGCTGTCGCATGTGAATGCGTCCGTGCTGAAGACAAAATTGGCGATGGCCATCATCGGCATTTCGTCCATCCACCTGCTGAAGACCTTCATCAACGCCAACTCGTACAAGATCGAAGTGATCATCGCGCAAACGGTGATACACATGGTCTTCATCCTGTCGGCGATGGCGATTGCGTACACGGACCGCATTATGACGGTCACGCAGAACCAAGCCAGAGCCCCCCACTAAGTTCCGGTGCTCCCATACTGATTAGCAAACAGCATCAAAGTCTTACCCTTCTTATCCACCGCGAGAACACCATGACTGTCATAAAGCAAGAAGACCTGATCGAATCCGTCGCCGCAGCGTTGCAGTACATTAGCTACTACCACCCTGCTGATTACATCGAGCACCTGGCGCGCGCCTACGCGGCCGAGCAAAGCCCGGCGGCAAAAGATGCGATCGCGCAAATCCTGACCAACTCGCGCATGTGCGCGGAAGGCAAGCGTCCTATCTGCCAGGACACGGGTATCGTCAACGTCTTCCTGAAAATCGGCATGGGCGTGCGCTTCGAAGGCTTCTCCGGCACGGTCACCGACGCCGTCAACGAAGGCGTGCGCCGCGCGTACAATTTCGACGACAACAAGCTGCGCGCCTCCATCGTGGCCGACCCGCATTTCGACCGCAAGAACACCAAGGACAACACGCCAGCCGTGGTGCACATGGAACTTGTCGAAGGCAATACCGTCGACGTGAAAGTCGCTGCCAAGGGCGGCGGTTCGGAAAACAAATCCAAGATGATCATGATGAACCCGTCCGATTCGCTGGTGGACTGGGTCATGAAGACGGTGCCAACGATGGGCGCCGGCTGGTGCCCGCCAGGTATGCTGGGCATCGGCATCGGCGGCACGGCTGAAAAAGCCATGCTGATGGCAAAAGAAGTGTTGATGGAAGACATCGACATGTTTGAGCTGAAACAGCGCGGCCCGCAGAATAAACTGGAAGAACTGCGTATCGAACTATGCGACAAGATCAACTCGCTGGGCATCGGCGCGCAGGGCCTGGGCGGCCTGACGACCGTGCTCGACGTGAAAATCATGATGCATCCGACGCACGCCGCGTCGAAGCCGGTCGCCATGATCCCGAACTGCGCCGCCACCCGCCACGGCCACTTCGTGCTCGACGGCTCCGGCCCTGCCTACATGACGCCGCCATCGCTGTCGTCGTGGCCGGAAGTGCACTGGACGCCGGACACGGAAAAATCCAAGCGCGTCGACCTCAATACCTTGACGAAAGAAGAAGTCGCTTCGTGGACGCCGGGCCAGACCTTGCTGTTGAACGGCAAGATGCTGACGGGCCGCGACGCCGCGCACAAGCGCATCCAGGACATGCTGGCCCGTGGCGAAGAGTTGCCGGTCGACTTCAAGAACCGCGTCATCTACTACGTCGGTCCGGTCGACCCGGTACGCGACGAAGCCGTCGGCCCGGCCGGTCCGACCACCGCCACGCGCATGGACAAGTTCACCGACATGATGCTGGAAAAAACGGGCTTGATCGCCATGATCGGCAAGGCCGAGCGTGGACCGGTCGCCATCGAATCGATCCAGCGGCACCAGTCGGCCTATTTGATGGCTGTGGGCGGCGCCGCCTACCTGGTGTCGAAAGCCATCAAGCACGCCAAGGTGCTGGGCTTTGCCGACATGGGCATGGAAGCGATCTACGAATTCGACGTCGTCGACATGCCGGTAACGGTGGCCGTGGATGCGAAAGGCACTTCGGTGCACAACACGGGCCCGAAAGAGTGGCAGGCGAAGATCGAGCAACTCAATAGCGTCAGCAAGATTCCCGTGACGGTCGCTTAAACAAGCTCTACCATAGACGCCGCGCGGCAACAGAGCGCGGCGTTTTTTTATCTTCAACGGTTCCCTATGACTTTTACTGCAAGCATTGCCCGCCCGGACGCGCCCATCGGCATTTTTGATTCCGGCGTGGGCGGCCTGTCGGTGCTGCGCCATATCCGCGCGCAGCTGCCGCAGGAAGATTTGATGTACTTTGCCGATTCCGCCTATGCGCCGTATGGCGACAAGACGGAACAACAAGTGGTCGACCGTTCGCTGGCGATCACCGCCTTTTTATTGCAGCAAGGCGCGAAAGCGCTGGTGGTAGCATGCAACACGGCCACCATCGCCGCCATCAAGGCGCTGCGCGCGCGCTATCCCGACCTGCCCATCGTCGGCGTCGAACCGGGCTTGAAACCGGCGGCGTCCATCAGCCGCAACGGCAAGATCGCCGTGCTGGCCACGGAACGCGCCTTGCGCGGCGACAAGCTGCTGGCCCTGCGCGAACAGGTGAGCGCCGCCACGGGCGCCACGTTCATCTTGCAGCCCTGCATCGGCCTGGCCGACCGCATCGAGCAGTGCGAGCTGGGCAATGACCCGCAGGACGCCACCAGCACTATGCTGGAACGCTACATCGCGCCCATGCTGGCGCAAGGCGTCGACACCCTGGTGCTCGGCTGCACGCACTACCCCTTCGTGCAGGACGCCATAGCACGCACGGTGCGCGCGCATACGCAGGAACAGATCACGCTGGTGGACACGGGCGACGCCGTGGCGCGCCAGCTGGCCCGCTTGCTCGACGCGGCAAGCCTGCGCCGCAGCGACAACGAGGCCCCGCAGCTGCAGGGCTACACGACGGCCACAGTCGAGTCCTTGGCGAAAGCCTTCGACGGTTTGCTGGACTTGCAGCCGCCCGTTGCCCACCTGGCCGTGTGAGCGGCGTGAGCAAAAGCGAGCGTTTTCATGCAATCTTTTGATTCTTCAAAAAAGACTGCATTTAGATTTGCCACTTCGCCGAGTTCTTTGTATAATTCGGCACCTGTTCAGCAAAACAGCTAAACAGGTAAGTAAGACAGTGGTGGCTGTAGCTCAGTTGGTAGAGTCCAGGATTGTGATTCCTGTTGTCGTGGGTTCGAGCCCCATCAGCCACCCCACAGAATTAGTGGTAAATTAAAGGGTTACATGCTTCGGCTTGTAACCCTTTTTTCATTCCAGCGCACACTCATGAGGCAACATCAGCCCTCTTCTCCCGCAGCATGTCCGGCGAAGGCAATCCGAGCTTCGACACCATTTTGAAGGTGACGCATGCACTCGGCTTGCAATTTCGCGCCGCAGTACTGAACACCTGACCACTCATCAGGTGTGGCAGCGGAAAACCTACCCCGTCAGCACCGACTGCACCGTCGTCGCCAGGTCTTCCAGGCGCACGGGTTTGACGAGGAAGTGGCGGAAGCCGACGGCCAGCGCGTCGTCCATGTACATCGGCAGGCTGTGGCCGGTGACGGCGATCAGCACGGCGTTGGCCGTCTCGGGATTGTGGTGCAGGCGGCGGCCGATTTCGATGCCGCTGATGCCGGGCATTTCGATGTCGAGGTAGACGGCGTCGGGCACGCACAGCTTGACTTGCTCGACGGCCATCTGCCAGTTGCGCACCACCACCGCGTGGTGGCCCAGCGCTTCGAGCAGCATGGCCAGCGATTCGCCCACTTCCTGGTTGTCGTCGACCACCAGCAGATTGAGTTTGCGCGCAGCACTTGCCGGCTGGTCGCCCTGGCGGCGTTCCACGGAGGAACTGCCTGGTGTCGTTTCAGTTGTCTGGCTCATTGTACCTTCACGTCTGACGGCTGCAAAAGCGGCAGTATACAAGAAGCACGTGCAATGCCGCCGCACCCGAGCAATGGTGCCAAACAGCAATCCAGGCGCCCCGCTGTACCGCGCCAGCAACACTTCCCTACCCTCGCGCGGCGAAAGCCGGCCCTACGCAGTTTGCACAATTGACGGATAAAATGAGAATCATTATCATTCTTATCCCCTTGCGCCGGACGCCCACGCCACGCTGTTGTCGCGCCGCCTGATTGCCTGCGCAAACATTGTCATTACGGAGATCCATGCATGGCCGCCACACTGTCCCCACTGCCCTTGTCGCTGCGCCCGTGCGCGCTGGCCATTGCCCTCGCCTGCCTGGGCACTTCCCTTGCCGCGCAGGCGCAGGAAGCCAATACGGCTAGCACAGCCGATAACGCCGGTCCCATCCTCGAATCCATCCAGGTCAGCAGCAACCTGCTTGGCACCAGCATGGCCGCCAGTACGAAAAATTTCGCGGGCGCACGCACGGTGGTACAAAAGGACGATATCGACAACTCGGGCGCGAGCAGCCTCAGCGATGTGATGCGCCGCATTCCCGGCGTGCAGATCAGCGACAACTCGGGCAGCGCCGGCAGCGCCATCGCCCTGAACATCGGCGTGCGCGGCCTGGCCGGACGCTATTCGCCGCGCAGCACGGTGTTGCTCGACGGCATCCCGATGTCGGTGGCGCCGTATGGCCAGCCGCAACTGTCGTTCGCGCCCGTCAGCCTGGCCAATGTCGAGACGGTCGATGTGGTGCGCGGCGGTGGCGCCGTGCGCTTCGGCCCGCAAAACGTGGGCGGCATCATCAACTTCAAGACGCGCCGCGTGCCCACCACACCCGGCATCACGGGCGACGCCAGCGTGCGCTACAACTCTTACAGCGAAGTGGGCCACAACACGCAGGCCAGCGTGTTTGCCGGCACCCAGCTCGACAGCGGCCTGGGCCTGGCCGTGCTGTACTCGGGCATCCGCGGCAGCGACTGGCGCGTCGGCAGCGACGAGAAGGTCAACGATTTCGCCCTGAAATTTCGCTACGACCTGAGCCCGACAGCCGAGGTCTACGGCAAGCTGTCCTACTACGACGTGACGTCGCGCACGCCGGGCGGCCTGACCGCCGCCCAATACCAGGCGGACCCGTTCCAGAACACGCGCCCGACTGACTTCTGGAGCGGCGAGCGCAAGGCCTTCGACATCGGCTACCTGAATGCCCTGTCCGGCACGCAGGAATTCGAGGTGCGCAGCTACTACTACAAGAGCTCGCGCGAAAGCACCCTGATCAGCGCCAACCTGAAAGGCCTGGGCCACCAGCCGCGCAACTATGAAACGACGGCCATCGAGCCGCGCTACACGCAGCGTTTTATTACCGGCAAGGTCACACAGGACGTCACCGTCGGCTACCGCTACCTGGCCGAGCGGGCCGATGAAACCATCTACAACGTCGTCATCGCCAGCGGCGTACAACAAAAGCCGACGCGCTTTGCCGACAATGCCACCGATGCGCAAGCCGTGTATATCGATGACAAGATCGCCATCGGCGCCTGGCGCATCACGCCCGGCGTGCGCTACGAGCACATCAGAACGGAACGCTACAACCACTTGCCGGTCGATCAGAAGATCGAATTGCTCAACAACAAGGCCCTGCCTTCGCTGAACGTGGCCTACTTGCTGAGCAACAACGTGACCCTGTTCGGCAACTACAACAGCTCGTTTGGCGCCGTGCAAAACACGCAGCTCAATGCGCAGTCAAGCAAGAATCCGCTGCAACCGGAACTGGCGAAAACAGCCGAGCTGGGCGCGCGCTGGAAGAGCGGCCAGCTGTCGGCCGAAGCGACCTTGTTCAACATCAAGTTCGACAACCAGATCCAGTCCGTGGGCAGCGGCGAGAACGCCGTCTTCTACAACGTGGGCGCCACGCACCACCGGGGCCTGGAATCGGCCATCGACTACCACTTCGACCAATCCGGCCCGCTGGCCGGCTTGAATGCGTATGCCACCTACACCTACACCAAGGCGACCTTGCAGGATGGCACGAACGCGGGCAATGACGTGCCCTTCTATTCGCGCAACACGGACACCGTCGGCGCCCACTACCAGCTGAATGCCTGGGGTTTCGACCTGTCGAGCAGCCATCAGAGCCGCCAGTTCGCCGACGAAGCCAACACCGTGGCGGAAAACCCGGCCGGCAACCTGGGCGTCATTCCGGGCTTTCGCACCTGGAACACGCAAGTAAAATGGAAAGTGCCGGGCCAGAAGGGCCTGGAACTGGTCGCCGGCGTCAACAACCTCGCCGACAAGCGCTATTTCACGCGCACTTCGGACGGCAACCTGGGCAAGATGGTGGGCGCGCCGCGCATGGTCTACCTGCAAGGACGGCTGGCGTTTTAACGCTCGGCAGCACGCCCGGCGCGTGCGCCTGACAAAAAAACCTGCATCGTCGTAATGTCGATGCAGGTTTTTTGACGTCCGCCATGTCACAAAGATGCTGTGATGCAAGTTGAAACATGGCCGCGTCGCTCCACTTAACTTCACCATAACTAAGTCACCATGGAAACCATTTTCACATTAAACACAAATGATTTCATAATTACAAAATTTTTAGTGAAAAATATCTACTTCCAGTAATGTTTAGTGATACCATTTAATATCATTTAGGAAATTAAATTAATCATTAAATAACTGATACGGCTGGCGGCGCTAACAGCCTGATGAACGTCTACTGGGGTTCCACCCTGCTCACACCAACGGCACTGGTCGGCACCACCAGCGGCGTGTGGCAAACCTACAGCCAGAACGTGTCCGCGCTCGGTTCGTCCACCTTGCTGCGCTTCGAATCGATCGGCCCGGCCTCCGCACCGACCTATGGTTCCTACCTGGACAACGTCTCGGTGACGACTGCCGTGCCGGAACCGGAAAGCTACGCCATGATGCTGCTGGGTCTGGGCTTGCTGGGTTTCATGGCACGCCGCAAGACAGCTGCCTGAATCTGAAAAGTCGTCGCGCAACAACCGCCCCGCCACCTGGCCGGGCGGTTTTTTTCATGGGTAAACGGGGGCATTACCTCAGGAAATGTTGCCAAGAAGAATTAAATTGGCGCTACAATAGCGAGGTATCAAGCAATGCCAAGCATCGCTCCGCCAGGGCCCCTACCCCGCCCTGATCATCAGCACGCATTTTTTGAACAGGATGACTGGCGCTGCCGGGCCCGTTTTCGCTCCCGGCACGGCCACCACACACGCACCATGTCTGCAGAAAAAACCATGACCGAAACCAGTTCCTACGGCAAGGATACCCCCGTGGGACGCCCCGACATCGATGGCCGCGCCGGCATTTTCGTGCCCACGGCGGAATTTGACATCGATAACACCACCACCATCCGCAAGGGCGCGGGCATTGTCGGCTTCGGCAATCTCGATGGCACCCTGACCGTGTACTTCGAAGCGAACCGTTTCGACGAAAGCAATCTGCACAAATGGGAGCACAAGGCGCGCAAGGCGTATGACCGCATGGTCATGGGCGCGCCCACGGTGTCAAAGGCGAAGATCGATGCGCGCATGCTGGAACAGGTGGGCATCATCGATGGCATGGGCATCAATCTCAAGCATCCGGAACGCCTGACACACTGGCTGGCGATCTCGAACGTGCCGGACACGGCGCCGGAAGAGCCGGTAGTACGCTGGAAAAACCGCTAGGCGGCGGGAGAGCGAGGCGGGGCGCCAGGCACGAGGTGTTGTCCTACATCGCGGCGGACATTCATCCGATGCCCGAGAGCATCAATTCAACCTATGATGAAAGCCTGACCACACATTCCCCAGCACTCAGGAGTACGACATGTCCCGCCTCATCCCGATCAGCTTTGGCGCCTTGCAAATAGGTCTGGCAGCGGCGGCGGTGTATATCCTGTGCTCGGCGGACATACTGCACCAGGGTTCGGTTTATTTCCATTAGTAAAATGACAAAGCCGGGCAAGCAACGCTTGTCCGGCTTTGTCCTGCATGCAAGCGCAATGGATTAGCGGCGGCCGTGGTAACGGCCATGTCCACCCCAGCCGCCGCGGTGTCCACCGTGGCGCCCAAAGCCAAACATGAAGTCCAGCCCGATCGTCACGGGCGGATTGTAATAATACGGTTGTGGCGCGTACACGGGCGCCGGCACATACACAGGTTGCTGCACATACACAGGTTGCTGCTGCACGTAGACGGGTTCATTCGTATATTCCACGCGCGGTGCGCTCATCACGCGGCCCGACTGCACCGGCTCGGACGAGACCGTATGCCATTCATAAGGATTGTAGGCTCCCTGCGGCGCGCGCGAACCGTAATACGCGGGACCGGGGGGCGCCACGGCGCAGCCACCCAAGGCGGCCAGCGAGATTACTGCCAACAGGGTTTTCATCGCAATTCTCCTAATCTGTACTACCAGTACTATAAGAAATTACGCCGGGCTTTGCTGCGCTTTTACCGATTGTTACACCACGATGCACGCCGCAACATGAAATGTGGCAAAGCCGCCACAAGCGGCCAGCGCGGCATGTTTCCTCAAATAAACGGAATCGCGCAGGTATCGATGGCCTTGCCGGCTGCATCGTAGCGCTGCACACACACCTGGTAGCGCACGCCGTAATCGAGCTCGACCTGCTCGACCTTGCCATACTTCAATTTCCAGCTGGGCTGCACCTGTTGCCTGCCAGCCAGCGCCGCCACATCCTGCGGAATCGCCATCGCCGTTTGCATCTCGCCCTGACGCGCATCCTGGCGTCGCGCCACATCGATGGAGAGGTTCAACGCCAGGTCCACGCCGCCGTCCACATAGGCCAAAGTGGGCGCGCTGCGCTGTGCCCGCATCACGCCCCAGGCGCAAGGCTTGCCGTCCGCATCGCATTGCTTCAATTGCGCCAGCGGAAAATACTCAGGGGCAATCCTGCCATCCTTGATGGGCCAGCTGGTACGCACGCCGTCGCGCTTGCCCGTCAAGGGATTGTCCCAGCTCAGGCTATTGACGACGGCCACAGTCTGCCCCGCCTGCAAGCCCACGGGCGTGCCCAGCGATGCGCAAGCGGAAAGCAGCAAGCCGGTGGCGGCCAGGGAGGAAAGTGTCAGGATGCGCTGCATGGTAAGCCTCTTGTGGTGGGATATCCCGAAGGTATGTTTCGAGGGTAACAGAATCGGCGGCAACGGTGCCGTTGGCTGGCGCACATAACAAAACGGGCAGCACCTTTGCAGGCGCCGCCCGTAGCGGAGTCGGCCATGCCGGGAGCGACGCTCCCGGCGATACGTGGATCAGTCCAGCTTCCAGGCGTAATCGACCTTGGTCCAGGTTTGCGCTGCGGCGCCATCCTTGGTGCCCGGCTTGAACTTGCACGCCGACAAGGCCTTGATGGCGGCCTTGTCCAGGTTCTTGAAGCCGCTGCTCTTGTCGACTTTCGAATCGGCAACGCTACCATCGGCATTCACCAGAAAGGACATCGACACGGTGCCCTGCTCTTCGTTCATCAGCGAGGCTTTCGGATAGTCGGCCTTGCAGGTCTTGGCGTCGAACGACGCCGGCACCTCGGCCGCGAAGGCGGCGGAAGAAACGGACACCAGCAAGGCTGCTGCAACACTCATCAAACGCTTATTCTCAAACATGTGCTTCCCCATGATTATCAGATACGGTAATTATTATTTCTTGTGCGCTGTTGACCGCGCTTAAAACTCTTCCCACTCGTCATTGCTGCCGGCGCCTGCCGCCTTGCGTGGCGCTGCGGCAGCCACGGGAGCGGCCGCTTCCGCCTTGCGGGTCAGCGACTTGACCGGGCGCAATGCCGGCGCCGGCTTGCGCACGGCCACTGGTGCGGTAGCCACGGGTGCCGGCACATATGCTGCCGGCTTCTCTTCGCCATCGACCAGTTTGAAGATGCTGACCACGTGGGCCAGTTCGGCCGCCTGGTCTTGCAAGCTTTGCGCCGCAGCAGCCGCCTGCTCCACCAGGGCCGCATTTTGCTGCGTCATGCCATCCATCTCGATGATCGACAGGTTGACCTGTTCGATGCCGGCGCTTTGTTCCTGGCTGGCACTGGCGATCTCGCTCATGATGTCGGTGACGCGGCGCACGCTGTCGACCACTTCGCCCATCGTCACGCCAGCCTGACCGACCAGGCGCGTGCCGCGTTCCGTCTTCTCGGCCGAATCGTCGATGAGGATCTTGATTTCTTTCGCGGCGCCAGCGGAACGCTGGGCCAGGTTGCGCACTTCCGACGCCACCACGGCAAAGCCGCGGCCTTGCTCGCCAGCACGTGCCGCTTCCACGGCCGCGTTCAGCGCCAGGATGTTGGTCTGGAAGGCGATGCCATCGATCACGCCGATGATGTCGACAATTTTCTTCGCCGATTCATTGATCGAGCTCATGGTGTCAACCACTTGCGACACCACGGAGCCGCCCTTGATGGCGACATCCGATGCGGTGGCGGCCAGCTTGTTGGCTTCCCGCGCATTGTCCGCATTCTGTTTCACGGTTGAGGTCAGCTCTTCCATGGCGGATGCCGTTTTTTCCAGCGCGCTGGCTTGCATTTCCGTACGCGACGACAAGTCGATATTGCCGTCGGCAATCTCGCGCGACGCCGTGCCGATGGTTTCCGTACCGACGCGTACCTGGCCGACGATGCCCACCAGACTGTCGCGCATTTCCTTCATTTCCGCCAGCAGACTGGAGGTATCGGAAGGCTGGGTGTGGATGCCGATCGACAGGTCGCCATTGGCGATGCTGCCGGCGATCGATGCCGTGTAGTCAGGCTCGCCGCCCAGCTGTTTCAGCAGGCCGCGGGTAATCACCAGTGCCGCCGCCACGCCCATCGCCACAGCCAGTACGCCGAGGATGATCATGAACAGGCGCGCGCTGTCGAACGCCTTGCGGGCATCCGATTGCATCTGCTCGTTCAACTTGTCTTCCAGGGTGGCCAGTTGCTCCAGCGCATCGATCCATTTTTTCTGTACCGGGCGGATTTCCTTGATCATCACGCGCGTGGCGCCTTCCGCATCGTTGGCCATCCACAGTGCCGACGCCTTGGCGATGGCCGGCATGGCTGCCGCCTCGTATTCCTTGATCGAAGCGAGCAAGGTCTTTTCTTCGGCAGTCGACTCAATGGCGAATTTCTCTTCGAGCTTTTTCTGCGTTTCCTGATAGGTGCTGGTCTGCGTCTTGATGCGCGCCATTTCTGGCTCCATATCGCTCGCGTCGGTCATCAGGGTGAGGATGCGCAGCGAGGTAATGCGGTCGCTGACGTTGCCACGCATGTCGATCACCAGGCGGGTGACGACATTGTTGACATTAATAACGTGATCGAGACGTTCCTGGATTTGCGCCATGCGCGCGATGCCGAGGATGGTCACGGCCACCAGCAGAACCAGTACCAGGGCGAATCCCAGGCCCAGGCGGGTACCAACCTTCATTTTTGCTAAATTCATTTCGGCTCTTCGTAAATGAAACTATTGATAAGAATTTTTGCCCGGCACGACAAGACGAAGGCCACGGAACACCGGTGTCCGCCCTTACCCATTGGTATGCTGGCGGTATCCGGCCGCACGCAGCCTGGGGTACTTCCTGGTCTACAACAGCCCTGAAAACGCCAGTGACTGCGAATGCAAATTTATTCCACACACTGAATTTCTGACACCGTTGATGTGAGATCAACATCAAACATTCATATGAGAAATATTTGTCGATAATCAATTATAGGTGTAAATTTTGCCTCAAAGCAAGCAATAAGTACCTGAATAAATGCCTGATTAACTTTCTTCGGGGAAATGGCAACAACGCCGTTTCTTGCACCTTAGAAATGCCCCACGACAGTGCGGGCGTGCGCCGAAACAGCGCATTTACAACACATGGCATAGCCATAAGACACCGTTTTTTGAGAGGAGCTCAGAGGAAGGGGGAGTGCGGACAATACCACTGCGCCGGGGCAGCGGTATAGACAAGTTGGATCAGCGGTCCCAGCTGCAATGCATCACATAGGCGTGGCACTCTGTGCCAAAGACAAAGACGCTCCAGATGGCGCCCAATTGACCGGCCAGACTACGCTGGCTGGACGATACCAGTTGATACCAGTGCGGCTCGCTGCCCAGCAACTCGGCCAGTTCGCGCTCGAAACCATCGAACAGACGCGCGTCGAGCGGCTGGCGGTCCGCCTCGCTGATCGGGTGCAGGCGATCGAGCAGCCACTGGCGCGGCGTGCACAAGACGCCGCTCCACACGACCGTCTCGATCGGCTGCAGGCGCAAACCGTCCGGCGCTATCTCCAGCGCGCGGCACAGCGCGTCAAAGGAGGCCTGCGGCGGCAGCGCGCCCAGATAGGAACACCTGAAGAGACTGCCATCATCCTTCAGCGCGCTGACGGCCAGCAGGTAGCCGTCCATCTGATGCGCGAGGCCGTGGCAGTCGCCGCTCATCAGGCAGGCAGCGACAGGCGCGCCACCGCTTCCAGCAGCAAGCGCGGATCGCCCGAGGCCAGCTTCTTCGAGTCCGACAGGGTTTGGCGGAAGCCGCGCGCGCCGGGCAGGTTTTGCATCAGGCCCAGCATGTGGCGCGTGATGCTGTTGAGCTTCAGCCGTCCCGCTTCCTTCTCCAGCTGCGCACTAATATACGGAATCATCGCCTCGAGCACTTGCTCGCGCGTCTTCACGGGTGTGTCGTCGCCGTAATAGCGCTGGTCGAACTGCGCCATCACGTACGGGTTGTGATACGCCTCGCGGCCCAGCATCACGCCATCGAGGTGCTGCAAATGCAGGTCGATTTCAGCGAGCGTCTTGATGCCGCCGTTGATAATGAACTCGAACTGGGGAAAATCACGCTTCAAGCGGTAGGCATAGTCATACTTGAGGGGCGGCACTTCGCGGTTTTCCTTCGGGCTCAAGCCTTTCAGGATGGCATTGCGCGCATGCACGATAAATGTCTTGCAGCCGGCATCGGCCACGGTGCCGACGAAATCGCGCACGAAGTCATACGACTCACTGTCATCGATGCCGATGCGGTGCTTCACCGTGACGTCGATATCGACCACGTCGCGCATGGCTTTCACGCAGTCGGCCACCAGTTGCGGCTCGGCCATCAGGCAGGCGCCAAACGCGCCCTTCTGCACGCGCTCGGACGGGCAGCCGCAGTTCAGGTTGATCTCGTCATAGCCCCATTGCTGGCCCAGTTTCGCGCTGGTGGCCAGGTCCGTCGGATCGCTGCCACCAAGCTGCAGCGCCACCGGATGCTCTTCCTCGTTGAAGCGCAAATGGCGCTCCACATCGCCGTACACCAGCGCGCCCGTCGTCACCATCTCGGTGTAGAGCCAGGTGTGGCGCGTGATTTCGCGGTGGAACTTGCGGCAATGGCGGTCGCTCCAGTCCATCATCGGGGCAACGGACAGGCGGCGGGAAGGCAGGGTTGGGACAGTCACAATACGCTCGCTACAAAAAAGGGAATCCAGAACGGCAAACCCGCTGTGTCGCATCACCGCAAGGTTATGCAAGCACAGCGGGTCTGGTTGGCGCGGCGACGCAGCGCCGCACCACTACAACAATTACGCGTCGCGGCCGGCGCGCTTACGCTCGTTTTCCTTCAGGAAGCGCTTGCGCAGACGGATCGATTTAGGCGTGATTTCAACCAGTTCGTCGTCGGCGATGAATTCCACCGCGTATTCCAGCGACATTTGCACTGGTGGTACCAGGCGCACTGCTTCATCGGTACCCGACGAACGCACGTTGGTCAGCTGCTTGCCCTTGATCGGGTTGACGACCAGATCGTTGTCACGCGAGTGAATACCGATGATCATGCCTTCGTACACTGGATCGTTGTGGACCACGAACATGCGGCCGCGATCTTGCAGTTTCCACAGCGCGTAAGCAACAGCGGCGCCGTCATCTTGCGAGATCAGCACGCCGTTACGACGGCCAGCCATTTCGCCACGGGTGTTGTCGACTGGCGCGTATTCGTTGAATACGTGGCTCATCAAGCCGGTGCCGCGGGTCAGGGTCATGAATTCGCCCTGGAAGCCGATCAGGCCACGCGCCGGGATCAGATACTCGAGACGCACGCGGCCCTTGCCATCCGATTCCATGTTTTGCAGGTCGCCACGACGACGGCCCAGCTCTTCCATGACGCCGCCCTGGTTGACTTCTTCCACGTCGACCGACAGGTTTTCAAATGGCTCGTGGCGCACGCCATCGACCATTTTGTAGACCACGCGCGGACGCGATACGGCCAGCTCGAAGCCTTCGCGACGCATGTTTTCGAGCAGAATCGTCAGGTGCAATTCACCACGGCCCGATACTTCAAAGATCGTGTCATCGTCGGTCGGCGCTACGCGCAGAGCAACGTTGGCTTTCAGTTCGCGGTCCAGACGGTCACGCAATTGACGCGAGGTCACGAACTTGCCTTCGCGGCCGGCCAGTGGCGAGTTGTTGACCATGAAGTTCATGGTCAAGGTTGGCTCGTCGACGGTCAGCATAGGCAGCGCTTCCGGGGTATCCAGGGCGCACAGGGTCGAACCGATGCCGATTTCGTCGATACCGTTGATCAAGCAGATGTCGCCGGCAACGGCTTCGTCTACCAGCACGCGCTCCAGGCCCTTGAAGTTCAGCACCTGGTTGATGCGGCCTTTGATAGGCGTGGCGCCTGGACCGTTGATGACCAGCACGTCCTGGCCGACCTTGACGGTACCGCGGTTGACGCGGCCAATGCCGATCTTGCCGACGTACGACGAATAGTCGAGCGAGGTGATTTGCATCTGCAGCGGGCCTTCCGGATTGTCATCACGGACAGGCACGTGTTGCAGGATGGCATCGAACATCGGCTTCATGTCGCCGCTGCGCACGTCTTCGGTCAGGCCGGCATAGCCGTTCAGGCCCGAAGCGTAAATGATAGGGAAATCGAGTTGCTCGTCGGTAGCGCCCAGTTTGTCGAACAGTTCGAACGTCTGGTTGATGGCCCAGTCCGGACGTGCGCCTGGACGGTCGATCTTGTTGACGATGACGATAGGCTTCAGACCCAGTGCCAGCGCTTTGCGCGTGACGAAACGGGTTTGTGGCATCGGGCCTTCTTGGGCATCGATCAGCAGCAATACCGAGTCAACCATTGACAGGACGCGTTCCACTTCGCCGCCGAAGTCGGCGTGGCCTGGGGTGTCGACGATGTTGATGTGGGTGCCTTCGTACTCAACAGCGCAGTTCTTCGACAGAATCGTAATGCCGCGCTCCTTTTCCAGGTCGTTCGAGTCCATGACTCGGGTGTCGACCGCTTGGTTTTCACGGAAGGTGCCGGATTGGCGCAGCAGCTGATCCACCAGCGTGGTTTTGCCGTGGTCAACGTGGGCGATAATGGCGATATTACGAATTGCGCGTTTTGTATTTGACATGGTCGTAGTAGTTACTGAAAAACTGCGGAGTGCGTACAAGGTGTACGAGATACCCGAATGCTAATCTATTTCCGGAACCGCGTAGTATAGCATGTTGCGTTGCAACGCTATCTAAAAATGCTGGCGGCTCCTGCAGTCGGGGACGATTTGTTTAAAAAAGCGACACTGGTTGAAGAGTGTCGCTGGGTAATGTGACGTTGCTGTGACTTATTGATGCGCCGTGGCAATGAGACGTTCCGGTGCCAGGATGCTGTATTCCTGCAATTGGCCCGTGCCCAGCAACTTGCTGTCGTGATACACGCGCACCCTGCCCGGTTCGGCTGGTACGGCGACCTCTTCCTTGCCCAGTGCGATGCGCTGGCCATGCAGGAAACGCTTGGCCAATTCTTCGGTCAGCTGGACGGCTGGGAAACTCGACAATAATGCATCGACGGGCGCCAGCAAGCTCAACGGCGCGGCATGCGCCGTCAGCTCGTCGAGCGTGACAACGCCATCGAGGGTCAGGCTGCCCACCTGCGTGCGGCGCAAGGCGTTCAGATGGCCGCCGCAACCCAAGGCATGGCCGATGTCTTCGCCCAGCACGCGGATATACGTGCCCTTGCTGCACATCACAGACAATTTCAGGAACGGGGCTTCATAGCCGAGGAACTCGAGCTTGTGGATGGTCACCGGGCGCGCTTCGCGCTCCAGGGTGATGCCTGCCCTTGCATACTCATATAAGGGCTTGCCGTCCCGTTTCAAGGCCGAGTACATGGGCGGCGTCTGCAAGATCGGCCCGCGGAACTGCGCCAGCACGGCTTCGATCTGCTCCGGCGTCACATTCACGTCGCGCGTTTCCAGCACTGCGCCTTCCGTGTCGCCCGTATCCGTCGTCTGTCCCAGGTGCACCAGGGTTTCGTAAGTTTTATCAGCTTCCAGCAAGTCCTGCGAGAACTTCGTGGCCTCGCCAAAGCACAGCGGCAGCAAGCCCGTGGCGAACGGATCCAGCGTGCCCGTATGGCCCGCTTTTTTCGCGTTCAGCACGCGCTTGGCCTTGATCAGGGCATCGTTGCTGGACCAGCCCACGGGCTTATCGAGCAGCAAGACGCCATCGACCAGGTCGCGCACCCGCTTGATGCCGGGCGGTTTCTTCGGACCCGCCACGCTTATTGCTCGTCCGCTTTGTCTGCTGGCTTTTCGTCCGGCTCGGCATCGGCCGCGCGCGTGGCGTTGGCCTTGTCGATCAGCAAGGACATTTCCATGCCGCGCGAAGTCGAGCTGTCGTGCACGAAATGCAGCATCGGCAGGGTGTGGATGTGCAGGCGCTTGCCCAGCAAGCCACGGATGAAGCCAGACGCGGCCATCAAGCCTTCGGTGGTGTTCTTGATGGCTTCCTTGCTGTCTTTCAACATCGTGAAAAACACCTTGGCGTGCGCGTAGTCAGGGGTGATCTGCACTTCGGTGATGGTGATCATCGTACCGACGCGTGGGTCTTTCAACTCGTAGGCGACGATTTCAGCCAGATCGCGCTGGATCTGGTCGGCCACGCGCAAGCCGCGCGCTGGCATGGTTTTGCTATGTTTAGCCATGATTTTATGCTGTCCTAAGTGCCGCAGGGCGCATGAGTCAAACGGTTGCCCGTTGACCAATGCGCCCCACGTGTTTGCGCGGACATCACTATGTCCGCGCCAATACTGCTGTGATTACAGGGTACGAGCGATTTCCTGGACTTCGAACACTTCCAGGGTGTCGCCAACCTGAATGTCGTTGTAGTTCTTCAGCGACAGGCCGCACTCCAGACCGGCGCGAACTTCTTTCGCATCGTCCTTGAAGCGTTTCAGGGAATCGATTTCGCCGCTCCACACCACGATGTTGTTGCGCAACAGGCGGACGGAAGAAGCACGCTTGACCACGCCATCGGTGACCAGGCAACCGGCAATCGCGCCCACTTTCGAGACCAGGATAACCTGGCGGATCTCGACCTGGCCGATGACGGTTTCGCGTTTCTCTGGTGCCAACATGCCCGACAACGCCGATCTGATCTCGTCGATCGCATCGTAAATGATGTTGTAGTAGCGAATGTCCACGCCATTCGACTCGGCCAGCTTGCGTGCCTGGGCATCAGCACGGGCGTTGAAGCCGATGATGACCGCTTTCGAGGCGACTGCCAGGTTGACGTCCGATTCCGTGATGCCGCCGACAGCGGCGTGAACCACTTGTACGCGCACTTCGGAGGTCGACAGTTTCTGCAGCGAACCAACCAGCGCTTCTTGCGAACCTTGCACGTCGGTTTTGATGATCAGCGGCAAGTTTTTCACTTCGCCTTCGGCCATCTGGTCGAACATGTTTTCCAGTTTCGCAGCTTGCTGCTTGGCCAGTTTCACGTCGCGGAACTTACCTTGACGGAACAGACCGATTTCACGCGCCTTGCGCTCGTCCGCCATGACGACGACTTCTTCACCGGCAACCGGCACTTCCGTCAAGCCCTGGATTTCGACTGGAATCGAAGGACCCGCTTCAGCGATGGACTTGCCGTTCTCATCGAGCATGGCGCGAACACGGCCATACGAAGAGCCAGCCAGAATCACGTCGCCGCGTTTCAGGGTACCGGACTGCACCAGGATCGTCGCGACAGGACCACGGCCCTTGTCCAGACGCGCCTCGACAACCAGGCCGCGCGCAGGCGCATCGACCGGTGCCGTCAATTCCAGCACTTCGGCTTGCAACAGCACTTGTTCCAGCAGGTCGTCGATACCTTGACCCGTTTTGGCCGACACCGGCACGAATGGCGATTCGCCACCGTATTCTTCCGGCACGACTTGTTCAGCAACCAGTTCCTGCGTCACGCGGTCCACGTTGCCACCCGGTTTGTCGACCTTGTTGATCGCCACCACCAGCGGCACGCCGGCTGCTTTCGCATGGGCAATCGCTTCTTTCGTTTGCGGCATCACGCCATCGTCGGCGGCAACCACCAGAATGACGATGTCGGTTGCCTTGGCGCCACGGGCACGCATCGCGGTAAACGCTTCGTGGCCCGGGGTGTCGAGGAAGGTGATCATGCCGCGTGGCGTATCGACGTGGTAAGCGCCGATATGCTGCGTAATGCCACCCGCTTCGCCGGATGCCACTTTGGCGCGACGAATGTAATCGAGCAACGAGGTCTTGCCATGGTCGACGTGACCCATGACGGTGACCACCGGTGCGCGCGGCTTCGACTCGAAGTGCGCGTGCTCGCCCACATCGGCCAGCAACGCTTCGGGATCATCCTGCTCGGCGGCGAACGCCTTGTGGCCCATTTCTTCCACCAGAATCATGGCGGTTTCCTGGTCCAGCACCTGGTTGATCGTGCACATCTGGCCCAATTTCATCAAATGCTTGATGACTTCGGATGCCTTGACGGACATTTTGTGTGCCAATTCGGCCACGGTGATCGTTTCCGGTACGTGCACGTCTTTGACGACGGCTTCCGTAGGAGCCTGGAAGTTCGATTCACGGTCGTCATGATGCGTCGGGCGACGGCCCTTCGCGCCACCGCGCCAGCTGTCACGACCGCCCGGGCCGCTATTGCCGCGTGGCTTAGGACCACCGGTGGTGCCGCGTTTTTTCGCGTCATCGGACCAGGTGGACGACACATTGGCCGACTTGATGGATTTCTTGTCTGCAACAGCAGGCTTCTTGTCGCCCGGCTTGTCGCCAGGTTTCTTGTCAGCAGGCTTGTGCAAGGTGCCTTCCGGCGCCTTCGGCTTCACCGGAACCGGTACGGGTTCAGGTGCCTTGATGGCGCGGCGTGGCGCGTTCATCATGGCCTTGATCTGGGCAACTTCGTCGGCAACAGCCTTGCGTGCACGGTCAGTGGCTTCCGCTTTGTCAGCGGCTTCCTTGGCGGCAACAGCAGCGGCAGCGGCCTTCTTCTTCGCTTCTTCAGCGGCAGCAGCTTTTTTCGCTTCGGCAGCGGCGTCGTCAACGACAGGCGCAGCAGCGCTGGCGGCAGGCGCAGCAGCAGCCTTGGCAGCCGCTTTCTTCGCTTCCGCTTCAGCTTCTTTCTTCGCAGCCAATTCAGCCTGTTGCGTGGCTTTCGCCTGGGCTTCCTTTTCCGCGTCGAGTTTGGCCAAACGTTCTTGCTTTTCGCGCAGATCGGCTTCCTGGCGGGCGATCAGTTCAGCCTGTTTACGGGCGTCTTCTTCACGGCGCGCCACGTCGGCGGGATCGATCACCGGTGCGGCAGGCGCGACCGGTTCTGCTGCGACCGGCGCAGCTTCGTCACGCTGGACGAAAGTGCGCTTCTTGCGCACTTCCACCTGGATGGTGCGCGATTTGCCGGTGGCGTCAGCTTGCTTGATTTCAGTCGTTTCCTTGCGGGTCACGGTGATTTTTTTCTTTTCTGTGTCAGCCGCTGCGCCGTGTGTGCGGCGCAGATGATCCAAAAGCTTGTCCTTATCATCTTTCGACAATGGATCTGACGTCGAACTTTTCTCGACGCCGGCAGAACGCAGCTGCGTCAGCAGCAAATCTGCAGGCATCTTCAGTTCGGTGGCAAATTGGGCTACGTTGTTACTCGCCATTCAGTCCTCTTTTCTATGTGTCGCGGAGATGATAAAGATACTCAAATTAAGCCTTTGCGGATTCGGCCAGACTCCATGCCTTGGCTTGCAACGCCTTGGCACGATCGTCATATTTCGAGTCAACCAACTTCATCTCATCGTCGGTCACATCTTTAAATTCACTTGTAATCAGTTCACGCGCACGGTCCGCAGACAAGGCCAGGATTGCGCCAAATTCGTCGTATGCCAGTGCTGCAAATGCTTCAACGGTCTTGATACCAGCCAGACCCAGCTTGCCGGCGGTAATGCGGTCCATGCCTTCCAGACCTACCAACGCCTCGTCCATGCCTTCCAGACCCTCTTCCGAAGCAATCGCTTCGGTCACGAGCGCATCACGCGCACGGGTACGGAGTTCATTGACGGTATCTTCGTCAAACGATTCGATTTCCAGCATTTCGGAAATTGGCACGTAAGCGATTTCTTCCAGACTGGCGAAACCTTCTTCCACCAGAATATCGGCCACTTCCTGGTCGACATCGAGCTTTTCCATGAACAGGATGCGCACGGCAGCCGTTTCCTGGGCAGCTTTGTCAGCCGATTCTTCGGCCGTCATGATGTTGATCTTCCAGCCGGTCAGGTCCGAGGCCAGGCGCACGTTCTGGCCGGAACGGCCAATCGCGATTGCCAGGTTTTCTTCGTCCACGACGACATCCATCGCGTGTTTTTCTTCATCGACCATGATCGACGACACGTTCGCCGGCGCCAGGGCGCCGATGACGAACTGCGCCGGATCTTCCGACCACAGCACGATGTCGACACGTTCGCCACCGAGTTCGCCGGTGACAGCCTGCACGCGCGAACCGCGCATGCCGACGCAAGTACCGATCGGATCGATGCGCTTGTCGGCCGTGTAGACGGCGATCTTGGCGCGTACGCCGGCATCGCGGGCTGCGGATTTGATTTCCAGCATGCCTTGCTCGATTTCCGGCACTTCCAGCTCGAACAGCTTCATGATGAATTCTGGCGCGGTGCGCGACAGGATCACTTGCGGGCCGCGCATGTTGCGGTCGATGCGCAAGATGTATGCACGGACACGGTCGCCGATACGCAGATTTTCTTTCGGGATCATCTGATCGCGTGGCAGACGCGCTTCGATCTTGCCCGATTCGACGATGGCGTCGCCGCGTTCCATGCGCTTGATGGTGCCGGTGACGAGCGAATCGCCGCGTTCCAGGAAGTCGACCAGGATCTGCTCACGTTCGGCGTCACGCACGCGCTGCAGGACAACCTGTTTGGTATCCTGGGCGAAACGGCGGCCGAATTCAACGGATTCGATCGGTTCTTCGATGTGGTCATCGACTTCGATATCGGAAATCTGTTCTTTTGCCTCGAAATGCAGGATCTCCTGATCCGGCAATTGCAGGCCCGCTTCATCGGGCACCACGTGCCAGCGGCGGAACGATTCGAATTCGCCCGTTTCGCGGTCGATCGAAACGCGGATGTCTACCTCACCCTCATACCGTTTCTTCGTGGCTTGCGCCAACGCGAATTCGAGGGCGCCGAAGACGACATCTTTATCGACGTTTTTTTCGCGCGCCAGCGCGTCAACCAATAATAAAACTTCGCGGCTCATGCTTTGCGTCCCTTAAAAACCACCTGCGGCACCAAGCGTGCCTTATCCACATCGGCGAGCGTAAACTCCAACATCGCCGGACCATCCTTACCTTCAAATTCCAACGACAATTTATCGCCCACGGGTTCTTGCAAGATCCCCTGGAACGATTTCCGGTTGTTCGTACCCGGCATCGCCACAGTCAGCTTGACGATGATTTCCTGGCCTGCGAAACGGACAAAGTCTTCCAGCTTGCGCACCGGACGATCCAGACCCGGGGAAGAAATCTCGAGACGCTCGTAAGGAACGTTCTCTACCGTCAACACATGCGATAACTGGTGACTCACCGTGGCACAGTCTTCGACCGTGATCGGACCTTTTTCAGCGGCATCGGCGGCGCTGAAATCAATAAAGACGCGCAGCAGTCCGCGCTCGGCACGTTCGACATCAACGAGCTCATAGCCCAGACCTGTAACTGTCTTTTCAATTAATCCCAACTGCTGCAAGAAATTCTCCAGAAATAAGGCCCGTTTTCGGCATGACAGCACGACATTAAGCGCCGACAACATGCAAAAACACGCATTCAAGTCATATATGGCCCCTTGCGGAGCCATGACAAACGGTTCAACAAAAAAAAAATGGGCATCTGCCCATCTTCTTGTATTTCCCCAACCAGATAAGCACTCCCCACCAAACAACCCTGCGGAGAACTTTTATTAGGCTGCAGATTATAACCTCTTATTAACTTCGCCGCAATGCCGCACACAAGGAGCGGCCCGGCTTACAACAGTTACAAGAGCGCGCGCCCGCAGCAGATTATCGGGCGCGCAAGAAGAAATTCCCTGAATTAACCTTTGCTGCGACGGCGCGGCATGCCATCCATGCCACCACGATCCATGCCACCACGCGGCTGACCACCGGAACGCGCTTGCCCACCGGCGCCGCCCGCATTGCGGCGCGGACCCGTGTTGGCGAAGCCGAAAGCCGTTTGCAGCGGATCGGGCTGACGCGGACCACGCTGCGGCGCGCGGCCTTCAGCACCGGCAGGACGTCCCTGGCCCTGGCCTGCCGCACGCGGCGGACGGCCCTGGCCTTGCGGCGCACCTTCGAACGATGCCGACGAACGCGGCTGCCCACCCTGGAACGGACCTTGCGGCTGGCCACGGCCCGGACCACGCGCTTCGCCTGGACGACCGGCGCCACCTGGACGACCCTGGCCTTGCGGACGGGCAAACTGCCCCTGTGGCTGGCCACGGCGCGGCGCGACGGGGAACGGATCAGCGTTGCGGTTGCTCACATCGATGCGGTTGCCATTCGGCTCGTCATCGCGGCTGGCTTTGCGCGCTTCGCGGCCCTTGGCGGCACCAGCGGCACGGGGGTCGCCCGATGCCGGCATTTTCTTTTCGATGCCGTAGGCGGTCAGCAGGTCACGCACGGTGTTTTCATCCATCTCTTCCCAGCGGCCGCGTTTCAGGCCGCTCGGCAGGGTCATGGCGCCGTAGCGGGTACGGATCAGGCGCGAGACGGTCAGGCCGATGGCTTCAAACATGCGGCGCACTTCGCGGTTGCGGCCTTCGCCGATCACCACGCGGTACCACTTGTTGATACCCTCGCCGCCGCCATCGGCGATCTTGGAGAACTGTGCCAGGCCGTCTTCCAGCTCGACGCCGGCCAGCAGCTTCTGGCGCATGCCCTCTTCCAGCTCGCCCAGGGTACGCACGGCGTACTCGCGGTCGATGCCGTAGCGCGGGTGCATCAGGCGGTTGGCCAGATCACCGGACGTGGTAAACAGCAGCAAGCCTTCGGTATTGAAGTCGAGACGGCCAACGGCCAACCACTTGCCTGCCTTCATGGTCGGCAAGCGGTCAAACACGGATGGACGACCGTCAGGGTCATTATGGCTGACGATTTCGCCGGCTGGCTTGTGGTACACCAGCACGCGTGGCGGCTTCTTGCTGACGCGGCGCTGGATCAACTTGCCATTGATGCGCACGTGGTCGGTCGGCAGAATGCGCTGGCCGATGTGGGCTGGCTCGCCATTCACGGACACGCGGCCCGACATGATCAGGTCTTCCATGTCGCGGCGCGAACCGAGACCGGCTTCGGCCAGCACCTTGTGCAGCTTCGGCGCGTCGTCGTCGGACGTCAGGTCGCGGCGCACGGCCACTTTTTGCACGCGGCCCGTGCCGCCTTCTTCGCTGTCGAACGCGTCGGAGGTAACAAACGAGAACACAGCGTCAGCATCGCTGAGCTTACCGGGCGCAGCCTGGCGACCCTTGCCCTTTTTACGGCTCTTGCCGGCATTTTTGCCGGCGCCCGGCACGTCGTTGCGCGGACCGCGCGGCAGGCGCGGGCCGGACACGAGGTTGCCGTCGGCATCGAACACATCGGCGACAGGCGCGGCAGCTTGCTCTGCGGCAGGCGCTGCCGCAACGGCTTCGGCGGCCTGTGGCGCTTCGGCGCGCGGCGGCTGGCGCAGCGCGCGTTCCGCCTGCACGCCACGCATCTGGCGCGGACCGCGGGTCGGGCGCGCTTCGGCCGGTTTGTCAGCGACGACGTGCGGCGCCGTTTCAGCGACGGCGGCAGCGGCCTTGGCGGCGGCGCGGGCGCGCGGCGGACGCGGCGCCGCGGTGCTGGCAACTTCAGCAACCGCCTCGGCAGCCGCTTCTGCGGCGTCGGCCACAGCCTTCAGGGCTGGCTTGGCACGGGTTTTCTTGACGACTGGGGCAGCTTCGGCAGCAGAATCGCCAGCGGCAGCAGCGACGGGCGCGTCGGCGGCCACGTCGGCTTTGGTGCGGCGCTTCGGCTTGGCAACGACGCTGTCGCCAGCAGCGACAGCGTCCGTTGCCGCCACTGCGTCGGCTTCGATCTGGGCCTTGGTGCGGCGCTTGGGCTTGGCAACGATGGCTTCGTCGCTGGCAGTTACTGTCTCGGGTGTGTTCGGATTATTCATTCTTCGTTTCGTGGCTGTGCTGACCTGGCGCAGCGTCAACCGTTAGTTCTGGCGCAGGGTCGTGAGTGTAGGCTTCGTCCGTGGGCGAAGCATCGGGGCCGGTATCAAGGCTTGCTGTCACATCTACATCTGTCACAGCCGTATTGCTACCTGCACCAAGCTGGGGGACAAGCTCATTGCTTGCCTTGTCAAAATTTTCCTGCAGGGCCGCTTCCAGGGCTTCGAGCCCATTGCCCTGCATTTCACTGATTTGCTGCAAAGGCGGCAGCTGGGACAGCGAATGCAAACCCAGGTCATCTAAAAACTGTTTGGTGGTGGCCAGCAAGGCCGGCCGTCCCACCACGTCGCGGTAGCCGATGGCATCGACCCAGCCACGGTCTTCCAGCATCTTGATCGTCTGCGAATTGACGGCAACGCCGCGGATTTCCTCGATATCGCCGCGCGTCACCGGCTGGCGGTAGGCGATGATGGCCAGGGTTTCCAGGGTCGCCCGCGAATACTTGGGCGGCCGCTCGGGCGTCATGCGATCAAGATACATCTTCATTTCCGGGCGGCTTTGAAAGCGCCAGCCCGACGCCAGACTGACGATCTCGATGCCGCGCCCCTCCCACTCCTGCCGCAACTCTTCCAGCAATTGCTTGATCGTGTCGGCACCGACGCCGACACCACGCACGCGACCGTTCTCGTCCGCATCGACGAACAGCTTTTTCAGGCTGTGGATCGTCAGCGACTCACGAGCGCACAGCAACGCGGTTTCGAGGACTTTTTTAGCCTCAATTGTATTCATAGCAATTCTGTGCGGATGTGTGTTGCAATTCGTATGCAGAGAAAGAAATCAAAAACGTTCATTTCAACGTAACAGGTGGCAGACATCAATGATGACGCCGTGCTGGGTTACTAATTGAGGCTGTTTTTCCGACGCCTTGGCCTATGCGCGCAAAGCGGGACTGAAGCGGATGCAGTGAAAGTCCTGCCATCCATGGCGCTGGCCTTAAATAACCAGCAATGAAACGAACTCCGGAGCAGCTGCTTTTCCCGTGGCGAGCAAGCAGCCAGACAGGAGAGCGACAGTCGTTGTTTCATCCAACGATGCCAATTGTACCTGATAAAAAGCGGAAAAGCGCAAAACCGGGCAAAACACGCGTTTTACCCGGCCCTGGCGCGACATATCACCCGCACCCCGCGCATCACAGGGAGGCGAGTTTCTCCGAAAGAATGGCCGATGCACCCAGGAAAGCTGGGTACTGCGCCGTGATGACGAAGGTGGGTACTTGCGACACATAATTGGCAAAGCGGCCCTTGCGCTCGAAGCGGGCGCGGAAGCCAGAGCGGTCGAAACGCGCCCCCAGCCGTGGCACGATGCCGCCGCCGATATAAATACCGCCGAGCGCGCCCAGGGTCACGGCGACGTTGCCCGCCACCGTGCCGAGCATGCAGCAGAACGCCTCGATGACGTCGTCGCACAGCTGGGATTCGCCAGCCAGCGCGCGGCGCGTGATTTCCGCCGCCGTCAAGTCTTCGGCCGGCACGCCCGCGCGGTCGGCCAGGGCGCGGTAGATCAGTTCCAGGCCATCGCCGGAAATCAGGCGCTCGGCCGAGACGTGCTCGTATTCGCGCCAGGCGAATTGCAAAATGCTCACTTCCACTTCATTGAACGGCGCAAAGCTGACGTGGCCGCCTTCGCTTTGCAGGGCGATCCAGCCGCCGTGCGATGGAATCAGGCCCGACACGCCCAGACCCGTGCCGGCGCCGATCAGACCGATGGCCGTGTTCGGACGGGCCGTGCCCGCGCCCACCTGGTGCTTTTGCTCGCTCGACAGCTGCGGCAAGGCGCGCGCCAGGGCCGTGAAATCGTTGACCACGTCCAGGGTCGTGAAACCGCACTCTTCGCGCATGGCGCGGATCGAGAATGACCAGTGGTGATTCGTCATGCTGAGGAAATCGCCGTCGACCGGGTTGGCGATGGCGATCATGGCATGGCGCACGGCTTGCCCGCCGGCGGCAGCGATGTGCGGCAGGGCCAGGTAGGCTTGCAGGGCGGCGGACAGGCTCGGGTAATCGGCACAGGGCAACACTTCCACCAGGGTGATGTGGCCAGCGGCCACTTCCAGGGCGAAACGGGCATTGGTGCCGCCCACGTCGGCCAGCAGGCGCGGTCCATCGGCGAAGGCGGAAGTCGGCAGTACGGAAGAAGACGAAGCGCTCATGATTTTAAATGATGAAGTGGGACGCATGGGACGCCAAGCTTAAAGGATGAATGCGCCCGGAGGCAAGCAAAGTTTGTAGTTTAAGTACATCAAAACAAGCCTTTATTGGTAGTTCCACTCCAAATGCAACAGGCAGCGCCAAAATTGCTTAGAAATAATGTTTTATAGTAAGCACTTGCACTCAGCAGGCACGCGAAAAGCATGCTGCACAGCAGCAGGAATCGCCTTGAAAGCAGAGTATGCCGGAGTTTGCGCAAAGCCGCTTTGTATGCAGCGGCGCAGGTGCGGCGCTGCCATCCCTGCGGCCCGGCGACGGTGTTTTCGTATTATTACTACCGGTTTTTACTGCGGGTTTTTACCGCCAACCTGGCGCGCAGGATGCAGCGCGGATCAGGACGGCAAGCCTTCGCCCAGCAGGCTGGCGGGAGCCGGCTGGTCCGAGCGATAGGCGGCATTCCACGCGTCCAGGCCGCCATGCAGGGGCTTGGCGCGGTGAAAGCCGTGCTGGTGCAGCAGCTTGGCCACTTGCGCAGCCGTCACGTCGTTGGGACAGCTGCAATACACGATGATGTGGCGGTCCTTGTCCATGGCGATCATGGCGGGCACCGGTTCCTTGCCGTTGAAGAACAGGGCGCCCGGCACGGCCGGTTCCAGCGCTTGCGCCGTGGCGCTGCGCGCGTCGACCATCAGCGGCTCCTCGCCCTGTTCGATCAGGTCCAGCAATTCATCGATGCCGATGCGCTCGATCTGCAAGGCTTGGCGGAAACGCCGGCGCTCGAGGAACTTATACAGCAGGAACAAGCCCAGCAAGGTGGCCAGCATCAGCAAGGCCGTGCTGCCCATGGTGCTGAGCAAGTCGAGCACCTGCTGCACGCTGGAATGAAAAATCACGCCGACGACGATGCCCGTGCCGCTCCACAGCAAGGCGCCCAGGCCCGCATACAGGAAGAACAGGCCTGGCGGCGTGCCCAGCGCGCCGGACATGGGCGCGGCCACGGTATTGAAGCCAGGCACGAACTTGGAAACGATCAGGGCTTTCGGCCCCCAGCGCTTGAATTTGTCTTCCGTCTGGCTGACGCAGTAATCGGGCGACAGAGAGATGCGGCACAGCAGGCGCAGGATACGCTTGCCGAAATGCCGGCCCGCGCGGAACCACGTGAAGTCGCTGATCAGGCAAGCGCCCAGCGCGGCGGCCAGCACCAGTCCCCCATTCATGTCGCCATCGACCGCCAGCGCCCCCGCCACCACGAGGATGGGAAAGGCGGGAATCGGCAAGCCGAGCTGCTCCACCAGCACGATGCCAAAGACAATCAGGACACCGTAATGTTCGAGCAGGTAAATGAGGTTGGGCATGGGCGCTATCTTACCGTAAAAAGCCCCTCACAATTGCACGCCCTTCGGTATGGCGCTCAACAAGGTGCGCGTGTATGGATGCACGGGATTGCGGTACAGCTCATCCGAATCGGCCAGTTCCACCACTTGCCCCTTGTGCATCACCATCACCTGGTCGGCGATGTATTTCACCACGGACAAATCGTGCGAAATAAAGATGTAGGACAAGCCGAATTCATCCTGCAAATCCTGCAACAGGTTCAATACCTGCGCCTGCACCGACACGTCGAGCGCCGACACGGACTCGTCGCAGACCAGGATTTCCGGCTGCATGGTCAGGCAGCGGGCAATCGCAATGCGCTGGCGCTGGCCGCCGGAAAACTCGTGCGGATAGCGGTGGAAAGCCTGCTCCGGCAATCCCACCTTGTCGAGCAGCCAGTAGGCCTTGGCGATGCGTTCCTGGTCGTTCGCGCCGATCTTGTGAATACGCATCGGTTCGAGCAGAATCTGCCCCACCGTAAAGCGGGGATTCAAGGAAGCGTAGGGATTCTGGAAGATGATCTGGATGCGGCGTTTATACGGCAAATACTCTTTGTTCGGCATGGCAATCAGATCCTTGCCATGGAACAGGGCCGTGCCGCCCGTCGCCTGGTGCAACCGCAGCAGGGTCAGGCCCACCGTCGTCTTGCCGGAACCGGATTCGCCCACCACGCCCAGTGTTTTTCCGCGTGGCAAAGTGAATGACACATCCTTGACGGCCTGGAATTCGCGTTTGCCGAACAGGCCTGCACGCGTGTAAAAGCTTTTACTCAGATTATTCACCACCAGCACCGGTTCATCGCCCGGCGTGTAGCCGCGCGTGCGCTGTTTCACCTCGACGCCGGGGCCAGCCTTGCCCTCCATAAAGTCGGCAATCACTGGCAGGCGCCATGGGCGCTCGTCCAGCGAGGGCCGGCAATGGAGTAATGCTTTGGTGTACGGGTCTTGGGGGGTGTCGAACACTTGCCGCACTTCCCCCGTCTCGCGCACTTCACCGTGGCGCATGACGATCACCTGGTCGGCAATTTCTCCCACCAGGCCCAGGTCGTGGGTAATGAAGAGCACGGACATCTGATGTTTCTTTTGCAGCGCCGCGATCAAGTCCATGATCTGCTTCTGGATCGTCACGTCGAGCGCCGTCGTCGGTTCGTCGGCGATCAGCAGCTTCGGTTCGCAGGCAATCGCCATGGCGATCATCACGCGCTGCTGCTGGCCGCCCGACATCTGGCTCGGGTAGGCGTCGATCTTGGTGGCGGGATCGGGAATGCCCACTTCGTCGAGCAGCGCCAGCGTGCGCGCGCGCGCCTGCTTGCGGTTCATGCCCATGTGCTGGCGCAACACTTCGGCGATCTGGAACCCCACCGTGAACACCGGGTTCAGCGACGACATCGGCTCCTGGAAGATCATCGAGATATCCTTGCCGCACATGGTGCGTCGCTCGGCAATCGACAATTTGAGCAGGTCGCGCCCGCCAAAGTGGATGCTGGACGCGGGATCGATGATGGTGTTATCTGGCGGCAACAAGCCCATCACGGCCAGCGAGCTGACGGACTTGCCGCTGCCCGATTCGCCCACCAGGGCGACGGTGCTGTTGCGCGGCACGTTGAACGAGATGCCCTTGACGGCCTCGAACGTGGTCTTCTTGTCCAGGCGGAAGGTGACGCGCAGGTCGCGCACTTCCAACAGGTTATTCTGGTCCATGAGCAACTCCTATTTCACTTTGGGGTCGAGCGCATCGCGCAAGGCATCGGTAAACAGCGAGAACGCCGTCACCAGCACGGCCATCGCCGTGGCGGCAGCTGTCAGCTGCCACCATTTGCCCAGGATCAGTTCATTTTGTGCCTCGTTGAGCATGCTGCCCCACGAGACGGTACCCACCGGCACGCCAAAGCCGAGGAAGCTGAGAATCACTTCCGCCTTGATGAAGCCCACCACCAAGATCGACATTTGCACCAGCGCCACGTGGCTGACGTTGGGGAAGATGTGGGAAAACATCTTGCGCCAGTGCGAGGCGCCAATCGCGTCGGCCGCCATCACGTATTCGCGCGCCTTGTGCTTGATGTATTCGGCGCGGATCAGACGGTAAGGCCCCGTCCAGCCAGTCAGCCCCAGGATCAGCACGATGGTCAGCACGCCCTTTTGCTGCAGCACGGCCGCCACCGTCAGTATCATCAGGATCGAGGGTATCGACGTGAAAATGCTGTAGAACCAATTGAAGAAGTCATCGACGACGCCGCCGAAGTAGCCGGACACGGCGCCAAACAGCGTGCCCAGCACGACAGCCAGCAAGGCTGCCACCAGGCCCACCACGATCGACGTTTCGCCGCCCTTGATGGTTTTCTGGATAATGTCGTGTCCCCACTTGTCGGCGCCGAACGGCAAGGTTGCCGCCTTGTGCGTGACGAGTTTCTTGGCCTTGCCCATGCCGGCGCGCAAGGCCGTCAAGTCGTCGGCCAGCGGGTCGGTGACGCCGTACATGTCCACGCCAGCGGACGGATCGCTTTTCAACTCGGCGCGCAGTTCGGCGATATCGTCGGCCAAGGGGTCGAGCACGTTGACGGGGGTGGGCGCGCTGCGCTCGTCGGGCACGTGAATCGCGCCATCACCGGCAGCATCCGCATCGACGCCCACGAACGTGGGCGGCGCATAGCTGACGGCCACTTCGTCTTCCCAGTTCGCCGCCACCAGGCCGCTGGCGGACGCCAGCACCAGCAGGAAAAATGCGCCGACCACAGCCAGCGATACCATTGCAATCTTGTCGCCGCGCAAACGGCGCCACGCCAGGGCCCACAGGCCGGGCGATGTATGAGGTTTCGACATCGTCTCTTTCTACTTCAGTTGTACGCGAGGATCGACCGCCTGGTACAGCAGGTCGGTGAGCAGGTTGAAGAGCATGGTGGCGGCGGCGACATACACGGTGATCGCCTTGATCACCGGAAAGTCGCTGCGCTCGACCGCCAGGATCACTTCGCGCCCGATGCCGGGGATGCCGAAAAAGCGTTCCAGCAGGAAAGCGCCGATCAGCAGGGCCGGCAAGTTCGACATCACATAGGTAATGATGGGAATGCCGGCGTTGCGCAGCACGTGCACCCACATGATGCGGCCTTCCTTCAAGCCCTTGGCGCGCGCCGTGCGCACGTAATCCTGGTTGGCCTCGTCCAGCACGAAGGTGCGGAACAGGCGCAGGGTCGGCGCAATCGACACGGCCAGGCCGATCAAAATGGGCAAGGTCGAATAGCGCAGCAGATTTTCCCAGAAGCTGTCGCCCCAGCCCTGCACGGGGAACAGGCCCAGCTTGTAGGCAAAGCCGTACTGGAAGACGATGATGTAGACGAGGATGGAAATCGACATGCCCACCGTGCAGGCGATCATGACGGCGCGGTCCGTCAGCGAGCCGCGCACGAAGGCGATGGCCAGCGCCAGCGCCACGCCAAAAAACGTTTCCAGTACGGTCAGCGGGATCAAGACCATCATCGACGGGCCCAGGCGCGACGTAATGATGTGCGATACGGATTCCCCCGTGGCCCAGCTCTGGCCGAAGTCAAAGGTGACGATCTGCTTGATGAAGATCCACAGCTGCACGTAGTACGGCTGGTCGACACCGAGCTGGCGGCGGATATTGGCGATGCTTTCCGCACTCGACATCTTGCCGGCCAGGATATAGGCGGGGTCTCCGCCCACCCAGTTAAACAGGATAAACACCAGCAGGACGACGCCCAGCATGGTGGGCAGCATCTGCCACAAGCGGCGCAGGATATAAGCAAACATAATGATTCCTTGTCGTTATAAGCTGCGCTTATTTAGCAGCAGGGGCCGGAGTAGCCACCGGCGCACCCGTGCTGTCGATATCCATATACGCCCACTCCTGGAACAGGATCGGGTGCTTTTTGTAGCCGAGCACCGACTTTTGCGCCAGCATGTTGCGGTAGCGCGCATAGCCGATCAGGGCGCCCGCATTGACTTCCAGGCGGCGCGCCATCTTGTGGAACAGTTCATCGCGCTCGGGGCTGGCAGGCATGGCCTGGCTGGCCGCGTACCACTTGTCGTACTCGGGATCCTGATAGCAGCCGTTGTTGTTCTGGTGCGTGTTCGGGCCGTAGAACAGCTGCATGAAGTTGTCGCCGTCCGGATAGTCGGCCAGCCATGGCGCCGTGCGCGTCTGCATCTTGCACTGCTTTTCCGTTTTTAAAATATCGGAAAAGATCATGCGGTCGTTTTCCATGCGGATGCCCAGCGAGTTATACGTCTTGCGCCACATTTCCGCTTGCAGCACGCCATTGGCTTCGTTGCGCGAAGCGTAGCGGATCAGCAGCGGCTTGCCGTCCGGCAAGGTGCGCCAGCCATCGGCGCCCTTCTTGTAGCCGAATTTATCCAGCAATTTGTTTGCCAGCACGGGATCGTATTGCAGCAGGGATTTGTAATGCGGATCGTAACCGACGACACCGGGCGGTATCGGATAGTCGAGGCGCTTGGCCTGGCCATTCCAGATGATGCGGATTTCTTCGTCGATATTGTGCGCCATGGCAATGGCGCGGCGCAGGGCGATCTTTTCCTTGCTGAAGCCACCGAGGGTGGGGTCTTCCATATTCCAGTAGTAATAGCTGATTTCCGGGTCCAGCAGGCGCGACAGTTGCACGCCCTTCTCCGCCAGCTCGGGACGCAGCTTGCCGTTCAGCAGCGCTTTCGGCGCCAGCGGGCCGTCGAGCCAGAACACGTCCGTGCCACCGCTCTGGAAAGACAGCCAGCGCGACTGGTCTTCGATCATCACGGAAATTTCGATGCGGTCGATGGCGGGAATGCGCTTGCCTTGCATCTGGCGCACGATGCGCTGGTCGTCCGGGTCGTCGCCGGCCATGAAATTCCACGTCTCGGGCAAGTGCTGCGGATTGCGATTGAGGACGATGCGGTTGCCGCGCGTCCATTCCCCCAGGGTGTAATAGGCGGTGCCGACGGGATTCGAGCCCACTTCGCCCTTCACGTCGCCGTACTTGTCCACCACTTCGCGCGCCACGGCGGCCGTCGGCACGTAGGCGAGGATCATGGGGAAGTTGAAATCGGTCTTGGTCAGCGTGATGCGCAAGGTGTACGGGTCGAGGATCTCCAGGCCGGCCACCTTCTTGCTGAAGTCCAGCTTGTTCGACTTGGCCGCATCCTTGGCCAGGTCGTCCAGTCCCACCACCTTGCCTTCGAACAGCCAGCTATGCGGCGACGCAAGGCGCGGGTCGAACAAGCGCTTCCACGAATAGACGTAGTCGGCCATCGTCAGTTCGCGGCGCTTGCCGCCAAACGCGGCGTCGGGCGTAAACAGGATGCCCTTTTTCAGACGGATGGTATAGGTCTTGCCATCAGCCGACACTTCCGGCATGGCGGCCGCGGCGCCGGGCACCACCTTGACGGGGCGCGCCAGGTAATCATAGGTGTACAGCGTGTCGAAGATGGCCTGCGTGATGTGATTCGAATACAGGTCGCGCGATGTGGCCGGATCAAACCCCGTCTCGGCGGCCGGCAAGATATAGCGCAAGGTCTTCACCGGCGCGGCGGCGGCGGCAGGGGTGGCATCCGCAGCAACGGCAGTGGCCGCCAGCGGCAGGGTGGCCAGGCAGGCGAGCAGCGCCACGCGCCGCATCCATGGTGACTTCATGTAATACCCTTCATCTCGATTATCTGTCGCACCGTATTGGTGCGCTTGTACTGGCTTCCCCCTGGGATACAGGATTCCACCGCCAAAACCAGTCCATCCTCGCAAGATCTATGCCTTGTTAGCAGCCATCTCGACTGTCTGAAAAACGCGTAACGATAACGCATATTTTGCTGCGTGGGCAGAAAGCCGCAGCACCGGCGCCATCGCGTCCGCTCCGGTCAGCCTGATTTGCTGCATCGCAATATTCGCATGCCACCGCTATTGGCGGCGGCAGCAAAACGGCAAAAGCAAGGCCGGCCGCAGGATGCTGCCTTGCAACGCAACATCGGATATTTGCGTCGCGTCAATGCCGCACGCACGCTAGCTGCTGTTGTCCTGCGCTAGCGCAAATCATGCATGCACAGTGACTGCTACAACCGCAACAGGCGCCCTTTCGCCATTTTCAACAACACCTTTGCCACAGGAGTGTTTCAATGAAGATCAATACGCGTCCGCGCTCCCCCTTACGCCTGTTGTGTGCGGCGCTGCTCGCAACCCAGGCGACCGCCACGCTGGGGCAAAACACGGGCGATCCAGCAGAGCCCGCCATGCAGCGCGTCGAGGTCACCGGTTCCTCCATCAAGCGCCTCGTCGCGGAAACGGCGACGCCGCTGTCCATCTTCAAGGCCGAGGATTTCGCCAGGCAAGGCTTGACGACGGCCCAGGAAGTGCTGGGCAAGATCCCCTCGAATGCGTCGAGCATGGGCAGCGGCAATGCCGTCGGCGGCAATACCAGCGGCTTGCCCACGGGCGGCCAGGCCAGCGCCGACTTGCGCGGCCTGGGCGGCGACAAGACGCTGGTGCTGCTCAACGGCCGGCGTATCGCCAACCATCCGTATGACGGCGCCAGCGTCGACCTGAACATCATTCCCATCGCCGCCCTGGAACGTGTCGAAGTGCTGCGCGACGGCGCCTCGGCCATCTACGGCACGGACGCCATCGGCGGCGTCATCAATTTCATCACGAAGCGCTCCGTCAACATCACGAATATCACCGCCGAAGTCGTCGCCCCCCAGCACAAGGGCGGCGACGAGCACCGCCTTAACCTGTCCACAGGTTTTGGCAGGCTCGACACGGATGGCTACAATATTTTTGGCGTGCTCGACTATCACACGCAAGAGGTGCTGACCTCGCAAGACCGCGCCTTTTCCAGGACCGGCGTCATTCCCGAACGGGGCATGACCGTGGCCAAGGGTACAAGCGGCACTACTTTCCCCGGCAACTACTTTGATGCGGCCGCAGATGGCGGCAAGGGCCTGGCCGGCAATCCCTATGCGGCCACAGGCTGCCGGCCGCCGCTGTCCATCCCGTCCGGGAGCGGCACTTGCCGCCAGGATTACACGCGCCAGATCGATGACTTGCCGCAACAGGAGCAAGTGGCCTTCTTCGGCAAGGGCGCCTTCAAGCTGGGCGGCGGCCACCTGGCCACGGTGGAATATCTGCATGCGGAAAACAAGGTGAAAGCACGCACGGCGCCGCCACCGCAAACAGGCTTGATCCTGCCCGGCACCAGCCCATACTATCCGGGCAATGCGGGCGGCGTGCCGGCCCAGCCCGGCTTGTCGGGCCAGCCCCTGAGCGTCAACTGGCGTCCCGTCGAGGCAGGCCAGCGGCAAATCGATTCCACTGGCAAGGCCGACCGCCTGGTGCTGGCCCTCGAAGGCGAGCTGGCGGGCTGGGATTACAAGACGGGGCTGAGCCATGCGATCAGCAAGTCGTCGGAAAAATTCACGAACGGCTATGTGCAGGATGCGGGTTTTGCCGCTGGCGTGCTGAACGGCATACTGAACCCGTTTGGCGTGCAGGATGCGGCCGGCAAGGCTTACCTCGACAGCACGGCCCTGCGCGGCGAAGTGCAGAACGCCAAGGTCACCACCACGGGCTTCGACCTCAAGGGCAGCCGCGATCTGATGCAGCTGGCCGGCGGCCCGCTGGCGCTCGCGCTTGGTGGCGAAGTGCGACACGAAAAGGCCGGCTTCAACGTCAACCGCGACATCGCCGGCCAGGCTGCCAGTTCCGGCTTGTCCGGCTCGCTCTCGAAGAGCGGCTCGCGCACCATCCAGGCCGTCTTCGGCGAAGTCAACTTGCCACTGATCAAAGACCTGGAAGTACAGCTGGCCGCCCGTTTCGACCATTACAGCGATGTGGGTAGCACCACCAATCCCAAACTGGCCCTGCGCTACCAGGCCAGCAGCGCGCTGGTGCTGCGCGGCTCGGCCAGCACGGGCTTCCGCGCTCCCACCCTGTTTGAAAAGAATGCGCCGCCGTCGAAGAACGATACCAACAACAGCTATGACGACCCGATTTTGTGCCCCGGTGGCGTGCCGCAGCCGGGCGCCAATCCCCTGCGCGATTGCGACTTGCAGCAATTCAAACTGCAAGGCGGCAATGAAAAGCTGAAGCCGGAAAAATCCACCACGTTTGCCTTCGGTCTGGTGCTCGAACCGGTCAAGGAAGTCACTGTTGCCATCGATTACTGGAACATCCATTTGAAGGACAAGATTTCATCCTTGCCCGAGCAATCGATCTTCGGTAACTACGCACGATACAAGGCCTTGTTCCTGCGCAATCCCGACGGTTCGCCGTATGCGATTCTCGACATGAACGACAACCTCGGTGAAGTAAAAACCGACGGCATCGACGTGAGCCTGAATGCGCGCCTGGGACGCGGCGCCTACGGCGATTTCAGCGTGTCGCTCGATGGCACGTGGACCCATCAATATGACTACCAGAACGAACGCGGTGGCGAATTCATCGCCAACGTGGGCCGCTATGCGGACAACAACCCGGTGTTCCGCTGGAAACATACGGCGACGCTGAACTGGCGCAAAGGAAACTGGGGCGCCACCCTGTCGCAGTCATTCAAATCCGGCTACACGGACCAGAACCTGGTCGCGCCGCAGTACCAGCACGATGTGCCATCGTACAGCCTGCTTGGCGTGTCGGGCAGCTATGCGTGGAAAAGCTGGCTGCTGACGGCCGGCGTGAAAAACCTGCTGGACAAGGAGCCGCCCTTCTCGAACCAGGGCACCCTGTTCCAGAAAGGCTATGAACCGCGCTACACGGATCCAGTCGGGCGCGCCTGGTACCTGCGCGGAGGCTATACGTTTTAAGGGGGGGGGGTGCGGAAAATCTGGCATCGCTGGCAAGCATTTGCCAGGCATGCGGAGAACGACGCCAGCAGCGATGCTGTGCGCCGTTTTATTTTACGCATCTGAGCACGCCTGACAAGGGTTCACGATACTTTATTACTGAAGGATTATAAAAAAAACAGGAAAATGTTGCATTTCATCCAAAAAGTCCGCACGAAATTGACAATCTGAATCGTGAATGTTTTGATGAGGGCCCTGAAAATTTACAGAATTTTCATTGGTAAATTTTGAAATAAACAAATAAATTGCTAGCAGACAACAAGTTATCTCAAAATAAATGCCATCTTTATCACAATACCAAGGAATTTCGATGATGATAGAAAATGTAATGTCGCGGTCGCTGCGCCTGATGTTTGCTGGCGGCATGGCCTTGAGCATGCACGCTGCGTATGCGCAAGAAACAACAGATGGCACCATGCAACGTGTGGAAGTTACGGGTTCGAGCATCAAGCGCATCGCTTCCGAAGCATCGCTGCCGGTGCAGTCGTTCAACCAGAAAGACATCAAGAAAACCGGCGTCACCACGGTGACCGATTTCATCCAGCAAATTCCTGCGATGCAAGGCTTCTCCGTGGCCGCCGATTCGGTGGGCGGTGGTGGTGGTGGCGTCACCACGGCTTCGATCCACGATATCGGCGCTGCCTACACGCTGGTGCTGCTGAACGGCCGCCGCGTGGCGCCATCCAATTCCGGCACCACCATCGACCTGAACTCGATCCCCCTGTCGGCCATCGAGCGCGTGGAAGTGCTGACCGACGGCGCCTCGGCACTGTATGGCGCCGACGCCATCGCCGGCGTGGTCAACTTCATCCTGAAAAAAGGTGCGGCGCCGCTGGAAATCAACGCCAAGTACTCGCGTCCTGAAGAAAAAGGCGGCGCCAGCAATTCCATTTCGATCAGCAAGGGCTTTGGCGACATCGACGAAGACGGCTACAGCATTTTCGTGTCGGCCAGCCATGACGAACAAAAATCGCTGAAAGCATCGCAGCGCAGCTTCGCGAAAAGCGGCATCATCAATTTCAACGATCCGAAGACCGGCAAGGCGCTGCAATTCATCAACGGTTCCTCGCGTTCGGCACCGGGCAATGCTGCTGTCGATTACAACCGTACCGACCCGGTAACGGGTCAGGTGGTCATCAATCCGAAGACCAACGAGCCTTTCGTCGATACCGTCAACCTGAACCCGTATGCACTGGCCCATGGCGGCAAGTGCGCCGCCAGCAACATGGATTTCTATGGCGACGGCAATTGCTATTTCGATTCGCCATCGACCATCGAAATCAATCCTGAATCGAAGCGCGACGCCATCTTCAGCTCGGGTACCGTCAAACTGGGCAAAACCGGCTTCCAGGGTTTCTATGACCTTGCTTACACAGAAGCGCGCGTCATCGCCAGCATTGCACCGTACCCGGCCGATTTCTCCGTCGATGTCGGCTCGCCGCTGTTCAACAAGTACCTGGCGCCGAACCTGACGCCGGCGCAATTGGCCAACGCCACGGGCGCCGTCGCCAAGTACCGCCTGTCGGAAATGGGCAACCGCGTCTACGACTATGGCACCAAAGCCACCCATATCGTCGCCGGCGTCGACGGCAATGCATTCGGCTGGGACATCAATTCCGCCGTAACCTACTCGAAAAACAAGCAGACGCAGACCTACGTCAGCGGTTTCCCGCTGGCCGACAAGTTCGACGCGCAAATCGCCGCCGGCAATATCGACCCGTTCGCCTATCCTGTCGGCGCCATGCCGGACGCCATGCGCCAGGCATTGATGGGCACCGGTTTCAGCGGCACCTACAACACGCAAACCGTGGAAATGAAGGGCATCGATGGCCGCGCTTCGCGTCCCGTGTTCTCGCTGCCAGGCGGCACCGCCATGCTGGGCGTGGGCGCCGACTACCGCAACACGTCGTACAAGGTGCAGCAGGCGGACGTCGCCAAGCAGGCGCAAATCCTGTTTGACAATGCGCAAGTCGACAGCGAATACGCACGCGACAATGCTGGCGCGTATGCCGAACTGATGCTGCCGATTTCGAAAAAACTGGAAATGACCGGCTCGCTGCGTTATGACCAGATCGGCGCCATCGATAACAAGCTGACGGGCAAGACGGTAGGCAAGAAAGAAAACGCCACCACCTGGAAAATCAGCGGCAAGTATTCCGCGACCAAGAGCCTGATGTTCCGCGCCGCTGCCGGCACGGGCTTCCGCGCCGCCAGCATGCAGGAAATCGCCGGCCCGCTGGAAGACTTTGGCGTCACGGGTGGTAACTACCAATGCCCGCTGACGGCAGCGAACGGCATGGGCGGCCATCCGCTGGCCAGCTATTGCGAAGGCGTGGGACGCCAGCAGTTCGAAGCCGTTCAAATCGGCAATCCTGAGCTGAAGCCGGAAACGTCGAAGCAATGGAGCATCGGCACCGTGTTCGAACCGATCGACAGCCTGTCGATGTCGTTCGACCTGTGGAACGTGCAGATCAACGACCAGGCGACTGTCGTTCCCGAAGGCTTGATCTTCAACAATCCAGCCAAGTACGCCGACCGCTACACCCTCAAGCACATCGGCTCGACGGGCAAAGACGTGCTGGCCATCAAACTGCTGCCAATCAACATCGGCAAAGTGGAAAACCGCGGTATCGACTACGACTTCACCCACAAGATGAAGCTGCTGGACGGCCGCCTGACGAGCCGCCTGATGGGTACCTACCTGCTGCGTTCGCGCTACACGACGCCGGGCACCAATGATCAATGGGAAACCAGCCTGAATCGTTACGGTTCGAACGACAAAGTCAGCTTCCGCAACATCATCCGCGCCACCAGCACGTACGAGACGGCCAAGTTCACGCATACGCTGAGCGCCAGCTACCGCAATGGCTACACGGACAAGGAACAGACGGCCGACGATTGCGCCGTGATCGTCGCCGGCAGCCCTGGCGAATGCTATGGCATCCAACTGGAAGTGCCGAGCTACACCACCTTCGACTTCCAGACGGCTTACCGTCCACTGAAGAATGTGGAAGTCACGGCTGGCATCCTGAACCTGTTCGACCGCGATCCGCCGTTCACCCTGCGTAACACGGGTTCGCATCAAGTGGGCTACAACCCCTCGTACTCGAGCGCCCTGGGCCGTCAGTTCTACCTGAGCGGTTCCTACAAGTTCTAAGCTCACCGTGAGCTGAAAACTGAAAAAGCCCGGAAAGCTTTAACTTTCCGGGCTTTTTTTCATGCTGCGCGCCACGTCACTTTACTCCGCGTCGCCCTGCAGGCGGCGCAGCTTCACGGCTTGCGCCAGGTTTTCCAGCACGGCCACGCTGGCGCTCCAGTCGATGCAGCCATCCGTGACGGATTGGCCATAGATCAATTCCTTGCCCGGGATCAAATCCTGGCGCCCTGCCACCAGGTGCGATTCCACCATCACGCCGACGATGCGGCTGTCGCCGCCGGCCACCTGGCTGGCGATGTCGGCACACACGGGGATCTGGTTTTCCGGTTTCTTCGAGCTGTTCGCATGCGAGGCGTCGATCATCAGGCGCGCCGCCAGGCCTTGCGCGGCGATGGCCTTGCAGGCCTCGTCCACGCTGGCCGCGTCATAGTTCGGGGTTTTCCCGCCGCGCAGAATGATGTGGCAATCCTCATTGCCGTTGGTCGAGACGATGGCCGAGTGGCCGCCCTTCGTGACGGAGAGAAAATGGTGCGGCTGCGAGGCGGCCTTGATGGCTTCCACGGCGATTTTCACATTGCCGTCCGTGCCATTCTTGAAGCCGACGGGACAGGACAGTCCCGAGGCCAGCTCGCGGTGCACCTGCGACTCCGTCGTGCGTGCGCCGATGGCGCCCCAGCTGATCAGGTCGGCGATGTATTGCGGGCTGATGACGTCCAGGAACTCGGTGCCAGCAGGCAAGCCCAGCTCATTGATATTGCGCAACAGTTCGCGCGCCATGCGCAAGCCGTCGTTGATGCGGAAGCTGTTGTCCATGTACGGGTCGTTGATCAGGCCCTTCCAGCCCACCGTGGTGCGCGGCTTCTCGAAGTAGACGCGCATGACGATTTCCAGTTCACCGGCGAAACGCACACGCTCCTTGACCAGCAGGCGCGCATATTCCATAGCCGCCTTGGTATCGTGGATGGAGCAAGGCCCGATCACCACCATCAGGCGGTCGTCCTGGCCGTGCAGGATACGGTGCAGGGCAATGCGGGCGCTGGCAGCGGTCTGTTCGGCTTGCTCCGAGCAGGCGAATTCGCGGATCAGGTGGGACGGCGGGGTCAATTCCTTCATTTCGCGAATTCGCAAATCATCGGTGCGGGGCATCATTTTCTCCAAAATTTAAGGAAGGGTAAAACATCTGGGTAAAAAAAAACCGCCATCAGTGGCGGTTTTTTAGAATTTGCTGGGATCTCGTTTTTTGCTGCTACGTGAACCGACCGCTACTCCACCGCCTTTGGGTTGGAATTGCTAAAGTAAAAATAAGCGGTAAAAAAGTGGCGAGCGAACATGCGAGTCATCCATAAGTGATGAATGACTATAAACCTAAATTGCAAGGGTTGGCAAGCATATTTGTCGGCAAAGCCGCATGCCGCTGCCGTTTTACACGGCAAAGTGCGTAAAAAAGCATAAAAAGTTGCGCGCTGCCCATGCGCATCAGCTGGCTGCCAACGCTGTCGCCGCCGTGGCACGCACGCCACGCCGTTTTGACGCTGGCAAGCGACGCACTACTGATGTAGATCGAATCCCGGCCAGGCCGCACGGCCAAGACTTCAGGACGCCCCCCTTTCCGGCCTGACCTCCAGGAGAATCGCATGATTTACACTAAATCTGCCGCTCCATTTTCACCTCCACTTTTAAGGCGCAGGTGTTTCGGGTTGGCACCTGGTTCAAGCCGTGCCGCCGACGGTGATGCCGTCCAGGCGCAAGGTCGGCTGCCCCACGCCCACGGGCACGCTTTGCCCCTCCTTGCCGCACACGCCCACGCCAGAGTCCAGGCGCATGTCGTTGCCGATCATGGAAACGCGGTTGAGCACGTCCGGGCCATTGCCGATCAGGGTCGCCCCTTTGACCGGATAGCTGAGCTTGCCGTTTTCGATCATGTACGCTTCGCTGGCCGAGAAGACAAACTTGCCGTTCGTAATGTCGACCTGGCCGCCGCCAAAGTTGACGGCATACAAGCCATTTTTCACGGAAGCGAGGATGTCACCCGGGTCCCGGTCGCCGCCCAGCATATATGTATTCGTCATGCGCGGCATGGGCAGGTGGGCGAACGATTCGCGGCGCGCATTACCCGTCACGGGCATCTTCATCAGGCGCGCATTCATGGTGTCCTGGATGTAACCCTTCAGGATGCCATCCTCGATCAGGGTCGTGCACTGCGTCGGGTTGCCCTCGTCGTCGATATTCAGGGAGCCGCGCCGGCCGGCCAGGGTGCCGTCGTCGACCACCGTGACGCCCTTGGCCGCCACGCGCTCGCCGATGCGGCCCGAAAACGCGGACGAACCCTTGCGGTTGAAATCGCCCTCCAGGCCATGGCCGATGGCCTCATGCAGCAGGATGCCGGGCCAGCCCGGTCCCAGCACGATGGTCATGGGGCCGGCGGGCGCGGGGCGCGCTTCCAGGTTTACCAGCGCCGAGTTGACGGCGTCGGCCGCATATTGTTCCAGCACGGCATCACTGAAATAGTCATAGCTGAAACGCCCGCCGCCACCGGCCGAACCCGTTTCGCGGCGGCCATTCTGTTCGGCGATCACCGTCAGCGAGACGCGCACCAGTGGACGGATGTCGGCCGCCAGCACGCCGTCGCTGCGCAGCACCAGCACCACGTCGTACTCGCCAGCCAGACCCGCCATCACTTGCACGACTCTGGGATCTTTCGCCCGCGCCATCTTTTCCACGCGCTCGAGCAGTTGCACCTTGGCCGTGGCGTCCAGCGAGGCGAGCGGGTCGTTGGGCAGGTACAGCGAACGCCCGCCCTGCGCCTGCATCTGGCCCGCGATCTTGATTTTGCCGGTCCCCGCGCGCGCGATGGTGCGCGTGGCCGCTGCCGCTTCCAGCAGAGCCCGCTCGGAAATGTCGTCGGAATACGCAAAGGCCGTCTTGTCGCCGGACACGGCGCGCACGCCCACGCCCTGGTCGATGGAAAAGCTGCCCGTCTTGACGATGCCCTCTTCCAGGCTCCAGCCTTCGCTCTTGGTCGACTGGAAATACAGGTCGGCATAATCGACCTTGTGCGTAAACATCGTGCCCAAGGCTTTCAGCAGCTTGTCTTCGTCCAGGCCGAACGGCGTGAGCAGGAGTTCGCGCGCCACGGCCAGGCTGGACAGATTGGGTTCAAAAGGGATCATGGCTCTCTATTCTTTCAATTTACATGGTGCGGTGAGCAAGTGCTGGCAAGGATTCGCGCACGCCAGCCAGGAACACCAGGTCGATCTCGCCGCTCACCACACCCTCGCCTTCGGGCAACACGGCTTTCACTTCGCCCCACGGGTCGATCAGCATGCTGTGCCCCCAGGTACGCCGGCCGTTAGGATGCAAGCCGCCCTGCGCCGAGGCCAGCACATAGCACTGGTTTTCGATGGCGCGCGCGCGCAGCAGCACTTCCCAGTGGGCGCTGCCCGTCGTATGGGTAAACGCGGCAGGCACGACGATCAGCACGCAATCGCCCATGGCGCGGTACAGCTCGGGAAAACGCAGGTCGTAGCAGATGGACAGGCCGACCCGGCCGAACGGCGTCTCGATCGCGCGCACTTGCGCACCGGGCACGATGGTGCGCGATTCGTTGTAGGACTCGGTGCCGCGCGTAAAGCCGAACAGGTGGATTTTATCGTAGCGGCCGGCCGGCTCGCCTTGCGGGTCGTACACCAGCGTCGTATTGAGGACCTTGCCCTCCTCACCGGAAATCAGGGGTAAGGTGCCGCCGATCAACCAGATGCCGTGCTGGCGCGCCATCTGCGCCATGCCATCCTGGATCGGTCCGCTGCCGGGCTGTTCCGCATGGGCCAGCTTGTCCGTTTCCTGCTTGCCCATGATGGCCCAGTATTCGGGCAGCACCACCAGCTGCGCGCCACCGGCGGCGGCCTGCGCCACCAGGCGCCGCGCCGTGGCCAGGTTGTCTTCCACGGACGGCGAGGAAATCATTTGTATTGCTGCGATTGTATGCATCCTTCACCTCTACCTTCAAGCGCACTGCGAGCTTACTGTGCGGCACTTATTTAGCGACAGCATCCTGCGCCGCCGCTGCAGCGGCGGGAACGGCGACAGGCTCCAATTTACCACCATCGAGTTTGCTCACGACGGGCGATTTCCACGGGCCGGCGATCTGCATGTGGTAAGTGAGCGCCTTCATCACGGGGGCGCGCAGGAACAATTGCGCCAGGAAACTACCCAGGCCGATGACGGGGTTGACGGCCAGCGCGTACACGAGCGGCCCCGTGCCCAGATTAAATTCCGGGATCACCACCACGTGCAAATTCGTCGTTTCATTGGCGATGTCGGCCGTGCCATCCATCAGTACGGTGGCCGCCACGCCGTGCATCTTGAGGTTGTCGGTGGTCACCACGCCGCGTTTGATGCTGGCGTTGGCCGTGATGCCGTCGAAGGCCAGGCCTTCGGAAAACACGTCGTGGAAATCGAGTTTCAGCAAGCGGGGCAAGGCTTGCAGGCTGAGCACACCCAACAGCTTGGCCGCGCCCGGATCCTGCTTGAGGAACTGGCCCGACTCCACGTTCATCTCGATCTGCCCCGACAGGGTGGGAATGTCGAGCGAATACGGCAAACCATTCCACGCGATGTCGCCGCTCAGGCGGCCCTTGCCGCGGCGCACCGTATCGGCAAAGCCGAAGCGGTCGAGCAACTTGCCCGCATCGACGATATCGAGGCCGAAACGCAGGCTGGTTGTGCTTTGCCCATCCTTGATGACCCATTTGCCATTGCCGCTCAGCGCACCATCGGGATTCGACAGCTGCAGCTTGCCCACGCGCCACTCGCGCCCGCCCGCCGCCATGGTGTTATAGGCCTGCAACTCCAGCCGGCCGATCTTCTTGTTGAACAGCTCAAATTGCTCGGCGATGATATCGAGCGAGGGGATCGACTGGGCGCCGCTCTTGCCTTCCAGTAAATTCTTCACATCGTTGGCGGCCGACTCCGGAATGATCAGCGACGACAGGCGCGCCGTCATCTTGCCCAGGCCGGACGGCGTTTCCAGCCACGTCACATAGCCCGACACTTGTTTCGCATCAATATTAGCTTGCCACACATCCTTTTGATGCGTGGCGCCGACCACCACGTTTTCCAGCTTGCGCTCGCCCAGCATCAGTTCGCTGGCACGGGCCGCCATCATGTCCGGCACCACATAATGCGCGATATCGGGTGCATCGTCAGCGTTGCCGCCTGCATCGGCTGGGGCCGCGGCGCTGCCGGCGATCTCGCTGCCGACGGCGATCCAGCTATCCACATCCAGCGTTTTCATATTCACGTTGAGCATCATGCCGCTGTCCGGTTCCGGCGCCGGCACGTTCACGCCGATGCCGCCGCGCACCAGGCGCCAGGCGTCCTTGCCCTGCTTCTGGCGCTGGTAGCGGGCGGCGATGCCAGAACCCAGAGCGATGCGGATATCGTCCGTGCGCAAGCCGGCGCCGTTGGCCGCATTGCCCGTCAAGGTGAATTTCACGGGCAGGCTGTCGCCAGCCGCCTTTTTCAGCGGGGCGGGGAAATCCAGGGACAGACCCGTCAGCGGCGACTCGACATTGACCACCACCTGGTGGTCGCGCGCCGTGATCAGGCCGCTGTAGCGCGCGCCGCCATTCAAATGTTTCGCCAGGCGCTGCAACACGGGCGCCGGATACGTCTTGCGCAAGCCATCGATGGTCATGTTGCCGGCAATTTTCACCTGGATGGAATTGTCCGCTTGCGTGCCGCCCGAGATGGCCAGTGGCCCGCCCAGCAGGCTGCCATTCAAGCCATTCAGATTGACGCCCTTCTCGTTGAACTCGATCTTGCCCTGTGTGCCCAGCACGGGCGGCATGTCGTGGAACAGCACCACGTCATTGCCCGCCAGCTGCAAGCTGCCCTGCACGGTCGATTCGAGCATGCGCTCGATCGGCAGGTGCAATTTGAGGGCCAGCTTGGCGTTGCCCGTCGCCGTCGTTTCATCCGCGAAATGCTCGATCCAGCCCAGCACGGGGCTGGCCGTCACGTACTTGAGAAATTCCTGCATCGGGCCGGCTGCATTGCCCTCAATGTCGAGCAAGGTGTCGAACACCGTCAGGTCGGGGATCACGGCTTTGACATTCGTCAGAGCCACACCGCCCGTAGTGGCCGTGTCGGCGCGGATTTCCATGCGCGCCCGTTCAAACACGAAACTGCCCTTGATCTTGTCCGCCTGCGGCCACCGGGGCGCCTTACCCGCCAGCGGGCCGTTTTCCGCAAATTCGCCGGGTGCATAATTGAGGATGCCGTTCTCGAGCTTGCCGGCCACGCGGAAGTCGCCGCGATTCCGCTGGGCCGGCGTGTCAGCCTTGAAGGGGAAATGCTCGAGTTCGCCGCGCAGGCGCAGGCTGACATCGCGCGCCACGCCGCCTTCCAGCGCGCCCGTCAGCCAGTGGCGCAGGTGCTCGGGTGTTTGCAGCGGCAGATAGCGGCCGATGGTGTTGATCTGGAAATTGTCGATCGTGCCCGTCAGGTCAACCTGGCCCAGGTTCTTGCCGTCGAGCGGCATGCGGTGCGTGCCTTGCAAGGCGACGCGCAAGCCTTGCTGATTGAAGTCGAGCTTGTCCAACCCGACTTGCAGCATATTCTCCGCTTCAAAGGTCCAGCGCGCTTGCATGGCGAATCGTTCGAATGGCATGGCCGGTTCGCTCAGGTACGTGGGAAACTGCAGCACCAGGTCTTGCGCATCGATACTGATGCTACCGCCCTTGTCGTTGGCGTCGATGCTGCCGGTCAGGTGGTCGAAGCCGGGAATGGCCGGTGCAGCTGCCTGCGCGGCACTGGTCGCTGTCTTCGCCACTGCCAGGCGCGCCGGCTGCGCATTCAGGCCCAGGTCGATGAGCTTGCCGCGCAAACGGTAACTGGCGGGCGTGGCCATGTCGCCTTCCCATTGCGCTGAAAAATCCTGCAAACGCCCGCGCGGCGCCAAGGCGTCGAGGCGCTGCCGCTGCTGCTCGCCCAGCGGCAGCTTGTCGGCCAGCGCGGCCAGGGTATGCAAATCGAGGGACTTGGCCGTGATTTCCGTGCGCGCCGGCTTGCGCTTCGTAGTGGCAACAAAACGTTCGGACAGGGTCGTGGGCGGCAGGCTGAGGCCATCGCGGGTTTCCACCGCGAAATTCGTCAACTCCACCTGGTGCCCATTTGCGCCAAAGGTTGGCTTGCCATCCGGCACCTGCGCCGACAGCTCTTCCTTTGCAGAAATACGCCCGCTGACCGACAGCAAGTCGAGCGGGGCGATATGCTCGCCCAGCTGCGCCTGCACATCCGTCAAGCCCACATCGGCCGTGAAGCCGGCCAGGCGTGCATGATCCAGGCTCAACCAGGCGCGCAGGGCGCCCTTGCCCTGGCTCAGCTCGAACGGGTAATCGAGGTAGCGCCGCCAGGCGGCCAGATCGGCGTTTTTCAGGTCGGCGTACAGCTCGCCCTTCCACATCGATACATCCGAGATGCGCTGGCTGAAAGGGGGATGCGTGAAGTGAGCACGCACATCGATGGGCGCAGCCAGGCTGGCGGGCGGCGTGGCTTGCAAGCCCAGCCGGTGGCTGCGCCAGCGGTTACGCAGCAGCAAGTTGACCTTTTCCAGTGCCAGCTCGGGTGTGCCGCGCGCTTCATCCGTCCAGCGCACCTTGCCGTCGCGAATGATGATGTCATGCTGCGACAGCAGCCAGTCGGCGCCCTTGCCATCACTGCCTTGCGTGCTGTCGATCAACACGCCGGCCACATACAGCTTGCCATCCTTGCTGCGCCGCACGTCCAGGTCGGGCCGCGTGATTTCCAGGGTGTCGAAGCGCACGGTACCGAGCACGCTCCACCACGACACGGTGGCCGAGACGCTCGGCAGGCTCAGCGCCTGGCGGCCCGCTTGGTCGCGCAGGCTTACGTCGCCGAGGAAGAGATTCGGCCGCACGCCATGCCACGAGGCATAAATGCGCGCGATACTGACAGGGTTGCCCAGCGCGCGGCTGGCCGCCCGCTCGATATCGCCTTTGTAATAATCGATATTCGGCAAGATGGCGTAGCGCAGGAATAAAAACAGCACGGCGAAGGCGAAATACGCCAGCAGCACCAGTTTGATGGTAAAACCCAATACATGATGGGTGGCCAGGTTGGCCATGCGATAGGCGGCACGCAGCCGCTGCCAGCGCAGGGCCAATGGCACATGTTCTGTCACGCTTGCTTCTGGCGGTTTTTGCATCAATAAGCTAATAAGCTGGCCCGGCGTCAAATAATGGCAAAAATCGTCTGCATTCGTGGTGCGCACCTGCATCCTTGCGCTTGCTTCTGAGCAAAGCCTCCCTTACCATCGTCCGGAAGGGCACGCATTGCCGGCGGCATTCGCGCCAGCGGCACAATTTTACCGCATCCCCCGCCGTTCGCAGCCAAGTTAAACAAGAACCATGCAAGCAGCATCCACGAGAGCCTTACCGACACCATGAGCACACAGCCTTTGATCTCCGCCTCCCGTTTCTACCAGCGCTGGCTGGACGCCGCCCCCGAGCGCGCCGCACAGGTAGCGCAACTGGTGCGCACGCCGCTCGACGGGCTCGATTTTGCCGCCGCGCTGGCCGAGCAAGCGAACGCCGCCACGCCGCCGCTGCCGCCCGAGCGGGCCATGCGCCGCCTGCGCAACCTGCTCGTCTGCGGCCTGATCGCGCGCGATCTTGGCGGCCAGGCCAACTTGAACGAGGTCGTGACAGCCATGACGGGTTTTGCCGATTTCGCCATCCGCACGCATGTGGACGCCATCATGACCGAGATGGTGGCCCTGCATGGCATGCCCGTCGGCGAGGAATCGGGCGAGGAACAGGCCTTGATGGTGCTGGCGATGGGCAAGCAGGGCGGCGGCGAGCTGAATGTCTCATCGGATATCGACCTGATCTTTGTTTACCCGGAAGATGGCGACACACAAGTCACCCTGCCGGGCCAGCGCAGCCTGTCCAATCACGAGTTTTTCATTCGCATGGGCAAGAAACTGATCGCCGCCCTGGCCGAGATCACGCAAGACGGTTTTACCTTCCGCGTCGACATGGCCTTGCGTCCGAACGGCAACTCGGGGCCGCTGGCCGCCAGCCTGGGCATGGTGGAACAGTACCTGATCGTGCAAGGGCGCGAATGGGAACGCTACGCCTGGGTCAAGGCGCGCGCCGTGACGGGCAAACCGGAAGACATTGCGTCGCTCGACGCCATCGTGCGCCCGTTCGTCTTCCGCCGCTACCTCGATTTCGGCGTCATCGATGCCATCCGCACCATGCATGGCCAGATCCGCGCCGAAGTCAACCGCCAGGAACGGCTGCACCCGGACCGCAGCAACAACGTCAAGCTGGGCCGTGGCGGCATCCGCGAAATCGAATTCCTGGCGCAAGTGTTTCAATTGATACGCGGCGGGCGCGACGCCGAACTGCGCGAACGTTCCACGCGCGCCACCCTGCGCACGGTGGCAGACAAGGGCTTGCTGGAACCGGCCATCGTGGAGCAATTACTCGGCTCCTATACTTTCCTGCGCAACCTCGAACACCGGCTGCAATATCTGGACGATGCGCAAACCCACACCCTGCCCGCCAACGAGGCCGACCGCCTGGTGGTGGCGCAGATGATGGGCTTGCCCGACACGCCCACCCTGCTGGCCCAGCTCGAAGCGCACCGCGTGTTTGTCGCAGGACAATTCGACGAAATGTTTAGCGACAAGAGCAGCGGTACGCCGCCGGCCGACACAGGCATCGACCCGCAGACGTCGAACGACTGCGCCGCCTCGGACCAGCAGGAAGCCATCGAGGCGCGCTTTGCCGCCCTGGGTTTCCACGAACCGGCCGCCTGCGCGCGCCGTTTGCTGGCCACATGGCAGGCGCCGCGGCTGCAATCCTTGCCCGAGGCGAGCCGCACGCGCCTGGTCGCCCTCGTCAATTCCGCCCTGCCCCTGATCACCGATTGCTCCGTTTCCAACGGTAACGCCAGCCAGCTGGCCACCCTGGGCCGCCTGCTCGACTTTTTGGAAGCCATCGCGCGCCGCTCGGCCTATCTGTCGCTGCTGACGGAATATCCACATACGCTCGAGCGCGTCGTGCGCATGGTGTGCGCCAGCGGCTGGGCTGCCACCTTCCTCACGCAGCACCCGATCCTGCTTGACGAACTATTGGATGAACGCATCCGCAACACGGTGCCCGATCCAAACGCACTCGCGCTCGACCTGCAGCGCCAGCTCGACGATGCGCCCGGCGATACGGAGCGGCAAATGGATATCCTGCGCGAAACACACCATGCGCAGCTGTTCCAGTGCCTGGCGCAAGACCTGGCGGGCGACCTGAGCGTGGAAAAGCTGGCCGACTACCTGTCGCAGCTGGCCGACATCATCGTCGCCGCCACCGTGCAAGCCGTGTGGCAAACCTTGCCGACGCGCCACCGCGACGTGCCGAAATTCGCCGTCATCGCATATGGCAAGCTGGGCGGCAAGGAACTGGGCTATGTCTCCGACCTGGACGTCATCTTCCTGTTCGACGACGACGACCAGGAAGCGCCCGGCCTGTACGCCAAGCTGGCGCAACGCTTCATTACCTGGATGACCTCGCACACCTCGGCCGGCATCCTGTTCGACATCGATATCGCCCTGCGCCCCGATGGCGCCTCGGGCATGCTGGTCTCCAGCGTGCAGGCATTCGAGCGCTACCAGGGCAGCGCGGCCTGGGTGTGGGAGCACCAGGCGCTCACGCGCGCGCGCTTTTGCGCTGGCGATGTCGGCATCGGCAAGCACTTCGAGCGCATCCGCGACACGATCTTGCGCAAGGAGCGCCCGGAAAACGGCCCGCTCAAGGGCGAAGTGGTGGCCATGCGCAAGAAAATGCTGGACGCCCACCCGCCCCGCCCCGGCAGCTTTGATCTGAAACAAGATCCGGGCGGCATGATCGACATCGAGTTCATGGTGCAATACCTGGTGCTGCAACATGCGGCGCAGTATCCGCAGCTGACGGCCAACTCGGGCAATATCGCCCTGCTGCGCCTGTGCGGCGAACTGGGGCTGATCGACGCGCAGCTGGCCGCCCTGGTGGCCGACGCCTACCGCACGCTGCGCAAGCTCCAGCATCAGCTGCGCCTGCAGGGACAAGATCTGGCCCGCGTGGAACCTGAACGGGTGCGCGTGCATGCGGACAACGTGATGCGCCTGTGGCACACGATCTTTCCCGCAACGATTGCATAAGCCCGGCGGCGGCGTATGATACGTACAGGCAATTCCACTTCCCGGTAGTGCCGTACAACAGGCCGCGCCGGGGTTGCCTATCATCCCAGGAGACAGCGTATGAAGACTAGTATAAAAACGGGCATCAACGCCCTCGTTGCCAGTTTCATCCTCTGCGCCATGCCGGCAGCGGCATGGGCAGCCCCAAAGGGCAGCGCGGACGAAGCCATCGCCATGACCAAGCGCGCCGTCGCCATGATCAAGGCCGATGGCAAGGAAAAGGCCTTTGCCGCCATTGCCGATCCCGCCAACACCAGCTTCCATGACCGCGACCTGTATATTTATGTGTACGACATGAATGGTGTCACCCTGGCGCACGGCAACAATCCCAAGATGGTCGGCAAGAACCTGATCGACCTGAAGGACAATGAGGGCAAGGCCATCGTCAAGTCGCTGATCACCACGGCCAATACACCGGCCGGACGTGGCTGGGTAGACTTCAAGTGGCCCAATCCGCTGACCAAGGTGGTCGAGCAAAAATCCGGCTACATCGAACGGGTCGACAATATGATCGTCGGTTCCGGCATCTATAAATAAGCCACCGCAAGAGGAAACCGCAGCCGCATGCCGCTCCATTACCTGTCCCGCCTGAGCGGATCGGCACGCGATACGCAAGCCAACCTGCAGCTGGGCTGTGTGCTGGCGCTGGTGGCAGGCGCCGTGAATGCGGGCGGTTTTCTCGCCATCGGCGGCTATACCTCGCACATGACGGGCATCGTTTCGGGCATGGCGGACGACCTGGCGCTGGGCAATATCACGCTGGCGCTGGCCGCGCTGGGCGCGTGGCTGGCCTTTGTCAGCGGCGCGGCCGTGACCGCCATCATGGTGAACTGGGGCAAGCGGCGCCGGCTGCACAGCCAGTTTGCCGCCAGCCTGCTGCTGGAAGCGGCCCTGTTATTGCTGTTCGGCCTGACGGGCAATTACCTGGCCGCCATGCCCGACGTGCTGGGCCCCGTCACCATCTTGCTGCTGTGCTTTGTCATGGGCTTGCAGAACGCCATCATTACCAAGATTTCGGGCGCCGTCATCCGCACCACGCACGTGACGGGCCTGTCCACCGATATCGGCATCGAACTGGGCAAGATGGCGTACTACAACCGGCGCCACCTGCCGGACCGGATGGTCAAGGTCAACCGCGGCAAGCTGAGAACGCACAGCCTGCTGATCGCCTGCTTCTTCATCGGTGGCGTCAGCGGCGCCCTGGCCTTCAAGCACATCGGCTTTCCTGCCGCCACCATCATCCTGGCCGGCGTGCTGACCCTGCTGTCCGGCCTGCCCGTGCTGCGCGACTTGCGCGTTTTATGGCGCTTCTACCGGCGCCGTTTTTAATCATACGGACGAAAAAAAACGCCCCGAAGGGCGTTTTTTGTATGCTAGCCAGGAATTACTTGGCCGACATCAGTGCGACGGTGGTGTCGAGCATGCGGTTCGAGAAACCCCACTCATTGTCGTACCACGACGATACTTTCACCAAACGGCCCGATACCTTGGTCAGGGTCGAATCGAAGTTCGACGAGGCCGGGTTGTGGTTGAAGTCGATCGATACCAGCGGTTCGGTCTGGTACGTCAGGATGCCTTCCAGAGCGCCTTCCGACGCGGCTTTCATCAGCGCGTTGACTTCTTCCACGGTGGTGTCGCGCTTGGCGATGAAGGTCAGGTCGACCAGCGAGACGTTGATGGTCGGCACACGAATGGCGAAACCGTCCAGCTTGCCATTGAGCTCAGGCAGGACCAGGCCCACGGCGGCAGCAGCGCCCGTCTTGGTCGGGATCATGCTCATGGTGGCGGAACGGGCGCGGCGCAGGTCTTCATGCATCACGTCGGACAGCACCTGGTCGTTGGTGTAGGCGTGCACGGTGGTCATCAGGCCCGTTTCGATGCCGATGGCGTCGTTGAGCGGCTTGACCAGCGGTGCCAGGCAGTTGGTGGTGCACGATGCGTTGGAGATGACGGTATCGGTCGATTTCAATACCGAGTGGTTGACGCCGAACACGACGGTCGCATCGACGTCCTTGCCGCCTGGTGCCGAGATGATGACTTTTTTCGCGCCACCCTTCAAGTGCGCCGAAGCTTTCTCTTTGGTAGTGAAGAAGCCCGTGCACTCGAGCACGACGTCCACGCCCAGCTCGCCCCATGGGATTTCAGCCGGGTTGCGCTGTGCAAACACGCGGATCGGATCGCCATTGACGATCATGTTGTCGCCTTCGACGGTAACCGTGCCCGGGAACTTGCCGTGCGCGGTGTCGTAGCGGGTCAGGTGGGCGTTCGATTTGGCATCGCCCAGGTCGTTGATGGCAACGATCTGGATATCCTGTTTCTTGCCGCCTTCGTAGAAAGCGCGCAACACATTACGGCCGATGCGGCCGTAGCCATTGATTGCAACTTTGATCGTCATACTCTGCTCCTGATTAAAAAAGAAGGTACATGCACGCCCCCGGCGAGCACATCGCCAGGACCGTTAAAAATCAATATTAGCCAGCGATAACCGCTTTCACCTTGGCGACAACGTTCTCGACCGTGAAGCCGAAGTGCTTGAACAGCACGCCGGCAGGCGCCGATTCGCCGAACGTGTCGATACCGACCACGGCGCCTTCCAGGCCCACGTATTTGTACCAGTAGCTGGTCACGCCAGCCTCGATGGCCACGCGCGGCACGCCTTTCGTCAGCACGCTGGCCTTGTAGGCGGCGTCCTGGCGGTCATACACGTCGGTCGAAGGCATCGATACCACGCGCACATTGATGCCTTCGGCAGCCAGCGCGCTGGCGGCAGCCACGGCGAGTTCAACTTCGGAACCGGTGGCGATCAGGATCGCCTTGGCATCGGACACGTCGTTCAGCACATAGCCGCCGCGGTAGATATTCTCGATCTGTTCGGCGCTACGTTCCTGGTACGGCAGGTTCTGGCGCGAGAAGATCAGGGTCGACGGGCCATCCTTGCGGCGCACGGCGGCGCCCCAGGCAGCAGCCGACTCGACGGTATCGCACGGACGCCAGTTGTCCAGGTTCGGGATCAGACGCATCGACGAGACGTGCTCGACCGATTGGTGCGTCGGGCCATCTTCGCCCAGGCCGATCGAATCGTGGGTGAACACGAAGATCGAACGCAGCTTCATCAGCGCGGCCATGCGCAGCGCATTGCGGCTGTAGTCCGAAAACGTCAGGAACGTGGCGCCGAACGGGATGTAGCCGCCGTGCAAGGTGATGCCGTTCATAATGGCGCTCATGCCGAATTCGCGCACACCGTAGTTGATATGGTTGCCAGGCTGGCCCGAACGCACGGCCACGCACTCTTTCCAGTTGGTCAGGTTCGAACCGGTCAGGTCGGCCGAACCGCCGAGGAACTCCGGCAGCGACGAAGCCAGTGCCTGGATGGCGTTCTGGCTAGCCTTGCGGGTAGCGATGTTTTCTTTCTTTTCCACGCAGGAAGCGATGGCGGCGCTCAGGGCCGCTTCGAATGCCTGTGGCAGCTCGCCCTGCATGCGGCGGTTCAGTTCAGCAGCTTGCTGCGGGAATTCGCGGCTGTAAGCGGCAAAGCGCTCGTTCCAGTCCGCTTCCAGCAGGGCGCCTTGTTTCTTGGCATCCCAGGCTGCGTACACGTCGGCCGGCATCTCGAACGGGGCGGCATCCCAGCCGATGTATTCGCGTACGGCGGCGATTTCCTTGTCGCCCAGCGCGGCGCCGTGGACCTTGTCGCCGCCTTGCAGGTTCGGCGAACCCTTGCCGATGATGGTCTTGCAGCAGATCAGGGTTGGCTTCGATGCGGTCTTGGCGGCGGCGATGGCGGCAGCCACGGCGGCAACATCGTGGCCATCGACGGCGCGGATGACGTTCCAGCCGTACGCTTCGAAGCGCGCCGGGGTGTCGTCCGTGAACCAGCCTTCGACTTTGCCGTCGATGGAAATGCCGTTGTCATCGTACAGGGCGATCAGTTTATTCAGGCCCAGGGTGCCGGCCAGCGCACACACTTCGTGCGAAATACCTTCCATCAGACAACCATCGCCGACGAAAGCATAGGTGTAGTGGTTGACGATGTCGTGGCCAGGCTTGTTGAATTCAGCAGCCAGCAGTTGCTCCGACAGGGCCATGCCGACGGCGTTGGCGATGCCCTGGCCCAGCGGGCCGGTGGTCGTTTCCACGCCTGGCGTGACATCGACTTCCGGGTGGCCCGGGGTTTTCGAATGCATTTGGCGGAAGGCCTTGATGTCATCCATCGACAGCTCGTAGCCCGTCAGGTGCAGCAGCGCGTAGTGCAGCATCGAGCCATGGCCGTTCGACAACAGGAAACGGTCGCGGTTCTGCCATTTTGGATTCGCTGGGTTGTGGCGATAGTGACCACTCCACAGGGCAACTGCGATCTCGGCCATGCCCATCGGCATGCCTGGATGGCCGGAGTTGGCCTTTTGTACAGCGTCCATTGCCAGTGCGCGGATCGCATTGGCCATTTTGGTAGTCGGGAGCGTAGTTGTCATGATGGTGTGGGTCAGTCGCGAGTTTGGGATTCGTTTGCAACAGCGCGGACAGGGAAGCCGGCTGCTTTCTGTAGTCAACTATTTTACCAGACTGGGGGGCCGCAAATTAGAATTGCGGCGTACTGGCCCGCCAAATGGCTATACTTTGACGTCTTTCCACCCCACTTACCCCCGTTGAGGATTTGCATGCCGCGTTTTTTTTGCCCCCAGCCGCTCGTTGCCGGCACCACCATCGCCCTGCCGGAGGCTGTCGCCCACCATATCCAGGTCGTGCGCCTGGCGCCGGGCGACGTCATCACCCTGTTCAATGGCGAAGGGGGCGAAGTGCAAGCGAGCCTGGTAACGGTGGCCAAGCGCAGCGTGACGGCGGAGATCCAGGCGCACGTGGCGCGCGAAGCAGAACTGCCTTACGCCGTGACCCTGGCGCAAGCGCTGCCGGAAGCGTCCAAAATGGACTGGATCATCGAAAAAGCCATCGAACTGGGCGCGGCGGGCATCGTGCCGCTGTCGGCGCAGCGCTGCGTGGTGCGCTTATCCAGCGAGCGGGCCGAGAAAAAACTCGCGCATTGGCAAGGCATTATCGTGTCCGCTTCAGAACAAAGCGGGCGCAACCGCCTGGCCCAGCTGGCGCCATTGCAAGACTTCAATAGCTGGAGCAACCAGCAAGATTTGCATAAACGCATCATTTTGACGCCGCGCGCGCAGCAATCGCTGGCCGACTGGGCGCGTCACCAGCCGCCGCAGGCGATTACGGTGATGGTGGGACCGGAAGGCGGGTTTTCGGAAGCGGAAGAAAAAGCGGCCTTGGCCGCCGGCGCCATCGGCCTGGCTATGGGGCCGCGCATCCTGCGCACGGAAACGGCGGGATTGACGGCGCTGGCGATGCTGAGTGCTTTGTGGGGCGGGATGTAAGCAGTCAAGACTGGATGACAAGGCAAAAAAAACCCCGCTAGCTTGCGCTAGCGGGGTTTTTCTTTTCCCCTCTTGCCGCGAGACACGGTAAGAGGTGAAAAACAAGTCAATTAAAACTTGTAGTTGTACTCGGCGGTCAGACGCACGGAACGCGGTGCGGTGTAGCTGATAACGCGGCCGTAGGTTGGGCTGACGTTCAACGAGCTGTCCACGTTGTACGTTTCGTCCAGGGTCTGCACGGTTTGCTTGTTGAGTACGTTAAATACGTCAACTTTCAATGCCAGACCTTTCACCAGTTGCGGACGGTAGGACAGGTTCATGTCCAGACGCGTATCCCATGGTAAGGTGCCGCGGGAGCCACGTGGTGCCGCAGCGCCATCGCAATAGAAATACACCGAGCTATAGTCCACCTCGCCAGGAACGTTAGGGTTCCAGCCGAAGCAGTTCTTCGGACGACCCGAAGCCAGCAAGGCGTTCGCACCGACAGTCCACTCAGGGTTCAGTTCATAGAAACCGAAGGCCTTGATTTGGTGCTCGCGGTTGTTTGGCAACAAGCCGTTAGCATTAACCATCAACTCTGGATTATCCCAGGTCGACGTTGCGGCAACGTCGGTTTGGGCATTGTCCGAACGGGTTTGACCTTCGGTATTACCTTTGCTGCGCGACCACGTGTAGTTCACACGACCATACCAGCCATCACGCATCGGATGCTCAGCAAACAGATCAATTGCCGTGTACGTACGTTTCGCTTCGTCAAAGCCCAGCTGCGCTTTGGTCAGGTGAACTCTCGTGTAGTTGCTGCGGGTGCCAGCATAATCGACCAGGAAGGTGTTGTCTTTACCTGGGTTAAACGATGCGCACGAGAAGCCCGAGAAGTTCGACGTATCGATATTGTTAGCTACAGCGTAAGCGTCAATCAGGCGAGTATCGCAGTAGTCATCGATGGTGGCTTTCAATTGCCGATAAGTCACTTTCGCGCCAAAGTTCAGGCTAGGCGAAAACGCTTTTTCGAAACCGATGGTCAACTCATCCTGATACGTTGCCTTGATATCCTGGGCAACAACGGTTTTTGGATCCTTGTACTGACCCAATTCGTTGTTGGTCGAGTAAACCGGTGCCAGCGACTGCAGGCCCGTAGGCTGACCGTACGCGTCGGTACCCGTGTAGGTGTAGCCTTCACGCGTCAGCGTCGAACGGCTACCGCCGCGAACGGCAAGGTGAGTCGGGATTTGCAGAGCATAACGACCAGCGCTACCGAACACTTTCAACGATGCATCACCGTTGACGTCCCATGCCGCTGCCAAGCGTGGCGAGATCATGTTCTTCACTTCCAGGAAGGTTTCACCGTCGCCGTTGACGTTTTTGAAGCCTTCATTACGAATGCCCAAGGTCAGCAACAGGTCCTTCGTGGTTTGCCAGCGGTCTTCCAGGTATTGTGCGCTTTGCTCGGAACGGGCATCCGTCACGCTGGAGAACAGGCGCTTGCTGACCCAGTACCCCTGGGAAGCCAGCAGACCAGGATTGTTCGAGGTCGTCACGGTGTTGGTACCCAACTGCAGCGGCACGGTACCGTCACCGACGCCGTTTTTACGGGTTTGGCCGTATACCCAGATACCGCCGCCGCCATAGACTTCACCGACGTTGGTCGAGGTCAGCTTGTTGTCATCCAGACCGCCACGGATGGTGTGGTTGCCAATCTTGTATTCCAAATCCAGGCGGGAAGACTTGATCTTGCTCGCCGAATTGTTTGCCGCAACAGCGCCGTTCAGGGTTTGCGGGCTGGCGTAGTTCAAGCCAGGCGCACGGTTATTGCTCGCGGCGCTGATCTGGAACAGATCCGCAGGTGCGGAACCGATCGGATCATAAACAGCCGAGTTCGGCGTTTTGCTCTGACCATACAAGGCATTGACCGTCAAGTTCTCAGTCAGGTTACCCGTGTAGCGAAGAATTTGCGTTTCTGCACCAACCGATGGCGAGAAGTCTTCGCTGTTCTTGTAGTGCTGCGATGCGGTCTTGGCAAGACGACGGCTGTTCGTGTAGTCGTAGCCATACAATTGACGGTCGGTCTTGGCTTCGTCGCCCAGCAACGTCATTTCCAGACGGTGATCATCCGTGATGTTCCAGTCAAACTTCGCCATGTAACGGTCGACCTTGTGCTGGTTCGACTGCCAGCCAGTGGTGGCGTTCGATGCCGAGGTACGGGTCCCCAGCGCGGCGTCGGTATCGAGACTGCGCGATTCAAACGCGGCAAACATGAACAGTTTGTCTTTGATGATCGGGCCGCCCACATAGGCGCCATACGTCTTTTCCGAGCGCGAGCTGTCGTTGCGGCGCAGGTACAGTGTATTATCGGTCGCGGCGTTCGACGTCGCGCCGGTATTCGGGTAGTAGTAATCTTTTGGCGTCGAGCGCAGACCGTTAGGCTCGATGGCAACCTGGCCACCGAATTCCCAGTTGTTGGTACCGCTCTTCGTCGTGACGTTGACCACGCCACCAACCGAACGGCCAAACTCGGCGCCGAAGCCACCGGTCAGGATCTGTGCCTGGGAGATTGCGCCGAATGGCAGTTCCGAAGCGCCCAATTGGGTCAGCGGATTGGTAACAGGGAAACCGTTGATGTAGTACGCGTTTTCCGAAGCGCCGCCGCCGCCGAACGATGCACCGGCAGAATAACGGGAGTCAGCACGGGTCGTGTTAGGCGCCAGCTGAATGATCGCGGCAACGTTTTGTGCGATAGGCAATTTCGCCAGTTCTTTGGCGGTAAACGTCGCGCCATTGTTCGAGCTCGAAACGTCAATGCGGCTACGGCGACCGGTAACCTGCACTGCCTGTACTGCACTGCTGGCGAACGATGCATCAACACCTTGGCCTACGATGACATCGGTCTCTACGCTGTTGACAGTTTTACCGTCGCGCACCAAGTCAATCTTGTAATGGCCAGGAGCCATTCCCGATGCAAAATAGCGGCCCGCAGCATCGACCGTAACGGTACGTTTGGTACCCGTACCAATATTATGCAAGACAACGGAAGCGCCAGCAGCTGCGCCATCAACCGTACCGTAGATATTACCGGCAGCGTTAGATTGCGCCATTGCGGCAGGAACGACAGCGGCAGTCACCGCGGTCGCACTAAATGCAATCGCCAATGCACGGACTAAGACAGTTTTTCTAAACATGTGATTTCCTAATTATAGTTAAGCTTTTCTCGTGGATCAGCTTGGATAGAATGCATACAACAAATCACGGTCAATATTATTTTAAGTCCCGATTTTCCCCACTCCGTCATTTTATGACAGGTCATATAGCCCTATAGCCGGTCCCCTAGCTAGCTGACTAGACAACATATGGAAACATATGCAAACCTTAACTGTCAACAAAGAGAACGGAATGGTGCGCAGAAACAACACACCTGCACAAAAAAGGTCAGGAAAAATAAATACACCCAAAAATGGTGCGGCAACGCACAATTTTGATGCGCGAAAAAGGCATAAAAACGCATATGCAAATACGTTTTTAGCGCTTTGCTAGCTCTTGCATGGATGGAAAAGGGAGGACTACGGCGGCAGGAATGGGCAATGTGCAAGTGCGCAAATAGCTACCCGTTACCCGTCACGCGCAGCCAAAAACCTCACGGATCGGGAGCGCGCTGACGGGGATCGAACGAAATATGCAGCCGATATCAGATGGCTAAACGTTGCAGCTCGAGTATTATTAGAAATATATTAATTATCATTTAAATAATTATTTCTTTTTATATGCAATACGCTTCATCTCTTGCAGGTTGCGCAAGCTTCTCTCTTCCTGATCATTATCATTTTCCAATTGCACCAACTTGGCTTTATGTTGTGCATTGCTGTTATAAACAAATTCCTCAGTAGCTTTTTTCCAGCGAACATTATCGACAATGATTCCATCCGCGACCTTCTGGCTATCATTTGCTATTTTTTTATACGTCTCAGAAATCAGCACATCTGCCTTGATAAATTCCTCATTGCTCATCAGCTTAAGGATATCTGATGGAATAGTATTTGCTATTGGCATCGCCGCATTCAAATTCTTTACGAAACGCCCATAACAATCCACCCATGCATTAACGGCAGAATTCACCGAAGTGATTTCAGTATTTTTAGTAGACACCTTGGGAATTACTGGATGGGTACAATTAAATTTGCCATAGGCGACATTGGCACCGTCAAAATTGGTAGTGTAGTAAGCGATGTCGGTCTTGCGTGCGCTCCGTTGTTGCACCAGATCCAGTGATGCGGCCGCTTCCGGATTGCCGCTGGCAGCAGCCTGCTTGAGCCAGTACGTCGCCTGCGCCGCGTCCTCTGTCGTGCCTTCGCCAAAACCGTACATTTCACCCAGCTGCAATTGCGCGGCACTGTTACCCTGCTTGGCCAATTTCGTGAACTTCTGGAACGCTGTTGAAAAATCCTTGGCTTCCCACGACTTCTGAGCATCGGCAAGTTCATCTGCATGTACCGCCCCGAATGCCATCATTAAGCAAAAGCTGAGTGTAATTTTTTTCATCTTGACGTCCACTAGAAAGTTGATCGGGATAAAAGAATTTTCTGCTGGCGAGCTCGTTGCTCGTACGGACGCAGTAGCAGTTTCCAGAAGGAAAAATGCAGCCAGACAGGAGCGTTAATCCTAGCTCAGAAATAAGGGTTCCGCAATTAATAAGTTTAATAAAAGGATCACATTTTTACGATACTGTTAAATAAAAAAGACAACTTTACTACTGCGAAAGGTTCGACAAACGGATATCCCCCTGCAGCAACACAATCAGCGCGCTACCACTAAACCGCCACGCTCCGATAACTATTTATATTGTTTGCACGCAACCGGGGCATCCATGGCAAAACAACGACGACGCAGCCGTCATGAAACCGCCGCCCCACGTACCCGCCAACCATTATCGACATACTCTGCAAATAGCAGCGCTAAGGGTAAAATAGCGCCTGGACTGCGTTCTTCCTTCCTGGCAAACCTTGCCGTACCGATGAAATGTGTGACCAAGAAGAAAATCTGTGCTTCAGCATAGCCGAGTATTCGCAAGTCGCGACCGGCAAGGTACAACAAGCTTTGTCAGGTAATCTTGGCGTGCTTTATTCATGGGGCCTAGACAGCCCCCAACCTTGGACTCACTATTATGCTGCGACTCAACGAAGTAAAACTCCCCCTCGAACACGACGAAGCGGCCCTGCCCGCCGCCATCCTGGCGCGCCTGGGCATCGCCGCCGCCGATTTGCTCGGCTTTACCGTCTTCAAACGCAGCTATGACGCGCGCAAGCGCAGCGCCGTGGTGTTGATTTACTCGCTGCATGTTGACGTCAAGAATGAGGCGGCCGTGCTGGCGCGCCTGGGCCACGATATCCACCTGATGCCCGCGCCCGACACCGACTATAAATTCGTCGCCGGCGGCGAACAGCTGGCCGGCCACACGAATGAACCGCGTCCCATCGTCATCGGCACGGGGCCATGCGGCCTGTTCGTGGCGCTGATCCTGGCACAGATGGGCTTGCGCCCCCTCATCCTGGAACGGGGCAAGCAGGTGCGCGAACGCACGGTCGACACCTTCGGTTTCTGGCGCAAGCGCGAACTCAATCCCGAGTCGAACGTGCAGTTCGGCGAAGGCGGCGCCGGCACCTTCTCGGACGGCAAGCTGTACAGCCAGATCAAGGATCCCAAACACTACGGCCGCAAGGTCTTGACGGAATTCGTCAAGGCCGGTGCGCCCGAGGAAATCATGTATGTGAGCAAGCCGCACATCGGCACCTTCCGCCTGGTCAAGATGGTGGAAGAAATGCGCGCCAATATCGAGCAACTGGGCGGCGAATACCGCTTCAGCAGCAAAGTGGTCGATCTTGACATCGTGCCGGGTGCCGACGGCGGCCAGGTGCGTGGCGTGGTGCTGGACAATGGCGAAACCATCGCCAGCAACCACGTCGTGCTGGCCATCGGCCACAGCGCGCGCGACACCTTCGAGATGCTGCACCGCCGCGGCGTGTACATCGAAGCGAAACCGTTCTCGATCGGCTTCCGCGTGGAACACCCGCAATCCTTGATCGACAGTTGCCGCTTCGGCCCCAGCGCCGGCCACCCGATCCTGGGTGCGGCCGACTACAAGCTGGTGCACCACGCCAGCAATGGCCGTTCCGTCTACAGCTTCTGCATGTGTCCGGGCGGCACGGTGGTGGCCGCCGCCTCGGAACCGGGCCGCCTGGTGACGAACGGCATGAGCCAGTATTCGCGCAACGAGCGCAATGCCAACAGCGCCATCGTGGTCGGCATCACGCCAGCCGACTATCCGGGCGACCCGCTGGCCGGCATCGCCCTGCAGCGCGAGCTGGAAGAGCGCGCGTTTGCCCTGGGCGGCAGCAACTACGATGCCCCGGGCCAGCTGGTGGGCGATTTCGTGGCCGGACGCGCCTCGACGCAATTTGGCAGCGTGGTACCCTCGTACAAGCCGGCCGTGCACCTGACGGATCTGGCGTCAGCGCTACCCGAGTACGCGATCACGGCCTTGCGTGAAGCCTTCCCGGCGTTCAACAAGCAGATCAAGGGCTATTACAAGGCCGACGCCGTGCTGACGGGCGTGGAAACGCGCACCTCGTCGCCGATCCGCATCAAGCGCCGCGACGACAACCTGCAAAGCCTGAACACGCGCGGCCTGTTCCCTGCAGGCGAAGGCGCCGGCTATGCGGGCGGCATCCTGTCGGCGGCCGTCGACGGCATCAAGGTGGCCGAAGCGGTGGCGTTGTCGATGGCAGCCGCCTGAGGCCGGCACAGCAGATCAGGCTGCCAGCGGTAGCCTGATCTGTATATGACAGCCGGGACTGCTGTCGATGGCGCACACCTTGCCGCCCAGTTGCTGCACGATGGTGTAGACGATGTGCATGCCCAGACCGGAGCCGCCCTGGCCCCGCTTGGTGGTGAAAAACGGTTCAAACATATGTTCGCGCACGGCCGGCGCCAGGCCGATGCCATCGTCGGAAAAATCCAGCAGCAACCAGCGCAAGGCCGCCTCATCTGCATCCGCCTCGATGCGCGCGCGTATCGTGATGCGTCCTGGCCCGCCCTGCGGATAGCCGTGGCGGGCGCTGTTCATCAGCAGGTTCGAGAGGATTTGCGACAACTTGCCGGCCGCCAGGCGCACCTGGCAATCGGGCGCGATATCGAGTTCCACGCCCAGTGCCGCCTTGCGCAGTTCCGGACTGTGCGCCGACACCAGGCCGTGCACATAGTCGTGCAGCGCCAGGTCGGCCACGTATTCGCTGACCTGGTCCACGGCCAGCTGCTTGAAATTGCCGATCAGGTCGGCGGCGCGCGCCAGGTTGCGTTCGATCAAGGCGGCCGCGCCTTTCAGGGATTCGGCAATGTCGACCAGTTCGGCCCGGCTGACCTTGGCGCCGCCCAGCAGCTGCACCAGCTGGTCGGCATAACTGCCCATGCTCGACGCCGCCGTCAGCGCCACGCCGATGGGCGTGTTGACTTCATGCGACACACCGGCCACCAGCGAACCGAGGGCCGCCATCTGTTCCTGCTCGATCAGGTTGGCTTGCGCCGCCAGCAGCGACTCGGTGCGCACGCGCACGATTTCTTCCAGCTGCTGCGTGCGCTCCTGGTGCTGCAGCTCGGCCGCGCTGCGAGCCGAGAAGATCGACAGCAGCAACAAGGCCAGCAAGCGCTTGTTTTCATCGATGGGACGCGTGTCGATGGCCGACAGGATGCCCAGGGTCTTGCCTTCGGTATCGATCAGCGGCATGCCGACATAGCTTTCCGCATGCATGTCGACCAGGAGGCTATCGAATGGAAAGCGACGCTGGATGTCGCTGCCATGAAAACACATGCTCTGGCAGGTCACGTCCTGGCAAGGCGTGTGCTGCAGGCTGTATTCGATATTCGGCCGGTAGCCGTCGCCGCCCCACAGGGCCAGCGTGCGGATGCCTTCGCTGCCATCGTCCATGCGCACCAGGCGCCCGGCGATCACATAGTGCACATCGAGCGCTTCGGCCAGCTCCTTGACGAGGATGCGCAGGAAGTCGTCGCCACGGGCGTGCGCCGTCGAGGCCGTAATCGAGCGCAGGGCCGCTTCCGCCAAGGTGCGCCGCTGCTCGGGGTCGAACAGGGGTTCTTGCGAATTCACATCAAACAACGGAATACTCATGAATGCTCCTGCGCAGCACTGGAAGCGCCAGCAAACCTGCCGGCGTGGCAACCCTCAGCCATGGCCCGCCCCAGCGGACCTGCCGCGATTGTACCCCTGGCTATTGTTTAATAATACAGATACGCAGGAATTTTTTATAGCCAGCCGGAACGCTTGAACAAGTAATACATATAACCGCAGACACAGCTCATCAGTCCCACGGCCACGGGATAGCCGTATTGCCAGTCCAGCTCCGGCATGAACTTGAAATTCATGCCCCACACGCCGGCAAACGCTGTGAACACGGCGAAAATGGCCGCCCAGGCCGCCAACTGCTTGTTCACTTCGCTCTCATCGATGGCCACCATCGACAGATTCACCTGGATGGCCGTGCTGATGGTGTCGCGGATGGTGTCGAGCGTGCCATTGATGCGCGCCAGATGATCGTGCACGTCGCGGAAATACTCCTGGGTATCGTGGCATAGCGGCGGCACGCGGCCGCCGTGCAGCTTGCCCACCGCTTCCATCAGGGGCGCCACCACGTGGCGCAAGACCATGACCTTGCGCTTCAATTGATACAGCCGTTCGATATTGTCGCGCTCGGTGCCACGGTCGAAGATACGGTCCTCGATCAATTCCAGCTCCGATTCCAGCGCGTCGAGCACGGGAAAGTAACGGTCGACGACGGCGTCCATCAGCGCGTACAGCACGAAGGCCGAGCCCTGGCGCAGCAAGTGCGGCTCCCGTTCGGCGCGCGCGCGCACGCCGAGGAAACCTTGCGAGCTGTTGCTGCGCGACGAGAGCACATAATTCGCGCCGACAAAAATGTCGACTTCACCCATGACCAGTTCGTTTTCGACCATTTCCACGGTTTTCACGACGGCAAACAGGGAATCGCCATATTCCTCGATCTTCGGACGCTGGTGGCCCCGCTGCGCATCCTCGACGGCCAATTCATGCAGGCAAAATTCGTGCTGCATCTGTTTCAGCTCAGCCGGCGTGGCATCGAGCAGGGCGACCCAGACGAAACAGTCGGGGCGCTCGACATAATCGCTGATGTCGTCAATCGGCAAGTCGGCCAGTTTTTTGCCATCCTGGTAGGCCACGCAGTTAATCAGCATACAGTTCCACAATGAAGGTTAAGACCGGACGAAACAGTCCGGCAAGCGCCAGCTTACCTTATCGCCTGCTGCGTGTGTGTTGTGGCGTGCAAGGGACGCCGGGAAGGGAAGCGGACGGGGGAGTCCCCGTCCGCAGCGCGTCAATCGTCCTTGGCGCCGTCGATGCCCAGTTCGGAGATCTTGCGGGTGATGGTGTTACGGCCGATGCCCAGGCGCACGGCGGCGTCGTTCTTGCGCCCGTGCGTATGCTTGAGCGCCGTCTTGATCAGGGCCGACTCGAATTGCCGCCCCAGCACGGCCATGACTTCCTGCTGCCCCGCGCCCAGCATGCCGGCCGCCTGCAATTCCAGCAAGCCGATCCAGCCCGGCGGCGCGCCGCTGGCAGGCGCAACGGCGTCGAAGACCTGGCCGCCGTGCGGATGGGCAACGGCCGCCGGCGCAGCCTCGCCCGCCGCCGCAGTGGCCGCGCCATCGCCCTGCCCCTGCGTCAATTCCAGCGGCAAGTCCTTGATTTCCACCGTCTGGCCCGGCGCCATGACGGTGATCCAGTTGCACAGGTTTTCCAGCTGGCGCACATTGCCGGGCAAATCGAGGCTGCTGAGAAACTGCATCGTCGGTTCGCTCATGCGTTTGGCTTCCACGCCCAACTGGCGCGCGCTTTGCACCAGAAAGTGGCGCACCAGGATGGGGATATCCTCGCGCCGCTCCCGCAAACTGGGCAGGCGCAGGCGGATCACGTTCAGGCGGTGATACAAGTCTTCGCGGAACAGGCCATCGCGCACGCGCTGCTCGAGGTTCTGGTGCGTGGCCGTAATGACGCGCACGTTCGCCTTCATCGGCTGATGGCCGCCGACGCGATAGAAATGGCCGTCGGACAGCACGCGCAGCAAGCGCGTCTGCAGGTCGAACGGCATGTCGCCGATTTCATCGAGAAACAGGGTGCCGTTCTCGGCTTGCTCGAAGCGGCCCCGGCGTGTCGTCTGGGCGCCCGTAAACGCACCGCGTTCGTGGCCGAACAATTCGGACTCCAGCAAATCCTTCGGTATCGCCGCCGTATTCAGGGCAATGAAAGGCTGCGCCGCGCGCGGGCTGTGCTTGTGCAGCGCGCGCGCCACCAATTCCTTGCCGGAACCGGATTCGCCCGTGATAAGCACCGTCACGTTCGATTGCGACAGGCGGCCGATGGCGCGGAAGACTTCCTGCATGGCCGGCGCCTGGCCGAGGATTTCCGGCGTTTCAGACGGACCCGATTCGACGCTGGTCTCGCGCAGGCTTTCTTCCAGCGCGCGGCGGATCAGCTCGACAGCCTTGTCGATGTCAAACGGCTTGGCCAGGTATTCGAAGGCGCCGCCCTGGAAGGACGCGACCGCCGAATCGAGGTCGGAAAAGGCCGTGATGATGATGACCGGCAGGCCGGGAAAACGCGACTTGACCGTCTGCAGCAATTCCAGGCCGGAGGCGCCCGGCATGCGGATATCGGACACGAGCACTTGCGGCGTGTCAAATTCCAGTGCGGCGATGGCGTCGCGCGCATTGGCAAAACTCTTGGTGGCGAGATTTTCCCGCGCCAGGGCTTTTTCCAGCACCCAGCGGATTGATTCGTCGTCGTCAACTATCCAGATTGGCTTCATTAGTGTGTGCGTCCCGCAATGGATTTCATGGGTGGGATACCTCCTCGCTTATGGCAAGGGTAGAACGATCCTGAAATCGGTGTATCCAGGCCGGCTTTCGCACTCGATCACGCCCAGGTGCTGTTGCACGAAGGTTTGCGCCAAGGTCAGTCCCAGCCCGCTACCGCCTTCCCTGCCCGACACCAGCGGGTAGAAAATCCGGTCGCGGATCTGGGGTGCGATGCCCGGTCCATTGTCAATGATATGCAAGTCTAATGCCAGGCCATAACGGACCTTGGCCAGGGTCACCTGGCGCGCCACGCGGGTCTTGAAAATCAGCTCCGCATCGCCCGCCTCGATGCGCTCGGCCAGGGCTTGCGCCGCATTGTGCGCGATATTGAGCACGGTTTGTATCAATTGTTCCTTGTCGCCGCGAAACTCGGGGATCGACGCGTCGTAATCGCGCGAAATGGTGAGGCCGCTGGGAAACTCGGCCAGGATCAGGCTGCGCACGCGCTCGCACACTTCGTGGATATTCACGTCGCCCACGATATGCGGGCGGCGGTGCGGCGCCAGCAGACGGTCGACCAGGGTTTGCAGGCGGTCCGCTTCCTTGATGATGACTTGCGTATATTCGCGCAGCTCGCTCAGGTGCAAGGCCGGCAATTCCAGCTCCAGCAACTGGGCCGCGCCGCGGATGCCGCCCAGCGGATTCTTGATCTCATGCGCCAGGTTGCGGATCAACTCCTTGTTGACCTGGCTCTGGTCGAGGATGCGCTCCTCGCGGTCGAGTTTCAGCTGCTGCACGTTTTCGCGCAGCTCGATCAGCACACCGTCGCGCGGTGCGTCGAGCGCGCTGACGATGCTGTGCACGCGCAGCGGCTCGCGCCCCAGGCGTTCCAGGCTCAGGTCCTGGCGCAGGTCCGAAAATTTATGTTCGAGCGCCTGCGCGCAAATGCCGGCCAGCTCCTCGGGGTTGAGGAACAGCGCCGTCAGCTTTTGCCGCGACAGGGCCTTCAATGAGCTTTCCAGCAGGTTTTCCGCCGCCGCGTTGGCATAGCTGATGCGGCCGTCGCCATCGAGCAGGATCACGGCCGAAGCGAGCAAATCAAGGCCGGCCAGGTGGGCCGGGCGGCTGGAATGGTTGTCTAGTGTCATGTGCTTTACCGAATATTCGCGATCTCGCGTTTCAGGGCCTCGACGTTTTGCTGTGTTCGGCCAATGTTGTCCTTCAACTGCGCCACCCGTTCCTGATATTTCGCATAGTTACGCTCATTGCCCTGGCGCTCGGGTTGTCCGCCATTCAATTCCAGGCGCTGTGCCGCCAGTTTCTGCTCTTCGCTGCGCAATTCGTCCTGCAGGATCTGGCGCCGGTCCAGGTCGCGCGCGCGCTGCTCGGCGCCATCGACCGTGGGAAACGCGCCGGCGGCAGGCGCCGCCGTGGCCGCCGCCTGCGTGGCGGGCCGGACAGGCGCGCCGGCCAGCGGCGCCTTCTTGCGCGGCGGCTCCGTCATGGCGCCGGGCAAATCGAGCAGCTGGCAATGCGCGCCAGCGCGCTTGTCCGTATACGTCTTGTGTCCTTGCGCATCGGCGCACACATACAGCTGCCCGTGCGCCTGTGCCGCCGCGCCCAGCAATCCTGCCATCAGCGCCATTCTGTAATGCTTGGTCAATCTTCACTCCTGTCGGCTCGTGCCGCATCGTTCCTGGGCCGACTATACAACACCGCACTCTCACCGCCTTGGCGTACTGCATAAAAAAACGCGGGCAAGACCGATCGCCTCACCCGCGTTTTTTATTCACTACCGGCAAGTTGCCGGCATGGCGCCATTACAGCGAGTAGTACATGTCGAACTCGGCAGGATGCGTGGTCATGCGCATGCGCTGCACGTCTTGCATTTTCAGTTCCAGGTACGCGTCGATCATGGAATCGCTGAACACGCCGCCACGGGTCAGGAACTCGCGGTCCTTGTCCAGGGCTTCCAGTGCTTCTTCCAGCGAAGCGCACACGGTAGGGATCAGTGCGTCTTCTTCTGGCGGCAGATGGTACAGATCTTTCGAGGCGGCTTCGCCCGGATGGATCTTGTTGGCAACGCCGTCCAGGCCAGCCATCAGCAGTGCGGCGAAGCACAGGTAAGGATTCGCCAGTGGATCCGGGAAGCGCGCTTCGACGCGGCGGCCTTTAGGATTGGCCACGTGCGGGATACGGATCGAGGCGGAACGGTTTTTCGCCGAGTACGCCAATTTCACTGGCGCTTCGTAGCCTGGCACCAGACGCTTGTACGAGTTGGTGCCCGGGTTGGTGATCGCGTTCAGTGCCTTGGCGTGCTTGATGATGCCGCCGATGTAATACAGGGCGAAATCGGACAGGCCGGCATAGCCGTCGCCAGCGAACAGGTTTTTGCCATCTTTCCATACGGATTGATGCACGTGCATGCCCGAACCGTTGTCGCCAACGATAGGTTTCGGCATGAAGGTAGCCGTCTTGCCATAGCTGTGCGCCACGTTCCACACCACGTATTTCAGGTTTTGCGTCCAGTCGGCGCGCTCGACCAAAGTCGAGAAGCGGGTGCCGATTTCATTCTGGCCGGCGCCAGCGACTTCGTGATGATGTACCTCAACCGGGATGCCCAGCGATTCCAGAATCAGGCACATTTCCGAACGCATGTCCTGGAAGCTGTCCACTGGTGGCACCGGGAAGTAGCCGCCCTTGACGGTAGGACGGTGGCCGCTGTTGCCGCCTTCGATATCCTTGCCGGTCGACCACGAACCTTCGTCCGAACCGATCTTGACGAAGCAGCCCGACATGTCGATCTTCCAGCGCACGCTGTCGAAGATGAAGAATTCTGGCTCAGGGCCGAAGTAGGCGGTATCGCCCATGCCCGACGATTTCAGGTAGGCTTCGGCGCGTTTCGCGATCGAGCGCGGGTCGCGGTCGTAGCCCTTGCCGTCCGACGGTTCGATCACGTCGCACTGCATGAACAAGGTCGTTTCTTCCATGAACGGATCGATATTGGCCGTGTTTGGATCCGGCAGCAAGATCATGTCGGACGCTTCAATGCCTTTCCAGCCAGCGATCGAAGAGCCGTCAAAGGCGTGGCCCGACTCGAATTTATCCATGTCGAAGTGCGACACGGGAACCGTCACGTGCTGCTCTTTACCACGGGTATCGGCAAAGCGGAAATCAACGAATTTGACTTCGTTTTCTTCTACCATCTTCAAGACTTCTGCGGCTGTCATTGCCATGCGTATCTCCTAAATGAATGTGGGGTGAGCCGACCTTAATGCGTCTGGGCTGATGAAGCGAAGCAAACATTGCGTGCCACCAAAACTCATAAGGATCATAGCAGATTCCATGCCAGCTTCTGGAGCACCTTGGTGCCGGCAGCAAAATTACTGCCATCCCAGTGAAAGTTTTCCTGCCCGCGATTTTCACGCGCGTATGCGCCACATCAAGAATGCACTATGCAAGTGCAAAAAACGAATAACGCACTACTATCGTGCATTTCTCACGAATTCCCGAAAAATGCCTCATTGTGGTGCATGCGCCGTGCACCATGCATTCCCGTTTGCGGGGCGCGCACGGCGCACTATAATCGTTCACACCTTTCCACTTTCATCGAGGACGCCATGATTACCGCCGCCGACATCCTGACCACCGCCCGCAGCCGGGCCAATGAAGGTACGCCGTACGCCGGCGCCGTCACGCCGCAGGAAGCGTATGACTTGCTGCAAGGCGATGCCGCCGTCAAGCTCATCGATGTGCGCACGAATGCCGAGCGCGACTGGGTCGGACGGGTCGACATCGCCGATACCCAGCATGGTGCGGTGCAGTGGGCCACCTACCCGGGCGGCGTGCCGAATCCCGACTTTCTCGCGCAACTGGCGGCCCAGGCCGGCAAGGATGAGGTACTGCTGTTCCTGTGCCGCTCCGGCGTGCGTTCGCGCCATGCGGCCAAGCTGGCCACCGAGCACGGCTATATCAACTGCTTCGACATCCTCGAAGGCTTCGAAGGCGACAAGGATGCCGACGGCCACCGCAAACAGATCAGCGGCTGGTGCAAGGCGGGCTTGCCGTGGCTGGGCGCCTGACGCTGGCCGCTTGATTATCTGAACAGTGTTTGATCTCGCGGGCCACCCTGCGGCCCGCCATCGGCTACAACCATCCATGCGCGCCAGATTTTTTCAACTGCGGCGTAAATTCTCCTTGCGAAAATGTACTTTATATAGTACAACGTAGAGGTGCGTCATGGATGCTTCCGGCTTGCGGCAGATTACCCTGTTGTTCTATGCGAACGGCAATGGCGGCGAACCCGTGCGCGACTGGCTCAAGTCGTTGCCGCTTGAAGAGCGGCATGTGATCGGGCAAGACTTGATGCACGCGCAATGGCGCTGGCCCGTCGGCATGCCCCTGTGCCGCCATCTGGGGCAAGGTCTATCGGAAATTCGCAGCAGCTTGCCAGGCAACCGCATCGCCCGCGTGCTGATCTGCCATCACGGCGATTGCCTGGTGGCGCTGCACGGCTTTATCAAGAAAACCCGGACGACGCCGGAAGATGACCTGGCGCTGGCCCGCAAACGCCACAAGGAACTGACATGAACGCCACCGCTCCCCACCTCGGCAGCAGTCTCGACGACTTCCTCAAGGAAGAAGGCATCTTTGAGCACACGCAAACCCGCGCCATCAAGGAAGTGATCGCCTGGCAACTGACGCAGGCGATGCAGGAACAAGCGATGTCGAAGACGCGTATGGCGGCCCTGCTGCAGACCAGCCGCTCGCAGCTCGACCGCCTGCTCGACCCCAGCAGCGACGTGACCCTGTCCACCCTGGAGCGCGCCGCCGCGCTAGTCGGGCGCAAGCTGTCGATCACCTTAGTTTGATTCTGCCGGCTGGTGCTCGCCCATCAAGGTCAAGATGCGCTTGCGCACGAAATTGATGTGGCTGCGCAAGCCGTACAAGCCATCGGCAAATGACAGGGGAATCGAGATCTGGTTGACCATTTCCTCGATCTGGTCCAGCCGCTTCAATTGCGCCGCATACACTTGCGCACGCTGCTCTTGCGGCACGTCTTCCAGCGCCTGCTCCACCGTGCGCAGCTGGCCATACCAGCGGTACACGCGCGAACGGATGCGCCACACGTACAGCGGAGGCACCACGCGCGACAGGGGCAATATCAAAGCACCCAGCGCCACCACCAGCACCCACATGCGGTCGAAGAAATTGGCCAGCCAGAAACTCATGTAGCGCTGCAGCACGGGCGCGCCATCCTTGTAGAATTTCAGCGCTTCGGGTGCCACGGGGATTTCCGTATAGCGCGCGGACGGGAATTGCCCCTGCTGCTGGAACCAGCCCGTACCGCCATGAATGCCAGCCGCCGCCTGCACGAACAGGTCGATCAAGGCTGGATGCAAGTCTTCGCGCGCGACTAAAGTGGCCGTCGGCGCGATCAGGTGGTAATCCTGCGCCGGAACGTTACGCCCCAGGTCAACGATACCGCGTGGCAAGACGACATGCGTGAGGAAAGGCAGGCGCCGCGTATAAGCTTCCGCCTGGGAAAAATCAAACAGCTTGATGCCCGGCGTTTGCAGCAGCATCTGGATCAGCGGCGCTTCCGGCGCCGAGCTGAACACGAGGCCGTCGATGCGCCCTTCCAGCAGCTCCACCGTGGCGGGCGTGTTTTGCAAGTCGCTCACGGTCAGCTCGTTGGCTTCCACGCCATTCACCGACAGCAACTGCCGGAACAGGCTGGGCACGCCCGTGCCTTCCGGCCCCAGGTTGATCTTCATGCCTTTCAATTGCGTCAGTTCCGTCACCGCCTTGTCTTCGCGCAGGAACAGCCAGACGGGTTCCGTAAACAGGCTGCCCAAGGATATGAGGCCATGGCGCTCGGCATCGGCGTGCTCCGTCGAGCCGCTTTGCACGAAGGCGATATCGGTCTTGCCGCTATTTAAGCGCTGCAGGTTTTCCTGCGAGCCCAGCGATGGCTGCAAGGTCACTTTGATGCCGTGCTTGGCCAGGGTGGCCGCGTATTTCTTGCCGAACTCTTCGTAGGCGCTATTGTCCTGCCCCGTCGACAAGCTCACCTGGCGCGGCGGCGCCGGGTCGACCAGCCAGTAAGCGAGCGCGCAAAAAGCGCCGACCAGCAGCAGGGTGGGACCGGCGGTGGCGAGGAAATCGCGCACGGAAAAGCGGCTGAACGCGAGGATTTTGGACATGTGGTGGCGCATAGGTTTCATGGGTGGCTACGATGCCAAGAAAAACGCAACTATGCAAGGCACTTTCGCGCGCGCGGCATGGCCAAATCCGCTACAGTGCTGGATCGACCACCTGCCCCACGGAGCCCTGCATGCTGAAAATTCTTGGAAAAGCCGCCTCGATCAATGTCCGCAAAGTCTTGTGGACGTGCGAAGAACTCGACCTGCCGTACGAACGCGAAGACTGGGGCAGCGGCTTTCGCAGTACCGACGACCCCGCCTTCCTGGCCTTGAACCCGAACGCCATGGTGCCCGTGCTGCTCGATGGCGACCTGGTCCTGTGGGAATCGAACACGATTTGCCGCTACCTGTGCGCCCAGGCGGGCCGCGATGACTTGCTGCCAAGTACCCCCCGCGCCCGCGCGGAAGTGGAAAAATGGATGGATTGGCAAATGGGCGATTTGAACAACAGCTGGCGCTACGCCTTCATGTCGCTGGTGCGCCACAGCCCCGCTCACCAAGATGCGGCGCAGCTGGCGGCCGGCATTGCCGGATGGAACAAGATGATGGGCGTGCTGGAACAGCAGCTGCAGCGCACGGGCGCCTTCGTCTGCGGCGAACAGTTCACCTTGGCCGATATCGTGCTGGGCCTGTCCGTCAAGCGCTGGCTGATGGCGCCCATGCAGCGCCCCGAGACTCCCGCCATCGCCGCCTACCATGCGCGCCTGGCAGATAAAACCGCCGTGTTTGCCGGCTAAAAAAACGCCGGCGTGAACGCCGGCGTTTTGCTACAACTGCCTGCCAGCTGCTAATTAGTGCACTGCTTGGCCACGCCCTCGGCCGGCGCGGGCGCCTCGATCAGCGGCATCAGGCTCGGCGCCAGGGACACCAGCAGTTGCACGGGCAAGGCGCTGGTGAAATCGTAGTTCTTCGATTCCGGTCCCCGCACATACGCCGTCATGCTGCCATAGAAGCGTTCGCCGATATTGAAGACGAACGTGGCCGAACGGTTCACGTAGCGCGACTCGATCAGGCGGCCACCGGCGCCGTACACGTCGAAGCGCTGGTCGCCCGTGCCCGTCTTGCCGCCCATGGGAATCGGCACGCCGTCGGCGCCGACGAATGCCGTCTTCGCCCGTTTCGCCGTGCCGTCCGACACCACTTCGCGGATGGCCTTGGCGACGGCCTTGGCCACGTCCGGCGACAGCACTTGTTCCGCCTCCACCTTCGTGCCCCGCTTGACCATGGTGTCATATGGCGTGTTGGCGGCGAAATGCATGGAATCGATGCGCACGCTCGGTTTGCGCACACCATCGTTGATGATGATGCCCATCAACTCGGCCAGCGCCGCGGGACGGTCGGCGGACGCGCCCAGGGTCGTCGCATACGATGGAACGAGGGAATCGAAGGGATAGCCCATCTTCTTCCACTGGCGGTGGATTTCCAGGAAGCCTTCCACTTCCAGCAAGTTGGCGATGCGGCGGTCCTGCGCATGCTTGCGGTGCGTATTGAACAGCCATTTGTACACTTCCTGGCGCTCCTTCTCGCTGGCCGCCACCATCTGCGACAGGGTGGAACCTTCATGCTGGCGCAGATACGCCACCATCCACAGTTCCAGCGGATGCACATTGGCGAGGTAGCCCCGGTCGGCCAGCGACCAGTTTTCCATCGCATACTGCTGGTACATCTTGGCCGCGCGCTCGGGCGGCACTTCGTTTTGCGATGGCAGGTTGGCGTTGAGGAAATCGCCGAATTCCGCCACCGTGCCCTTCGGATTGACGGTACGGAAGATATTCGCCAGGCGCACGGGGGTCGGGCGGATACTGGCCAGCAAGATCTTTTCCTGCTCGTCGACGCTCTTGCCACGGTACTTCTGGTAGAAGCGGTGCAGGAATTCGCGCCCTTCCTTGTCGGCAAAACGGCTCAGGTACTGCGCCCGGCGCGGGTCGTCCGCATCCGCCAGCAGCGAGGCAGAGGAATCGGGGCGCGAGAACATGTAGTAGCGCGCCACGTCGCGCATCAGGCGCACGAACACCAGGTTGGTCGACTGGCGCAGCGCCTGCTGCACGGTCATGATGCGGCTATCGTCGAGCTTGGAAAAGTTGCCGAAATGGTGCAAGCCGCCACCCGTGAAGAAACCTTCGCCCGGATTGCCCGAATATTTGCGTTCCATGGCAGCCGCCAGCATGGCGGGCAGCTTGCGCGCCTCGCCGAGCGGCAATGGTTTCAGGTAAGCAATCGCCCACTGCGACAGCATGTCCTTCGGATCGACGGCGATTTTATTCAGTTCGGCGGCACCCATGCCGCTGTAGCGCTGGTGCAACTGGTCGATGATGTCCATATACGTCACCAGGGTGCGCAGCTTGGCCGTGGAACCGAGGTCCAGCTTGGCGCCTTCGTTGATGTCGAGCGGCTGGTCAAAGTTATCCGTTTGCACGCGCAGCAAGTTGGCTTGCTCGCCCTTTTGCAGCAGGGTAAAACTGTAGACCACGTTGGCCGGGTCGCCATTGCCCAGCATGCCCTTGCCCGTCAGGCCGGCCGCTTTCGCCACTTCAGGATCGCGCAATTCGCGCAAGACCTTGGTGACGGCGTTTTGCGCCTGCGCGTCGAGCGTGCTGACCACTTTCAGGTCCAGGCGGTCGAGGTTGTACAAGCGCGGATCGCCGAGCATGCTGGCCAGATGGTTGCGCACGGCATTCGAGGCCTTGCGCGTGACGAACGAGGTGGACGCTTCCGACTGCACGCCCGAAGCCGCCGACGGGCGCAGCTTTTCGGCGATGGCCGCATTGCGCAGCTGCGGCGAAATCACGCCCGCTTGCGCCAGCAAACGCAGATGGCTGTTGGTCAATTCTTCCAGGTCGGCGCCGCCGGCCACCAGATAATGCGAAGGGCGGCGCTGCGCGATCAAGAGGCTCAGCGCCTGCTTGTAGGCCAGCGCACTGCCCGGCTGGTCCATATTACCCTTGAGCAAAGTCTTCACCTCGGCGAATGGACGGCCATACCAGACCCACATTCCGTCGCCGATGCCGTTGACTTCGCCAAAACCGCTTTTTGCCGACAGCGGCACGGTATTCAGGTAGTTGACGACGATCTTGCGCCGCGCTTCCATGGTGTTTTCGCCATCCTGGTACGAGCGCAGGCTGGCCGACAGCATCTGCAGCAGCTTGTCCTGCATGGAACTGGTACGGCCATCTTCCGAATGGCGGTATTTTTCAATTTGCGTGGCCAGGGTGCTGCCGCCACCGCCCCGGTGGCCGCCGAACAGGTTCAGCGCCTTGTCCAGAATCGCCTTGCTCAGGCGGTCCCATTCCACGGCGGGATTGCGCTCGGGCGTGCCCGGATCGAGCAATTCGCGGTTTTCGATGAACAGCAGGCTTTGCACCAGCGCGGGCGGCGCATCAGCGAAGCCGTCGAACATGCGCTCGGGATAGCTGGCCGCGAACAGGGGCGCGGCGCGGCAATCGAGGATGGTCAGTCCGGCGCGGTTTTTCTCGTGATACGTGGCAAAGACGCCGCGGTCGACCAGTTGCACCATCTTCGGCGACATACGCGCCTGCGCCGTGACGGCATAGTCGCGCGCATTGAGCTTGCTAATAAAGTCCGGCAGGCTGGCATAGCCGAGCCGCTCGTCATACGGGCCGTGCTGCGGATAGCGGATGGCGCCCGCCGGTGCGGGGCCAGGCTCGACCTTGAACGTCAGTTGGCGGTCCAGGCGCGTGAAAAACTCCGCCTGCAGGGCCGAGGTGCGCACTTCACGCATGACGAACCAGGCCACGCCGGCGATCAGCGCCAGCACAATGATGGCAAAGATCGGCCAGATGCGCGAACGGCGCTTCTTCGGCGGGCTCGCCGGCGGCGGTGCCTCGGCAACTGGATCAGAGGGGGGCCGCTCTTGCGCGGCCAGGTTGACGCCTGTGTCTGTCATGGGATACTGGGGTAAAGTTGGGTTTGGACGGCGCGGAAAAGGCGGTAGCGATACCGCTCCGCGCAGGATAAGACGTGGGCCAGCCAAGGCCGGTCACAACAAAGCTTGCTTAACATGATGTCCATACCAGTGAATCAAAAAACACGCTACTGCACAGGCAGGCAACCCCGCGTTTGACACGCCAGGCTCCTGTTCACCATTCCACCACATCGGCATGAAAACGACTGACGAGCGCACACAAAAATCTTGCTTCATTAAAGATTTTCGCAAAAAAACAACGTCCTGGAACGTACGCTTGCGTACATAGATGCAAGGCGGGCTGGACGCCAGCGAAAAAGCCGCCGGCGCCGGGCTGGCAGCAGCTCAGATGGTGGTGTATTCCGCGTGCAGGGCGTCGAGCGCGGCGCGCATGTCCGCAAAGGCGGCCGCAGCTTGCGCCGGTTCGCCCTTGACGCCCAGTTCGATATGCCGGCGCGTTTGCGCATCGCCCACGCTGGGCAGGCTGAACACCTTGATCAGCGGAAACTCCGCTTCCAGGCGCACCATCAGCGGCGTCAGCAACGATTCGGCCGTTTCATACACGAGCAAGGCATGTTCCGCATGCGGCACCTGGTTGAACAAATGGCTGTAATGCGTGTCGAGCACCCATTCGATCATGGGCCAGGACATGACGGGGAAGCCCGGTACGAAGTAATGTTCGCGCACGGCAAAGCCGGCTATCTTGTTGTACGGATTCGGAATCAGCTCGGCGCCTTCGACAAACTCCGCCATTTTCAGGCGGTGCAGATTTTCCGGCGAGTTCAAGTCCGCCGGCACGCCCGCCTCTTCGCCCATCTCCGTGATGCGCTGCTCGATATTGAGTTTGCCCTGCGGATGCAGCACCAGCGGCAAGCCCAGCGCATCGGCCGCCGCCTGGCGCGTATGGTCGTCCGGCGTGGCGCCGATGCCGCCAAAGCTGAAAACGATGTCGCCGCTGGCAAAACTGCGCTTGAGCAAGGCGACCAGGCGTGCCGGCTCGTCGCCCACGTATTCCGCCCAGCTCAGCTGCAAGCCGCGCTGCTTGAGCATGCTCACTACTTTCGGGAAATGCTGGTCGGTGCGCTTGCCCGACAGGATTTCGTCGCCGATGATGATCAATCCGATAGCCATGAAACTTCCTCGTAGAATTCGACAAAAATACTCAAGCGTCCGCAGGCGCCACGTCGGTCATGCCGCGTACGCCCCGCAAACGCGACAGTGCTTCCAGGCAGTAATACTGGAACCACAGACCCGTAAAGATAAAGATCAGTACATACAGCCAGATGGCGAACGCCGCCAGGAAGGGGAAGAACACCACCGACATCACGCCGCCCATCCACAGCATGCCCGGCACGGCGCCGGCCGCGCCGGAGACCATGCCGATGGCCAGCAGGGGCCAGCGCTGCGTGCGCATGATGGCGTGACGCTCTTCCACACTGGCATAGTCGGCCATGGCGTCATACGCCATCACGCGGTAAGTCAGCCAACCCCACAGCACGGCTTGCCCCACCAATGCGGCGGGCGGAAACGCATACAGGGGCAGCATGACCACCCAGACGACGATGAACAGCAAGAACGTGGCCAGCGAGGTACCGACGCTGCCAGCCAGGCTGCCGCCATGTTTCTTTTCCAGTTGCGGAAAGTGCCGCCCGCCAATGTGGCGGCCGATGGCCGGCATGGCGAACACGCCCATGAAGATCAGCGCCGTCAATATCATCAGCGGCAGCAGCATGAACATGGCGATCAGGGGCACGATCACGGCTTTCAGCACACCCAGGCCAAAGGTGGCCAGCACCTGGCCGCTGGTGCGGAAGAAATCATACTGCGTGAACAGCGCATGCAGGCTGTCGATCAGCGGCTGCAGGCCTACATACAACAGTGTGCCCCACAGGATCAGCGACAGGATGAAGGGCGCGATGCTCAGCAGCAGTATCTTGCCGTGCAATTGCGACAGCAGGGCGCGGCCATACGAATTCAGCACATTACGCATCAACGGCGTCCTTTTCGTTTAATTCTTGCAAATTCCACCATGCGGCGCAGACCCAGCCATTGCTGTTGCCAGAAGCCGTGGCCATAATGGCGCCCCGGCCGGCCCACGCCATGGCTGTCGATGCGGGCCAACTGGTCGCGCACGCCCGTGCGCGCATAGCCCGCCGAGAAATTCGCGGTGCCCAGCAGCATATCCCAAATCGGCAAGACCACGCCGAAGTTGCAACCACCCATGCTGCCCTTGCCTTTCGACTCGTGCCCCACGCCGATCGCGTGGTGCGTGCGGTGGAAACGGGGCGAGATCAACAGCCGCTCGCCGATGCGGCCGAAGTGTATCCTCACATTCGCATGCTGCAAGCTTTGCAGAATGCGCGAAATCGACACCAGCAGCACGTACTGGCCCGGCGGCACGCCGATACCGAGCGCCACCAGGGCCATCACCACGTCGCGCAGGAAGTCATCGAGCAAGTGGTTGCGGTCATCGCTCCACAAGTTCATGTTTTGCTGGCTGTGATGCAAGCTGTGCAAGCCCCACCACCAGCCGAAATGGTGCGAGGCCCGATGGTAGCAATAGTCGACGAAGTCCAGTATCACAAAATAAATGATAAAACTGAGCAAGGGACTGATGCCGGGCAACAGCGACTCCAGATTCAAGGGATGGATATTGTCGAAACGCAAAGCGCCCGCCAATGCATCCATCAGCGGATCGAGCGTGAAGAAGACCACGACAGAAAACAGGCCGATGCGGTGCAGTACGGTGTAGATAAAATCGTTCCAGCGGGCGCGCGGATCCGTCATTTTTTGCGCGGGAATCAAGGCTTCGAGCGGGCGCAGCACGAGAAACAGCAGCACCAGTTCGCACAGGCCGATCAGCAGCCATTCCGTGCCCTCGAACGCCTCTTCCGTGAATTCGCCAAAACCCAGGTGATACACGAGGGGATTCACCACAGTCTGGAACAGCCAGCCTTGCGCCACGCCAAAGGCGTCGACCACGGCGTCGATGGCGGGCGTGACGAAGCCGAGGATGTCGGCGGCGGTCATGGCTGGCCCTTCTTCTGCGCGTAGGCAGGATGCTCGCGCAAGGTGGCAAAGCAGAAGCCCTTGTCTTGCAAGCCGGTAATCAGGGCGTCCAGATTGGCCGGTGCCCACGGCTCCTTGCGCGACCAGATGCCCATGTGCGCAATGAAAATGTCGCCGCTGCGCAAGTTCGCCAGGGCTTTTTTCAGCAGCATGGCGTTCGGATACTTGTCGCTGGGCAGCTCATCACCCGAGTAGCCCGCCGGCGCCCAGCCCGCATGCTGGTAGCCGCAGGCGCTGCCGGCGGCCAGGGTGCGCGGCGACGTGTAGCCGCCCGGCGCGCGCCAGAATGGATCGAGCTTGTGCCCGGTCAACTCCTGGAAGCGCGTATCAACGCGGCGCAATTGCTCGCAGAACTGCTTATCGGTGAAGGAGGCCAGCTTGCCGCCGTCCTTGCCGAACTGGGGCTTGACCTGGGTCAAGCCGTTGGCCAGATCCTTCTTCCAGTACACGTGGTCAAACGTATGCGTGCCGAATGCATGGCCTTCGGCGACGCGGGCCTTCCAGTACGGCGCCCACGCGGCATCGAGCGAATAGTCGCCGCGCGTGGTCTTTTCATTGGCCAGGAAGAAGGTTGCCTTCACATGGCGTTGATTCAGCACGTCGGCGATCAGTTGCGCTTGCGACTGGCTACCTGTGTCGAACGTCATGTAGATGGTGCCCTTGCAGGCGGCTGGGGCTGAAGATGCGGCTGTTGCCGGTGCTGCTGGTGCCGGTGCGGCGGCATGCGCGGGCGACAGCATGGCGCCGGCGCACAGCAGCATGGCGGGCACGCCGCCCGCGAAAGTGAGGCGTTTCATCATCCTACCCGTCATCACATGCGCGGCGAGTGGGTGGCGAAATACACGCCGTGGGGCGAGCGGCCCACCGGTATCATCTTGATCACTTTGCGCGTGGTCAAATCGATCACAGCAACTTTCTTGATCCAGCGCAGGGTGACCCACATGGTCTTGCCATCGGGCGTGATTTCCATGCAATCGGGGCCGCCGGGCACATTGATGGTGCCCACGTTTTCAAGCGTCTTCTGGTCGATGATGTTGATGGTGTTCGACACGCGGTTCGACACGAACGTCATGCGGTTGTCACCGAGCGCGCGGAAATTATGCGTGCCGGCGCCCGCCTTGATGCGCTTGACGGTCTTTTGCGTGCGCCAGTCGATCACTTCCACGTAATCGCTGCCCATGATACCCACCAGCAAATGCTTGCCATCGGGCGTCATCGTGATGCCGGCCGGTGCCGGGCCGACAGGCATGGTCCATTTGACGGTTTGCGTGGCCAGGTCGATGGCGCTGACCTGGTTGCTGCCCTGCTGCGTAATGAAAGCCATGCTGCTGTCGGCCGTAAACGCCATGTGGCTGGGCAATTTTGCTAGCGCGATGCGCTTGACCAGGGTCAGGTTCTTGCCGTCGTAGCGGTACAGGTCAATGCGATCCAGGCGCAGCGAATTCGAAATGAACCACTTCTGGTCCGGCGAAAAGCCGATCTGGTAAGGGTCGAGGATATTGCTGATGCGGCGCTGGATCTGGCCCGACACGGGGTCGAGGAAGATCAATTCGTTGCCGACGGAACTGGCGACGATCAGCGATTTTCCATCCGGCGTCTCCATCAGATGATGCGGTTCCTTGCCGACGGCAAAGGTGGACAGGGGAGCATAGGTTTTCTGGTCCAGCAGTTGTACCGTAGCATCACGGGAATTGAGCACCACCACCACTTCGGCTTGCGCCGTCGATATTGCGGAAACCAGGCACAGCGAGGAAAAAACAAGGCGGCGTAGACTGCGGAACATGGAAGAAATCACTGTTAAATACAAAATAGGTATTTTACGTGGAACACTGTATCTATTGTGTGAAATCCCCCCTTAAATGCGACCGGCAGCCACACATCTCCGTAATTTCCCCTTTTTCCCTGCGCCGCGCCTGGAATGGCGCTTTGCAACTCATTGCTCTACAATCTGAAGCTTTCATCGCCTACACAAGGATTATCATGACCACCACCACTACCGCTTCCGGCCTGCAATACATCGACACCGTCGTCGGCGAAGGCGCTGAAGCCCAAGCCGGCAACAATGTTGTCGTGCATTACACGGGCTGGCTGCAAAACGACGACGGCAGCGCCGGTTCGAAATTTGATTCGAGCAAGGACCGCAACGACCCATTCGAATTCCCGCTGGGCGCAGGCCGCGTCATTCAAGGCTGGGACGAAGGCGTGCAAGGCATGAAAGTGGGCGGCAAGCGCCAGTTGATCATCCCCGCAGCACTGGGCTATGGGGCACGCGGCGCCGGCGGCGCGATTCCACCGAACGCCACCCTGATTTTCGACGTCGAACTGCTGGGCGTATAAGACTGCCAGGCAGTCCAGACACTGCCTGCCGCCAGACGCCGTCCTTGAGACGGCGTTTTTTTTGAGTGTCTCCTCTAATGCACGGCGCCCTTTTTTCACTATGATGTCAGGCACTGCAGCATGCAAGGTGGCCACTCCGCCGGGCCTGCCGTACTTTTCCAGCGATTCCATCAGCACACAGGAGCCATCATGAGTTTACAAGAGCAATTCGAACAAGCGCAGCTCGATTCCAAGACCCTGTCCGAGCGTCCGGACAATATGACCTTGTTGAAAATCTACGCCTTGTTCAAGCAAGCGTCGAGCGGCGACGCCACAGGCGAGCGTCCTGGCATGACCGACTTCGTCAACCGCGCCAAGTTCGACGCCTGGGCGGCCCTGGCCGGCACCTCGAAGGACGAGGCGCAACAGCAATACATCGACCTGATCGAAGACTTGAAGGACTGATCTTCCCCCCCTGCCCCGACGCCTGCCGGGGCAGTATAATTTCTGCATGACACCATCACCGCTTTCCCAGGTTTCTCTGGCGCATGCCGCCGACTTGCCCCGTTTGTTCGACGTCTGGCACCTGTCCGTACGCGCCACCCACGATTTTCTTGCCGATAGCGATATTGCCTTCCTGATGCCCTTCGTGCGCGACGAGCTGGCCAGAGTGACGGCCGAACGCCTGCTGCACGTGCTGCGCGCCGATGACGGCGTCGCGTATGCCTTCCTGTGCGTCGAGCACGCCAACATCGAGATGCTGTTCGTGCATCCCGAGCAGCGCGGCAGCGGCGCCGGTCGCGCGCTGCTCCAGTACGCCATCGCCAGCCTGCAAGCCAAGGCCGTCGATGTCAACGAGCACAACACGCAAGGCCATGGCTTTTACCGCCACCTGGGCTTTATCGAGGATAGCCGTTCCGAACTCGATCCGTTCGGCAAGCCTTTCCCCATTTTGCACCTGAAACTGGCCAAAAATGGCTGAAAACTCACCAAAAACCACAAAAGCAGGCCGTTAACGTCAAAGTGGCTACCAAAACGGTAGCCACTCTTTCATGCTGAAACGGCGTGAATACTTACTTCTTGGCAGCCGCCAGCGCTTGCGCGATCCAGCCGTCAAACTTTTGCTGGTGGTACTTGATCCAGCCTGCCGTATGGCGGGCGATATCGGCCTGCGTGCTTTCACCGCGGCGCATGCGCTCGTTCTGCGCATTGATGTCGGCCACGGGCAATTGCATCACTTCGAACAGCTTGGCGGCGGCCGGGTTTTTCTCCGCCCAGGCCTTGTTGGACACGATGCGCGCCGTGTTGACGGCAAAGCCGTAATCGCTGCCATCGTCGAGGCGGGTATTCACCTTGTCCGGATTGGCCGAGAACGGCACTTTCAGCCAGACCACATCCTTGCCAGGCACCAGCACGCCACTGACCCAGTACGGCGTCCACGTGTAGTACAGGATCGATTCGCCACGCTTGTAGCGGCCCAGGGTGTCGGCGATCAGGGCCGCATAGCTGCCCTGCACGTGCGTCACCGTCTCGCGCAATTTGTACGCATCCATGTGCTTCTCGATCAGCGCTTCGCAGCCCCAGCCGGGGTTGCAGCCCGTCAAGTCAGCCTTGCCATCGCCATCGTGGTCGAACAGCTTGGCCAGGGTGGGATCGCGCAACTGGTCGATATTCGTGATGTTGTACTTTTCCGCCGTCGCCTTGTCGATCAGATAACCTTGCGCGGCAGGACCGGCATACTGGCCCGTGCGCAACAGCTTGGCGTCGCCGCCTGCATTGTTATAGAAATCCTTGTGCATGGGGTCCCAGTGCACGGCCATGAAGGTGGCGTCGCCGTTGGCGATGGCGATATGCGCGGTCGGATACTCCACTTCCTTGATCGGCTGCACTTCGTAGCCGAGCTTTTCCAGGGCTTTGTCGACCAGCATGGTCTGGAAGGTTTCTTCCGCGATCGAGCTTTGCAGCGGCTGCACCTTGACGCCCTTGCCGGGCAGCGCATCGGCGGGGGCGGCCGGCGTCTGCGCCATGGCCAGGCTGGTGGTCAGGGCCAGGGCGGCGATCGCCAGGGCGGAAAACAGCTGGAACTTGCGTTGCGATTTTTGCGTCACTTTAAAATTGTCAATTTGATGCATGTGATTCCTTTCTTATTGTGCGTTGGCCAGCGTGGCTTGCTGTGCGGCATTGGCTTCAGCCTTGGCGGCATTGCCGCGCACCAGGCGCAGCACAAAACCGGCAGGACCCGTCTGATACCAGTGGCGCACGCCACGGCGTGGCTGGCCCATCGCTTGCGTCAAACGGTCCAGGGTGATGGCCAGCAACACGATGCCCAGGCCGCCAACGGTGGCCAGACCCATGTCCAGGCGGCCGATGCCGCGCAGTACCATTTGCCCCAGGCCACCGACGGCGATCATAGAGGCGATCACGACCATCGACAGCGACAGCATCAGCGACTGATTGATACCAGCCATGATGGATGGCATGGCCAGCGGAAACTGTACGCGGGTCAGCAACTGCCACGGCGAGGCACCATACGCGCGGGCCGCTTCGATCAAGTCCGGACGCACCTGGCGGATACCCAGGTTGGTCAGGCGCACCAGCGGCGGCAGGGCAAAGATGATGGTCACGATCACGCCCGGCGCATTACCGATACCGAACAGCATCACTACCGGCACCAGATACACGAAGGCAGGCGTGGTCTGCATGGCGTCCAGCAGGGGGCGCAGAATATTCTGCGCGCGATCGCTGCTGGCGAGGAAAATACCCAACGGCAAGCCGATGGCCAGACAGAACGCCAGCGAAGTGAGCACCAGCGACAGGGTGGTCATGGCTTCCGGCCAGATGCCCAGCATCGACACCACCAGCAGCGCCAGCACGGTGCCGACGGCCAGGGTACGGCTGGTAAATTGCCACGCCAGCAAACCGATGATGGCGATCACCGTCAGCGACGGGGCCGCCAGCAGCACGCCTTCCACGCCGTTCAGGGTGCTGTCGATCGGCGCGCGCACTGCCTGGAAGAAAGGACGGAAATGCGCCACGACCCAGCCCAGGCCCTGGTTGATCCAGCTTTCCAGCGGCAGCGAGCCGTCGAAAATCTGTGTCAGGTGAAAGCCGCTCGCATGTTCCGGCTGCACGGCAGGCGCGGCGGCGTCCAGCCAGGCGGTGCTGGCCTCGGTGGGCGGCGTCAGCGCCCAGGGATTGATCTGGGCGGCCTGTTCAACAACAGGTTCTACTGTGGAAACGGTGCTTGGGTTCATGCTTGTCCTTTCTGTAATTGTGGCTCGGCAATGGCTGGCGTATCGCGGTCGAGGAACTTCAGCAAGGTCGTCTTGCTGATGGCGCCACGGAAGCTGCCATCATTGGCCACCACAGGGACGGCGTAAGGCAGTTGCGCCACCTGGCCGAACAGGCCGGCGACTGGCTCATCTGCATTGATGGTCTGCACGTCGGGCAGATAGGCATGCGCCAGGCCCAGCGGGCCGACATGGCCGTCGAGCGCATTGCGCAGCGAATCGACCGAGACGACGCCGAGGAACTTGCGTTGCGGATTGACGATATACGCAAAGGCGCGATCCTGCTCTTCCAGCATCGACAGCGCGGCGCGCGAGCCGCGGCTCGGCGATTCCGACACCACGATCTGGCTCTTGCGGGCAATGTCGCTGGCCTTGAAGACGGCGGCAGCATCGACGCCGCGCACGAAGTTGCGCACGTAATCGTTGGCTGGTTTGCGCAGGATTTCTTCCGGCGTGCCCACTTGCACCACGTGACCGTCTTTCATGATGGCAACGCGGTCGCCGATGCGCATGGCTTCGTCGAGATCATGCGAAATGAAGACGATGGTGCGGCGCTTGATTTGCTGCAAGCGCAGCAGTTCTGATTGCATTTCCGTACGGATAATCGGATCGAGCGCGGAAAACGCTTCATCCATCAGCAAAATCGATGGATCGCAAGCCAGTGCACGGGCCAGGCCCACGCGCTGCTGCATGCCGCCCGACAATTCGTCGGGATAGCTGGCGCCGTAGCCATCCAGGCCCACTTGCTCCAAAGCTTGCTGGGCCAGCGCATGGCGCTCAACCTTTGGCATGCCAGCCAGCTCCATGCCGAAGGCAGTGTTATCGAGCACGGTAATTTGCGGCAGCAGCGCGAATGACTGGAACACCATGCTGATGTCCTTGCGGCGCAAGGCGCGCAGCTGGGCGTCCGGCAAGGTATTGATATCGTTGCCGTCGATCAGGATGCGGCCGGCGGTTGGCTCGATCAGGCGGTTCAGCATGCGCACCAGGGTCGACTTGCCCGAACCGGACAGGCCCATGATGACGAAGATTTCGCCCGCTTCAATGGTAAAGGTGGCGTCGAAGACGCCGATGGTGCAGTCGGTCTTGGCCAGGATGTCCTGCTTGCTGGCGCCCTGACGGACGAGTTCAAGTGCTTCTTCTGGCTTGTCGCCGAACACTTTGAATACATGGTCGATAATGATTTGTTTTGCCACGATGTGGTTCTCCCTCGATTTGACGAATGGAATGAAACCCAGCAAGCTGCTAGCTTGCGGCGGGAATCAGCAAACCCCGTTCCGTCGGCTACGCCACGGCGCAAAAGCGCACGGGAGCGACAGGAAACAGGGGGGTGACACGCGTGTGACCAGCGGATGGCCAAAGCCGATGCCGGGGTGTCGTGTGCGTGCTAAAAGAGGCTGTGGTTCAGGACTTTTAACAACGCTAGCGCCATGCAAATACATGGCACCAAATGTATTTAACCGAAAAAATCGATTACTTACGTTTAACTGGATGCGGGTGTAAAACCCAAGGAATTATTCACCACTCAGCGAGTGGGGAGTACTGCGAAGCAGAAGGTGAAACGCGGTGTAGCTGTTGTAAATATGACTCAATTGTAACGCAAAAAGCCAGCAAAGTCCAATGGCTTTCCAAATGGAAATGTGCTAGCAATGTTCGCTAACGTACAGTCGGACGTAAAAAAGGCGAAAAGCGACGTGCATGCATCGTCTTTTCGCCCATCACTGCGGCACGCTCCCTAGCACCAAACAGGGCGCCAGACAAGCGGGTGCAACGCCATCAAACTGCTTCGGTAAACACCTTGCGCATCTTCTCGGCAATCTTGCCTTCGATAGTGGAGGCAAAGGCGCTGAGCATGAAGCCCAGCTTGATTTGCAGTTGCGCCTGCTCTTTTTCCAGGGTCAGCGAACCATCGACGCCGCTGCGTTCGAAGTGCAGCACATCGCCATCCCAGGTGCACGCCAGGTCATACTCCTGGGCCAGCTTGTCGGCTACTTGCTGCGCCGCTTCGCGCGCCTTTGCTGCTGTCAGCTTATGTTGCTGAACTATATTTATATCCGCCATCAAACGATCCTTTTATTAAAAACGGGGGCAATACGGCCAGCATCATACCAGCCGCCATGCGACGGGCACGACCATGCCCGGCACCGGCCTGGCAAAAAAACGGCCGCCGCCCCACATGTCGTTTGCGCGGCATCAAACCGGACACGCCGAAGCGGGACGACTATTCCAGTTCCAGTTGCGCGTGTTTTGGAGAGCTACCATGGACCAGAAAGTCATCGTACCGGTCGAAGCCGTATTGAGCAAATGCGTATCCTTGCCCGTCGGCTATGTCCCTACCCCATCGGCGCCCTACCGCCAGCACCGCAAGAGTGCGCAACTGACCCTGCAGCCGGGCCCACCCCGCCTGAGCGACGCAACGGCCCGCAATCTGGCCGCTGTGCCCGTCGGTTCGCGCGTGCTGATCTGGAAACAAGACCCGTCCGTCAGCGACCTGGGCACGCGCAAGGCCTTCTTGCCAGGCCTGATCCTGCAAGGCCCGCGCGACGCGCGCATCACGTTTGGCGAACCGGGCATCGCGCAGGTCAGCCCAAATACCTTCGGCGACTTCATCGTCTCGCCCAACACAGACCAGTTCGATGCCGTGCATACCTTTGCCATCGTGCGCATGACGCTCACCATGTACCAGCGCGCGCTGGCCAGCAACGACACAGCGCCGCCTCTGCCCTGGCAATGGAATAGCGCCAGCAATACGGCGCCCCTGCGCGTGTTTCCGCACGGCTTGCCCAATGTCATGAATGCGTATTACAGCCGCAGCGACAAGGCCCTCAAGTTCGGCGACTTCATCCCCAGCGGCGCCACCGAGCGCGTCTACACCTGCCGCTCGCTCGACATCGTCTCGCATGAAGCGGGACACGCCATCCTCGATGGCCTCAAGCCGAATTGGCTGCTCAACAATAATCCACCGCAGACGGGCGGCTTGCACGAATCGTTCGGCGACCTGACAGCCATCTTCCTCGCCCTGTCGCAGCTGGACCAGGTAGAAGCGGTGATTGCCCAGACCAAGTCCGACCTGCACGACAAGACCTTCCTGGCCGACCTGGCCGAGCAGTTCGGCCTGGCCCTGGGCCGGCCAAACGGCTTGCGCAATGCCGACAACGACATCAAATTATCGGAAGCAGGCACGGAAGTGCACGCCATCTCGCAAGTGTTTACGGGCGCCATCTACGACATCCTGGCCGACATCTTTGCCCACGAACGCCAGCCCCAGCTGGAAGACGATGCGGCCGTGCTGCACCGCTGCGGCGACTACCTGCGCAGCCTGGTCCTGCGCGCGCTGGTGGCCTCTCCTGACCATGCGGCCACGTATGCCGACGTGGCCGGCCACATGCTGACGATCACCGAGGCCGACGGCAACGGCGCCTACCTGGACTTCATCCGCAACAGCTTTACCGTGCGCGAAGTGCTCAAGGCCAATGCCATGACAGCGGATGGCCAGATGACCTTTGCCCCCGACGTCGTCGACGGGGACGGTGCCGTGCAAGACAGGCGCGCCTGCTGCGGTACCATGAACCATGCAGAATACAGCGAGTCGGACCAATTGCTCGAAGCGGAGCGCGAAGCGCTGGCCGCCTGGTGCCGCAGTTACGGCGCCCGCTAGACAGTACAACTGCGCAGTGCAGCTGCGCACCAGCGCGCCCGCTTCAAACCTGCCGGACTGGCCCCACCACCCTCGACAACAAGGAGCAGCATGAAAATTTCAGCCCGCAGCAGCGGCGGCTTTGCCGGCCTGAGTGAACAATATGACATCGATACGCAAGCCCATCCGGCTGGCCCCGGGCTGGAAGCGGCATTGGCCAGTAGCGGCTTTTTCACGCACCAGCAAGCCACAGGCGAACAAGTGGGCGCAGATATCCCCCACTGGCAGATCACCGTCGATGCGCCGACCGCGCGCCGCACCATCACGTTTGCCGAGGATGGCAGCGCTGAAAATGCACGTTGGCAGCAATTGCTGACGCAAATACGCGCCAGCGCCTGATTGTTCCGGCACTTATTTGCGCAGATCTTGACTTGAGTAAAACAAAAACACCACACGACAAGACAGCACGCCGCCCGCCCTGCACCCTGCAGCATCGGGCGACTGTCGCTTTCTTGCCGCGTTCGTCATGGCAACGTCCCGGATAGTCGCTGAATTACACTCTCTGCGCGGCAACGGCAACGCGAAAAAATGAATTTGCTTATATGTATTGTATATAAGCGGGATTTGTGAGAAATAGCGAATTGCCTTAAAATACAATGCTTTGCTTTAGTATGCGCCGCCGAGGTTCCTGCAGGCGCTACAGCACCTCCCCCAAAATTGATAGGACTGTTATGACCCACGTTGTCACCGAATCCTGCATCGCCTGTCGCTATACCGACTGCGTCGATGTCTGCCCGGTAGATTGTTTCCGGGAAGGCCCGAACTTCCTGGCGATCGATCCGGACGAATGTATTGACTGCGCCGTCTGCGTGGCAGAGTGCCCGGTGAACGCGATTTTCGCGGAAGAAGACGTACCGGGCGATCAGCAAGCCTTCATCAAGATCAACGTCGATCTGGCCCGCAACTGGCCTTCGATCACCAAAACGAAGGCTGCCTTGCCGGAAGCCGAGCAATACAAGGACGTCAAGGACAAGCTCGACATGCTGGTGCGCTAAGCGCACGGCAGTTGCGGCGGCCATTCCGGGAGGAATATTCCTCCCCGCAGGGGCGTGGCGGCAAATAAATGTACCAAAAGCAGCGGAAACGCTGCTTTTTTTGCTTTTAAAACATCATTGCAGGTCTATCCACGCAAGTGTGGCGCGGTGTCACAACGATGCGCAAACTATGGGCCTATGCGCGGTAAAGCACATTTTGTCCTCAACAAATATCGTAGAATTGGATTATGATATTTGAGCCGATATTGGCGCTTGGAATTAAACAAGGACTCTATATGCTTTACCAACTGCACGAACTGCAACGCTCCTTCCTCACTCCGGTGATGCAATGGGCAGACATGTCCTCCAAGTTATTTACCAACCCGGTTTCCCCACTGGCCCACACTCCGTTTTCGCAACGCATCGCAGCCGGCTACGAGCTGATGTACCGCCTTGGCAAAGACTACGAAAAACCGCAATTCGACATCAAGTCCGTGCTTGTCCAGGGCGAGAGCGTCGACATCCGCGAACACGTTGTCGTGACAAAACCGTTTTGCCGCCTGATACACTTCAAAAAAGAAGCCACTGGCTTGCAACAGCCCAAAGTTTTGCTGGTTGCCCCCCTGTCCGGTCACCACTCGACCCTGCTGCGCGATACCGTGCGCGGCTTGCTGGCCGAGCATGATGTCTACGTCACCGACTGGACGGACGCGCGCATGGTACCGCTGACGGAAGGCCCGTTCCACCTCGACGACTACATCTATTATGTGCAAGAGTTCATCCGCCTGCTGGCGCCTGACTTGCACGTGATTTCCGTCTGTCAACCGACCGTGCCCGTGCTGGCTGCCATCTCGCTGATGGCGACGGCAAAAGATCCGCTCATGCCGAAGACCATGACGATGATGGGCGGCCCCATCGACCCGCGCCGCTCGCCTACGCAAGTAAACAACCTTGCGACGGAAAAGAAATTCTCGTGGTTTGAAAACACCGTGATCTACGCGGTGCCGCCGAACTACCCTGGCTTTGGCCGCAAAGTGTATCCAGGCTTCCTGCAGCACGCCGGTTTCATCGCCATGAACCCGGGCCGCCACGCACAAAGCCACCGCGAGTTCTACATGCACCTGGTGACGGGCGATGACGAGCCGGCGGAAGGCCACCGCCAGTTCTACAACGAGTACAACGCCGTGCTGGACATGCCGGCCGAGTACTACCTGGAAACCATCAAAACGGTTTTCCAAGAATTCAGCCTGCCGATGGGCACCTGGAAAGTGGGCGGCCAGCTGGTGCGTCCGCAAGACATCACGAATGTGGCGCTGTTTACCGTAGAAGGCGAACTGGACGACATTTCTGGCGCCGGCCAGACGCAGGCGGCGCACGACTTGTGTTCCGGCATCCCTGCCGAGATGCAGCAAGACTTCGTGGCGCCGAAATGCGGCCACTACGGCATTTTCTCGGGCCGCCGCTGGCGCGAGATCATTTGCCCGAAAATCGGCGAATTCATCCAGAAACACGGCTAATACACGCCATATCCATCAAAACGCCATGCCAGCTCACACTGGCGTGGCGTTTTCTTTTATGCCCAACTCATGCCCGTTCGATTTTCACCGCCGGGCGCGTATTGACAAAAATCTGCTCGACTCTCGGCTCGCCCGGCCCCGGCTTCTTCATCACATAGCCATTCACGGGCTCCGAACGGTTCACCCACAGCGCGTAATACAGATGGTCGGCGCGCGGATCTTCCGTATTCGGGTGGATCGATATCGTCAGGCCAAGGCTGTTGAGCTGCAGCCACGGCACGATCACGGGCAACAAGTCATTGGTAAAGCCAAAATAAGAGGCTATGTCACCGTCAGATGTGGGAACACTCCCAGCGTTGCTTTCAATAACGTTACTGGTGAACGGATGCGCCGGGCGTCGAGTATCCAGCGCCATCCCAGGTAGTTCGGCAGGAAGCGCGTCGCCACGCCGTGAAAGGGGCGCAGCCATTGCCGCAAGCGGCTGTGATAGGCATACATGTTCTGCACGTGAGCGGCGCCCTGCACACATAGGCCGCATAGCTGTGGCGCGCCGTGTCGGAGGCATCGACGGGCAGGTAGGCGGCCAGCGCCGACGAGCCGCTGCCCTGCCAAGAAGCGGGTTCGCCGGGGCTGCGCTGCTGCGTTTCATGCGAATACTCGAGGCCGACGCTGAGGTCAGCCGGCTCGCTCAATCCCAGCTGCGCCGGGCGCCCCCAGCACGAGCACGGCCAGTCAGGGCGTCGCTGGGGCGGTGGCCAGGCTCTGGTCCAGGCGCTTCCAGTAATCGCGCTCCAGCCTGGCCGTGTCGATGTCGCGCGCCGCCTCGTTGAAGCGCTTTTGCCGCGCCGCACCTTCAGCATCGCGCTGGAAGCACACGTGCACGGGGCGCTCCTTGAAGACGGTATCGATGATGGCGATGCGCTCGCGCTCGGCCTTGCTGAAGTTGCGTCCCATCAGCAGGTGCTGCAGGACATGGCGCTCGATGACGATCACGCGGTAACGCTTGATGAACAGTTTCTTCAGATTCGTGGCGTCGTTCAAGCCCTCCTCCGTCTTCAGTTCGCCACGCGCCACCATGCCATCGAACTGTTCGCCATTCGAATAGCCGGCCACGGTACCGATGCGCAGCTTGCCCAGCTCCGCCAGGGTGGCGCCGGGCACGCCATCTTCCTTCAGGTAGGCCAGCACGCCTTGCGTATTGCCAACCGGAACAGAAAAGTGACAGAGTTTTTCTCGTTCGGGCGTGCGCCAGACGGCCAGCAAACCCGCATAGCGGGGACTGTCCAGGCCAAACTGCATGGCACGCTTCCACGGAAAATACTCATATTTGACGACATAGCCCATGCGTTCGAAGATGGCGCTGACCATCGCCCCGGACATGCCATCGGCAGGCAGACTGCGGGTAATGAACGGTGGCCAGTCTTCCGCAGCGAAGCGAACGATACGCGAGCTGGCAGCGCCCGGTGCCGCCATGGGGGTGCCTGCCTGCCCGTGCGCAAGGGCAAGTGTAGAGTGCATGAACAAACAGAAGGGCAAACCAACTGTCCGAAGGAAACGCATGTTTTGCTCCTATGGCCTGGCGCGCCTTGCAGTGCAGGCTCGGCAACAGGACTGGCGGTCGGCTTTTTTAATCACAGGCTTGATAAAAATCATGCTCCCACAAAAAAAAGAAATTGCAAAGTTGTTTATTTGCACTTTGACATTCCCAGGAGAAATAAAATACGATTGCGGCGCGCCTGCAACAGATGGGCACGGCGCACGCTATCCCCCTCTCACGAGCCAGGTTTTTACTTGTGCATGGCCCAGATGGCCGATAATGACGTTTTAGCGTATTGAAGATGACCGTGCCGCATCCCGCCTCTCCCTCACTTGCCGACCAGATCGAAGACTTGCTGCCGCAAACGCAATGCACCAAATGCGGCTACAACGGCTGCCGCCCATATGCGGAAGCGATTGCCGCAGGCAGCGCCGACATCAACCAATGCCCACCGGGCGGCGCGCAAGGCATCGTGCGCCTGGCCGGCTTGCTGGGCAAAAAAGTGATTCCACTCAATCCCGTCAACGGCCTCGAGCGTCCGCGATCTGTCGCTTACATCGATGAGTCGCTGTGTATCGGCTGTACCCTGTGCATCCAGGCCTGTCCCGTTGACGCCATCGTCGGCGCCGCCAAGCAGATGCATACGGTGATCACCAGCCTGTGCACGGGCTGCGACCTGTGCGTGGCGCCCTGCCCCGTCGACTGTATCGTGATGTATCCCGTCAGCGGCGACGCCACCGGCTGGGATGCCTGGAGCCAGATGGACGCCGACGACGCGCGCGCGCGCCACGATTTCCGCACGCAGCGGCTGCGCCGCGAAAGCGAGGCCAACGACGCGCGCCTGGCCGCCAAGGCCGTCGCCAAGATGCAGGAAGTGACGCAGGAAGTGCCCGTCACGCCCGATGAGCAGGCGGAAAAAGAGCGCAAGCGCGCCATCATCGCCGCCGCCATGGAGCGCGCGCGCGCCAAGGCCGCGGCCGCTAGCACGGACACCGCCCAGCCAGCCCCCACCACCCCGAAAAAAGACGCATGAACGCCGCCAAACGCCTGGAAATCTTTTCGCGCTTCCGCGCCGCCAATCCTTCGCCGAAAACGGAACTCGAATACACGACGCCGTTCGAGCTGCTGATCGCCGTGCTGCTCTCGGCGCAGGCGACGGACGTGTCCGTCAACAAGGCCACCCGCCTGTTGTATCCGGTCGCCAATACGCCGGCCACGATATTAGCGCTGGGCGTCGACGAGCTGGCCAGCTACATCCGCACCATCGGCCTGTTCCGCACCAAGGCGAAGAACGTCATCGCCACCTGCCAGATCCTGCTCGAGCAGCACGGCGGCGAAGTGCCGCGCGACCGTGCCTCGCTGGAAGCCTTGCCCGGCGTGGGCCGCAAGACGGCGAATGTGGTCATGAACACGGCGTTTGGCGAACCGACCATGGCGGTCGACACGCATATCTTCCGCGTCTCGAACCGCACCGGCATCGCGCCAGGCAAGAATGTCGATATCGTCGAGCAAAAACTGCTGAAATTCGTGCCCAAGGAATTCCTGCACGATGCCCACCACTGGCTCATCTTGCACGGTCGCTACACGTGCACGGCGCGCAAACCGCAATGCTGGAACTGCATGATTGCCGACTTGTGCGATTACAAGAGCAAGTCGCCGATGCCGGCCGTGGTCTGACAACATACCCCTTACGAACGGCGACACCATGTTGCAAACGACGCTAGATATCCTGGCTTGCCCCGCCTGCCGACAACCCTTGCACAGCGACACGCCAGCCGGGGCGTCGGCATCGTTGCTGGAAGCGATATTGCGCTGTCCGGCTTGCGCCATCGACATTCCCGTCATACAGGGCTTCGCGCTCTTCACGGAAGCGCGGCAAGGCTGCGATGCCCAGATGCTGTCGGCGCTGCGTGCCCAGCTGACGCCCAGCGCCGAGTATCTGTCCTTCATGCACCGCCGCCATGTGCGCCGCATTCCCGACCGCTACGCCGCCTTCCAGCCTTTCAATGAATCGACCCGCGCCTTTTATGCCTTGCTGGACCTGGCCAGGGAGCAATTGCAAGCAGGCGACCTCATCCTCGATACCTGGGGCCGCACGGGCTGGAGTGGCGAAATGCTGGCGGCGGCGTTTCCCCAGCAACATGTCATTTCTGTATGGGAAGGCAATTTCGATGTGCTCGGCTACATGGGGTACGCCCACTGGCTGCCCGCAGGACAACGCGCGTCCAACCATGACATCATTTTCTTGCCACCAGGCAGTCCCATGCCTTTTCGCGACGGCACGTTCGCGCTGATCCATGGCCTCGATTCGCTGCACCGCTATGCACCATTGACTTTTGCCGGCGACATGCTGCGCATCGCCCGCAACGACGCGCCGATCATCTTCCCGCACGTACACATGGCCAATAGCCAGCCCGCGCCCTACTTCGAGCGCGGTGGCAACATCCTTCACGGCCGACACTATCAGCAGCGCTTTGATGCTGCGCAAGCCCGCGGCGCACGCAAGACGCTGGTAATGTCGGAAGTGACCCTGTTCGACGCCAAAGGACAGCTGCATGCCGAGCCGGACACTGCGCACTACAACGGCCTGGTGGCGCTGGTGCCACCCGCATGGGAAGGAGCACCCCTGCGCCAGGCCGATCTCGACCTGGCCTTGCCCGCATCGCGCGCTGTCGTCAATGCTTTGCTGCGACTCGACAGCCTGAATGGCTGCGCCGTGCCCGATACCGATGCGCTGGGCGGCCTGATGCAAGACTTGCTGCTGCGCCACCCGTGCTATGCGGAACGCCTGGCGCGCCTGGGGCCGCAGAAACTGAGCGCCGGGCAATTGCAGCTCCTGTTCCAGCTGGGCCAGCTACGTACCTTGGACGAGGCGGCACAGCGGCTGAATTTGCCGGTGGAATATGTGTGCCAGCAGGCAAAGAGCATGGTCGATAGCGAACTGCTGCAGATGGCCCCCATCAGTGGCGCCATGGCCCGTTTGCAGTCCTACTATGCCAGCCAGATCGTACGCCCTCTGCCGCAGGAAGAAACCTTCGAATATCTGTGGCAACGACTGCCGGCGCTGTACCGGCAACGCCCGCTACTGCTGTGTGGCATGGACGGCAGCGCGTTTGGCTGGGCGGAAGTCGAGCTACTCGTGCCGGCATTGCAACGTGGCTTGCTGGCGCTGGGCGTACGGGCTGGCGACCGCATCGTCATGCTGTGCGCACACCATCCTGAAGCAGTACTGCTGAGCTGGGCCAGCTGGCGCATCGGTGCGATCGTGGTTCCTTTGCGCAAGGAATTGGCGGACACGCCCACCTTGTTGCAACCTTTGCTGGAACGCATCGCTCCTGCCTTGCTGGTGCTGGACCGCCCACGTCACAGCGCCGCCGCCCTGGCGACATGCCCGGCGCTGTTGCTCGACGATATAGTCCAGGATGCCACCACGGTCTTGCCGCCAGGCTGCGCGCTGCCTGAACTGTCAGCCTTGCTGGAAGGCTGGATGGAGCTGCCGTCCATACCGGAGCTGTCCGGCCATGGCATCCACCCCGATGATCCTGCCGTGATTTTGTTTACCTCCGGCAGCACCGGCACGCCCAAGGGTGTCGTGCACAGCCAGCGTTCGCTACTGCAAAGCGGCCAGCTGGCGGCCACGCAATTTGGCTGGCACGACGGCGACATATTGCTGTCGCTGGGCGACTGTCACACCATGAGCGGCTTGCGCAACCCCATGGTCGCCGCCCTGTTTGCCGGTGCCAGCGTGTATCTGGCCGATGAAAACGAACGAGGCAATGTCGGCAAAACCTTGCAGGTGGTCCAACGCCATGGCATTACCGTGCTGGCGACAGGCCCCGCATGGCTGGCCATGCTGCAGCGGCTGCCAGCGCACCTGACCCTGCACCCGGCCAGCTTGCGGCAAATCATTTCCACGGGCGCGCCTTTGCAATCGTCACTGCACACGGCATTGAGCGAGCGCATGCGGCTCGCCATCGTCGATTACTATGGGCTGACGGAGACGGGCGGCCTGTGCATGCTGTTCCAGCACGCACCCGGTGCCGCGCAAGCGTGCGGTCGTCCGGCAGGCGCCGTGCTGCAAATCTGCGATAGCGACGGCCTGCCGCTCGGCCCGGGCCAGGCAGGGGAGTTGCGCGTGCACAGCAACCAGTTGATGAGCGCGTACTGGGGCGATCCGGCGCAAACCGCCGCCATTGCCCGCGACGGCTGGCTCTACACGGGCGATATCGCCAGCCATGATGGCCTGGGCAACATCACGCTGCTGGGGCGGCACGATGACCAGCTCAAGAATGAATATGGCGACATCGTCCATCCCGCCCCGCTCGAACACGCCATGTGCAGCCATCCGCTGGTACGGCAAGCGGCCGTCACCGCCGGGCCGCAGGGCTTGATCGGCATGCTGGTGGTCGACGATGGCTTCGACTTGCCCGCTTTTGTCGCCTTTTGCCGCCAACACCCGCAAATCGACGCTTTTCCCCGCGAACTGCGCCTGCAGGCAGCCTTGCCCTACACCGCGGCAGGAAAGCTCGACCGTCGCGCACTGGCCCATTCGATCTCACAGTAACAGGCAGGCACACCATGTTTCAGACCCGTCCCACGCCTACGCATACGCCATTCCTGATCGCTGCCAGGACGCTTGGTCACGCCGACCTGGAAGAACAACTGCTGAAAGTGGCGGCCAGGCTGATCGCCAGCGAACTGCAACATAAACGCGTGCTACTGATGGTGCGCGACGATCTGGCATTTGCCCCCTTGCTGCTCGGCTGCATGCGGGCCGGCGCCATTCCCCTGCTGCTCGATCCGGGCACCTCCATGCGGCAAGTCAAGGATCTGCTGCAACACACGCCCATCGATGCCGTCATTGCCGATGCAGATGTGATCGCGCTATGGCGCACCCAGGATCTGCCCTTGCCAACGCAGCAAATCTGCGTCGGTGCGATCCAGGCCAAGGGCGCTCTGTTGAGCAAATTGCTGGGAAGGCGGCCACCCGCGGACCTGGACAATTGGCCCGGCCTGCTGGCAGCCCCAGCGCCGGCGCCCTTGCCGCCGGCACGGCAGGAAGGGCCCGCCTACGTCGTATTCACGTCGGGCAGCACGGCCAGGCCGAAAGGCGTGGAAATGCACTGGCCCGCCCTGCTCGCCCACCTGCAGACCATAGGCGAACATTACGCACTGACACCCGCTTCCCGCCTGCTGAATTTGATGCCGCTATCGCACGCCGATGGCCTGGTGCAAGGCGTGCTGCTGGCTTACCAGCGAGGCTGCACCCTGGTGCGTCCCGCGCCCTTCAGCATCGTCGCCATCGAGGCCATTTTGATTGCCATTTACCGTGAACAGGTGACCCACCTGATCGCCGCGCCGACAGCGCTGGCCCTGCTGCAGCAATATGGCGCCCACCTGGCGGAAAACTTCGACAATGGCCATTTCCGCTTCGCCATTTCCTGCAGTGCTCCCCTGAGTCCAGCCACCTGGACCAGCTTCAGCCAGTGTTTCAAGGTAAAACTCATCAATACCTATGGCTTGAGCGAAACGGGGACCTGCGGCTTGTATGCGGGACCGGATGCCGCCAGCCACAAGATCGGCAGCGTGGGCGTGCCGCGCGACATGCTGGCCAAAATCATGCGCGACGATGGCGGTGAGGCCGGCTGCGATGAAGCAGGAGAACTGTGCCTGCAAGGAGCCAACCTGATGCATGGCTATCTTGATAATCCGCAAGCAACCGCTGCCGTGCTGCGCGACGGCTGGCTGCATACGGGCGATCTGGCACGGCGCGACAGCGATGGCGTGTACTGGATCACGGGGCGCCTCAAGGATGTGATCATTTGCGGCGGCTACAACCTGTCGCCGGAAGCCATCAACAGCGTGCTGCTGCAGCACCCGGCCGTGCTGGAAGCGGCCACCGTCGCCATGCCCGACCCGACCTGGGGCGAGATTCCCGTCGCCTGCGTCGTATTACGCCCCGGCATGGAGGCGGATCAGCAGCAACTGCTGCAGCATTGCGCCCAGTATCTGGGGGTACACGAACTGCCGAAACGCATCAGCTTGACAGGCCAGTTGCCGCGCACGCCGTCCGGCAAGGTTATTACGGCACAGTTACAGCATGCACTATCGGTGAGCCCGATGGTGGACAGCGCACACGGCAATCAGCAGGAAGACATTTTTGCACTGGCCGCGAGCCTGTTCAACTTGCCAGCAGGCGTACTGAAGGGTGATTCAGGTCCCGCCAATACGCCAGGCTGGGACTCGCTGGCGCACATCAACTTCGTCATCGGCCTGGAAACCCTGTTCAAGATACGCCTGAGTCCATCGGATGTGGTGCACATGGAAACGATGGATGCCACTATGCAACTGATTAAACGGCTGACACGCTGAGATGGCCTCAACACCTCCTTTGCGCATCTGGCTGTACAGCGCATTGCTGGCAGTGAGCGTGGTCGCGCTACTGGCGTTGCAGCGCCATGCTCCGTGGCTTGAGCCCAAGCCTGAGCCAGTCATCACCAAGCATACGCAGCGCTTTCTGGCATCTGCGTATGGCGGCGAAATGCCAATACGCGTGCTGGGCCTCGGCTCATCCTTGCTGTGGGCTGCCACCCCTCCCTCAACAATGAATGAAATCGCCCTGCTTCCTGGCATTAGCTGGATGCGCATGACCAAGCCAGGTAAAGGATTGGGCGCACTGCAAGCGAGCCTGATGCCAATCGAAAACAAGCCACCGAACGTCCTCGTTATTGAGGAAAACCTGTTATTCGCCGATAGTACGGTGGAGGACCAACTGCGCGATGATCTGTCCCTGTTAATGAGAAATGTGGCCTACAAAGTCACCGAACAGGCACACTTTGCGCCCCAACGAGCTTATGTGGAACTGGCTGATCAAAAAGAACCTTTGCCCTATGAGGAATTTCCACAAGAGATAAAGAAACAGCTGGTCCTCAAGAATGCCAACAACCTGCAAACCATATTCTCCCATGGTACGATCAACCTGGCGTTGACTGACCTGCTGCAGCGCTTGTCACAGCGCGGCATACACATCATCGTTCTCGAACTGCGTCGCTCCGAATTGGTGGAACAAGTCATTGCCCCACAAAAAAAGCGCTGGCAAGAACAGTTGCGGCTGGCCCTGCCGCCCGGCCCCCAAGTCAGCTACCTCGCATCACCTCAGTTATCCCCACAAGAACTGTACTTTGACGGTAGCCACATGAATGCCGCTGGCGCCCGCCTGTTTGCACCCTGGTGGCAAGCGCAATTACAGCAACTACGGGATGAACGTTAACATGGTGTGGATGACAACCTTCGGCATGCTGGGCATGCTGGTGCTGATCCCGCTCTACTGGCGCCTGCCTCCTGCATGGCGGCCCTGGCTGCTGACGCTGGGCGGCGCCATCTTGCTTGCACATGATGACTGGCGCAGCGTGGCAGCCTGGAGCGCCTTGCTGGCCTGGCTGGCCTTCATCTGCGGTCCGCAATGGCGCCGCCCGGCCATGCTGCAAACACTGGGCCTGGCCGGCGTGCTGCTCGCCTTTATCGCTTACCAGTATGCCAAAGCCAGCCACGACCTGGCTGCCTGGCTGGGCTACGCTTTTGTGTCGCTGAAAGCCTGGCACTTGATCGCCGAGCATGGCAGTGGCATCGCGCGCGATGGCCGCGCCGGCACTACCCTAGGCTATCTGCTCTTCCCGCCCACCCTGGCCGTTGGTCCGGTCCAGCGCTACGATGCCTTCCGCATGGAACTATTACGCGCGCGGTGGGACAGGCAACTCGCTTCGCAAGCCTTGCAGCGCATGCTGTACGGTTATTGCAAAGTGGTTTTACTCGCAGGGTATCTTCTCAATTTCAAATTCAACACTCTGAATCTGTCCACCGGAAACGCCTGGCTCGATGCCTACCTGCCGCTGGTGGGGTATGGCTTGAACCTGTACTGGCAATTCTCGGGCTATTGCGATATCGCCATCGGCTTTGCCGCGTTGCTGGGCGTACGCGTGCCGGAAAACTTCCATTTCCCCTTTGCCGCCCGTAACCTGCCCGATTTCTGGCGCCGCTGGCACATCACGGTGTCGGAGTGGTGCCGCGATTTCGTTTTCCGGCCCATCCTCTCGCGCACGCGGCACTATCTGTTTGCCAGCTTGGGCAGCATGATCGTGCTGGGCTTGTGGCATGAACTGTCGCCGCGCTACCTGGCCTGGGGCCTGTTCCACGGCGCCGGCCTGGTCATCGTCCACCTGTGGGACAAGCACATGCCATGGGCGGAACAGTTGCGCCACTACGCCCTGTGGCGTGCCTTCAGCTGGTTTTTGACCTTGCAATTTGTCATACTCAGCTTCGCGCTGACGTCGACAACTGACTTGCAGGCGGCCTGGTCTTGCCTGACGATGCTGTTCGCACCACTGTTACCCGGGAGTTAAGGTGTACCAATTTCTCTTGCGCTACCTGCCGGCACCGCTCGTGCACGGGCTCTTCACGCTATGGTATGGGGGATTGCTGCTGCTGCTGTGGCTGAAATGGCCGCTGGCCCTGGGTGTGGGCTTCCGTTACGGACAACTGTAGGCCGTGGCCGGTGCAGACACCGACCACATTGCCGCCTACAGCAACACCATATTATCGCGATGAATCAGCTCATGGCCTTCCATGTAGCCGAGAATCGCCTCGATCTCGGTGGAGGGCTTGCGCATGATGCGGCGCGCTTCGCCGCTCGTGTAGTTGGACAGGCCGCGCGCCACGGGCACACCGGCGGCATCGATGCAGGTGATCACGGCACCGCGGCCGAATTCGCCGTTCACGCCCGTCACGCCGATGGGCAACAAGGACTTGCCCTCCTGGCGCAGCTTTTGCACGGCGCCCGCGTCCAGCACGACGGCGCCGGCCGTGTGCAGATGATCGGCCATCCACTGCTTGCGCGCCGTCAATTGCCCCGTTTGTGCCCGCAACTGCGTGCCGATCGCTTCGCCCTGGGCCAGGCGGCTGAGCACGTCGCTGTCGCGGCCCCAGGCGATGATCGTATGGGCGCCGGACTTGGCGGCGCGCTTGGCGGCGAGGATCTTCGTCAGCATGCCGCCACGCCCCAGGCTGGAGCCGGCGCCGCCGGCCATCGCTTCCAGGGCCGGATCACCCGCCACGCCTTGCGTGATCAGGTAGGCGTTCGGGTCCTTGCGCGGGTCGGCCGAGAACAGGCCGTGCTGGTCCGTCAGGATGACCAGCGCATCGGCCTCGATCAGGTTGGCCACCAGGGCGCCCAGGGTATCGTTGTCGCCGAACTTGATTTCATCGGTGACGACGGTGTCGTTTTCATTGATGATCGGCACCACGCCCAGGCGCAGCAGGGTCGTCAGGGTGGAGCGGGCGTTCAGGTAGCGTTCACGGTCTGCCAGGTCGGCGTGCGTGAGCAGCACTTGCGCCGTGCCCAGCTGGTGGGCGCGGAAGCTGCTTTCATAGATTTGCGCCAGGCCCATCTGGCCGACGGCGGCGCAGGCCTGCAATTCGTGGATATCGGTGGGGCGCTGCTCGAAACCGAGGCGCAGCATGCCTTCGGCGATGGCGCCGGAGCTCACCAGCACGACTTCCTTGCCCAGCGCGCGCAAGCCGGAAATCTGCGCAGCCCAGCGCGCGATGGCGGCATGGTCGAGTCCGCGACCGTCGTTGGTGACCAGCGAGGAGCCGACTTTAATGATAATGCGGGTAGCTTTTTGAATCACGGAATCCATGGGGCGGCGCTCTTCACTTAATAGACGTCAGCGCGCAGGACGCAGCAGCAGCAAGGCCAGCCCCGCCGTCAGCTCGCTTGCGCACATGAACAACACAAAACCCTGGGGCAAGCCGAAACTGATGGCCGCGTACAAACGGCCGGCGGGCTGCGCCAGGACCAACATTGCAGTGATATCGCCGAGGATGGGCGGTTCGCCCTGCCGTGCTGCGAACAGTGCCAGGAGCGCGGTAGCGCCCCAGACACCGACATGGGAGGCGTAGAACTGGCTGTAGCCATTGACGCCATTGAGGAAGATGCCCATGCCGGCCGCCAACTCATCGGCGAACAGCAGGCAGGCGACCACGCTCAGCCCGTAAGCATACGCGATCAGATGCAATACACGGCGCTGCCACGCTTGCTTGCGCGAAGACGCGACAGCGACCGCCTGTACCGACATCAGGATACAGCCTTAGAGCCTATCCCAGTAGGGAGCGTCATCTGCTGGTAGTTCATCAGAAGCGCGGACAAGGCGTGAGGAGGACGCGTGGCGAGCCACGCGACGACGAGCAACGCAGTCCCCGCTTCTGAGGGGCGCCAGCAGGGGATGTATTCATCTACTGGGTAGGCTCTTAATCGAGGATCTTGAAACGCGGATCGTCCGGGTCGATCGACGAGATACCGCGTGCTTCTTCGGTCATCTGCGTTTCTTCGGCACGGCTTTCGCTGTGTTTCTTCGCTTCCAGATGTTGATAAATCGCATTCACCAGTTCCGGGCAACCCTGATGGTTCAGCGCGGAGATCTCGAAGACGGGACCTTTCCAGGCGAAACGCTTGAGGAAGTCCTTCACCAGCTTCTTGCGGTCTTCTTCCGGCACCATATCGAGTTTGTTCAACACCAACCAGCGCGGCTTATCGACCAGCGATTCGTCGTATTTCTTCAGTTCCTTGACCAGCGCCTTGGCTTCCTTGACAGGATCGACGTTGGTTTCAAACGGCGCCAGGTCGACGATGTGCAACAGCAGACCCGTGCGCTGCAAGTGACGCAGGAATTGATGGCCCAGGCCCGCGCCTTCGGAAGCGCCTTCGATCAAGCCGGGAATATCGGCGATCACAAAGCTCTTCTCGTGCGACACGCGCACCACGCCCAGGTTCGGGTGCAGGGTGGTAAATGGGTAATCGGCAATTTTCGGACGCGCGTTCGAGACGGCCGAAATGAACGTCGACTTGCCGGCGTTCGGCATGCCCAGCAGGCCCACATCGGCCAGTACTTTGAGTTCCAGGCGCAGTTCGCGGCGTTCACCTTCCTTGCCCTCGCCTTTTTGGCGCGGTGCGCGGTTGGTCGAGGACTTGAAGTGGATATTGCCCCAGCCGCCTTCGCCGCCCTTGGCCAGCATTTCGGTCTGGCCGTGTTCGGTCAGATCGGCCAGGATTTCGCCGCTCGCGTTGTCGATGATCAAGGTGCCGACGGGCATGCGCAGATGGATGTCATCGGCGCCCTTGCCATAGCAATCTGCGCCACGGCCAGGCTCGCCATTGCGAGCCTTGTGCATTTTGGAGAAGCGGAAATCGACGAGCGTGTTGATATTGCGGTCGGCGACTGCCCAAATGGTGCCGCCCTTGCCGCCATCGCCGCCATCGGGACCGCCGAAAGGCCGGAATTTTTCACGGCAGAAAGAGGCGCAGCCGTTGCCGCCATCGCCCGCGATGACTTCGATTTTTGCTTCGTCGATAAACTTCATAATTTTGCCGCCATAAAACTAAAAAGGCTCTACCTTGGGCAGAGCCTTTCGATTGAAGGCTTGCGCCTTACATCATGCGATCACGGCGGAGCGAACTGGCGCCCCGCGATGAATTACGCTGGTACTGCTGCGTTAGGTACAACGGTCACGAATTGCTTCGAGCCAGCACCTTTGACAACGAACTTCACTTTGCCCGCGATCAACGCGAACAAGGTGTGGTCTTTGCCCATGCCTACGCCTTCGCCGGCGCGCACTGGCGTGCCGCGTTGACGAATGATGATGCCGCCAGCATTGATAGCTTGGCCGCCGTAGACTTTAACGCCCAGACGTTTTGATTCTGAATCACGGCCGTTTCGCGTTGTGCCGCCGCCTTTTTTATGTGCCATTTAAGACTCCTTGATAGCTGATTAATTCAAACAGCGGCGATTAGCCGTTGATCGAAACGATTTGGATTTCGGTAAAATTCTGGCGATGGCCTTGATGCTTTTGGTAATGCTTACGACGACGCATCTTGAAAATTTTGACCTTATCATGGCGACCATGCGCCACAACCGTAACCAGTACCGTTGCACCTTCGACCAATGGCGCACCAAATTTAATGGTGTCGCCCGCGCCTACTGCGAGAACTTGATCGATGGTGATTTCGGAACCAATGTCTGCCGGTATCTGTTCTACTTTAAGTTTTTCGCCAGCGACAACTTTGTATTGTTTGCCACCGGTTTTTATGACCGCGTACATGATTTGAAACCTCATCAAATGTTGAAAGAATTTGTCCCACTGTCACGCAAAGCAAGCCGTACACAACAGGGGGAACCAGCGATTATACACGGACTGAGAAATTGCGTCAAAAACTATTCACAAAGCTTGATGATCGTGGTATGTCGACAACCTGACCGTCATGTCAGGCTTGCGCCAGGCGGACAGAAAAGCGCGTGCCAGTGCCAACAAGGTCAAACAATTGCTCTACAGTCATAGGCAAACATCACGCTCGCGCAAGCCTTGTCGTATAATCGCCGCACCCACAATCTAATGCAGGTTCGCCTTGTCTGACGCTAACAAACACGTTAACCAAAACACCATCGTGCAAACGATTGCCGCCGATATGGACGCAGTCAATACGGTGATCCGCCAAAAACTGCACTCCGACGTGATTCTGATCAACCAGATCGCTGAATACATCATCAGTGCAGGCGGTAAACGCATCCGTCCCGTGCTGATTTTGCTGGTGGCCAATGCCCATGCTTATCGCGGCACGGCGCACCATGAACTGGCTGCCGTGGTCGAATTCATCCATACCGCCACCCTGCTGCACGACGACGTCGTCGATGAATCGTCGATGCGCCGCGGACGCCAGACGGCCAACGCCCTGTTTGGCAATGCGGCCTCGGTGCTGGTGGGCGACTTCCTGCATTCGCGCTCGTTCCAGTTGATGGTGTCGCTCAATAATATGCGCGTCATGCAAATCCTCTCCGACGCCACCAACGTGATCGCCGAAGGCGAAGTGCTGCAGTTGCTGAACATGCACGATCCGGACGTGACGCAAGAGAGCTACCTGAACGTCATCCGCTCGAAGACAGCCAAGCTGTTCGAAGCGTCGGCGCAACTGGGCGCCCTGATCGCCGGCGCCAGCGAAGACGATATCGAAGCGGCTGCCGAATACGGCCGCTCGCTGGGTACGGCATTCCAGCTGATCGACGACGTGCTCGACTATGCAGGCGACGCCACCGAAATCGGCAAGAACGTGGGCGACGACTTGCGCGAAGGCAAACCGACCATGCCGCTGATCTGGCTGATGGAAAACGGCACGCCGGAGCAGCGCGAACTGGTACGCAGCTGCATCGAGCAAGGCGACGAACAGCATTTCGACGCAATCCTGGCCGCCATCACCAGCAGCGGCGCCCTCGATTACACGCGCAAACAGGCCGAAATCGCCGGTCAACGCGCCGCCGATGCCATCTCCGGCTGGCCGGACAGTGTCTACAAGCAATCCATGCTGCAACTGTGCTCGTTTGCCGTCGACCGCAATCACTGATCGCGTTTCACTAAAGCGATAAAAAACGGCGCCACTGGCGCCGTTTTCTTTATGTGCCGCTGCTGCGTTCGTGCTCCATCGCCGCGCCCGCCAATGCCTGCACGATGGCCGGCTCCGCTTCCAGCCGCTCGCTGTAGCGGCTGCCCAGGTAATCACGGCGGTCGCGCACCAGCAAGGTGAATTTGTACAACTCCTCCATCACATCGACCAGGCGCTCGTAATACGGCGACGGCTTCATGCGGCCCGCATCGTCGAATTCCTGATACGCCTTGGCCACCGAGGACTGATTCGGAATCGTCACCATGCGCATCCAGCGTCCCAGCACGCGCAAGCCGTTGACGGCGTTGAACGATTGCGAACCGCCCGACACTTGCATCACGGCAAGGGTGCGTCCCTGCGTGGGCCGCACGCTGCCCGTTTCCAGCGGCAGCCAGTCAATCTGCGATTTGAAGACGCCCGTGACGGCGCCATGCCGCTCGGGACTGCACCAGACTTGCCCTTCCGACCAGAGCGACAGCGCACGCAGTTCCTGCACTTTCGGATGCTCGGGCGAAACACTGTCGACCATGGGCAAGCCATGCGGATCGAACACGCGCGTCTCGGCGCCAAAATGGCGCAGGATGCGTTCTGCTTCCAGCGTCAGCAGCTTGCTGTACGAGCGTTCGCGCAGCGAGCCATACAGCAGCAGGATGCGCGGTGCGTGGGTGGAAACTGTGACCGGCGCCAATTTATCCAGGCTGGGCAGATCCAGGTGCGCGGCGCTGATGTTGGGTAACTCATTGGCCAGCTCATTGGGAAACTCATCCATCTCAGACCACCGGCTTGCCGTCGGCGCCGACCACGGGCTGGCCATCTTCCTTGGCAAAAGCGCCTTGCTGCGGCAGCGGCAGGATGTCCAGCACTTTTTCCGAGGGCCGGCACAGACGCACGCCCAGTTCCGTGACGACGATGGGGCGGTTGATCAAGATAGGATGAGCTTGCATGGCATCGAGCAGGGCCGCATCGCTCAGCTCAGGATTGGCCAGGCCCAGCTCGTCGTACAGGGCGCCCTTGTCGCGCATCACCGCGCGCACGGACAGGCCCGCACGCTTGATGAGGTCGACCAGTTCCTCGCGCGAAGGCGGGTGCTTGACGTAATCGATGATGACAGGCTCGACGCCTGTGTTGCGGATCAGGGCCAGGGTGTTGCGCGAGGTGCCGCACGCCGTGTTGTGATAGATCGTGATCGTCATGTCGTGGTTTCCTTCAGTAAATGTGGTTCGCTGATGCAGCAAGGCGCGCCAGCGCAGCAGTTCTCGCTCAAAAAGGCCAGCAAGCCGTTCATGCCCGCATAGTTGGCGGCATAGATGATGGAGCGGCCCGCCTTGCTCGCCGTCACCAGATCGGCGTGCGCCAGTTCCTTCAGGTGAAACGACAGCGACGATGGCGCAATGGCCAGCGCCTCGGCAATTTTCGTCGCGGCCATGCCCTCCGGCCCCGTCTGCACCAGCAGGCGGAACACGGCCAGCCGCGATTCTTGCGCCAGCGCCGCCAGCGCCGTGATGGCAGCCGTGCTCGTCAGCGGCCCTGCTTGCAGCGTCATTGCGTTTTCATTTTCCATACTTCAATAATAATCGAATTATGGAATCAATGCCAGCGATCGCGGTGCGTACGTAACCCAGCGCACCGACTGTCATGGCCTATCGGTCTATCTTGATGAAAAAATCACTGCGATTGACATCCCCATGACACGCTCGACACCCCTGAAAATCCTTGGCTGGAGCCTGGCCGCCCTGCTGGCCCTGGTCGCCCTCCTCGTCATCCTTGTGCTGACTTTCGACTGGAACCGCGCTCGCCCCTACATCAACGAGAAGGTGTCGGAAAGCACGGGGCGCAGCTTCGTCATCGCCGGTGACCTGCAAGTCAAATGGAAGCGCGGGTTGCAGACGGAGCCGGGCTGGTGCCGCTATGTGCCGCGCCCCCACATCAGTGCCCAGGACGTGCGCATGAGCAACCCGGACTGGGCCACGGCCGGTCCGCAACTGGCCAGCGCGAAACGCATCGACGTGGCCCTCCATCCGCTGCCCCTGCTGCAGCACAAGGTCGTGCTGACGGACCTGGCGCTCGACGCGCCGCAGATCGCCCTCCAGCGGCGCGCCGATGGCAGCAACAGCTGGACCTTGAGGGATAACGGCCCTTCGGCATGGGAAGTGGAAATCCAGCGCATGGCCTTCGGCGACGGCGCCATCCGCTACCTGGACGAGGGCATCGCCCTCGACGTGCGCGCCAAGGTCAGCTCGACGGCGCCCGACGCCACGCCGGGCGATGCACCTGGTAACGCGCCCGTACAGAAATACGGCATCGCCTTCACTCTGGGCGGAACCTACCGCAAGGCGCCCGTGACGGGCGGCGGCAAGGCCGGCGCCGTGCTGTCCCTGACAGACAACAACACGGTCTATCCGGTGCAGGCGCACGCCGTGCTGGGTAAGAACAAGGCCAGCATCGATGGTACCCTGACGGACCCGCGCTCATTGTCGGGCATCGATTTGCAGCTGAGCCTGGCCGGCGCCAGCATGGCCGACCTGTATCCGCTGACGGGCGTGCTGCTGCCGGAAACGCCGGACTACGCCACCAAGGGGCGTTTGCTGGGCAAGAAGGATGGCGCCAGCTGGAGCTGGACGTACCAGAACTTCAAGGGCACGGTGGGCCAGAGCGACCTGGCCGGCACCCTGCAATACCTGCCGCGCCAGCCGCGCCCCTTGCTGCGCGGCGAAGTGACATCGCAGCAGTTGCGCCTGGAAGACCTGGGCCCCACCATCGGCGCCGACAGCAATGCGCAGAAACAGGCGCGCGGCAAGGCACCCGTGCAGCCCGAGAATAAAGCCTTGCCCGTGGAACAGTTCAACACGGCCAAATGGAATGCGCTCGATGCCGACGTGAAATTTACGGGCAAAAAACTGGTGCGCACGCACGATATCCCGCTCAACGATGTCGTCGCCAACATCCACATGAAAGACAAGGTGCTGAGTTTGACGCCGCTCAACTTCGGCATGGCCGGTGGCGACATCACCGCGAACATCACGCTCGATGGCCGTCAAAAGACCATCGCCGCGCAAGCCAAGGTGGCGGCGCGCCACCTCAAAATTCGCGAACTGTTTCCCAAGCTGCAATCGATGCAAGCGAGCTTCGGCGAAGTGTATGGCGACGCGGCGCTGACGGGTCACGGCAACTCCATCTCGGCCATGCTGGCCAGCGCGAATGGCGAACTGGCGGCCACCGTCAGCGAAGGCTCCGTCAGCCAGTTCATGCTGGAATTGGCCGGCCTGAACCTGGCCAATGCCGTCTTCGTGAAAATTTTTGGCGACAAGCAAGTCCACCTGAACTGCCTGGCCAGCGACTTCGCCGTCACGAATGGCCAGGCCGACGTGCGCCGCTTCGTGCTCGACACGGACACGGCCGTCGTGAATATCACGGGCAACGTCAACCTGGCAAGCGAAACCCTGGACCTCGACGTACGCCCGCGCACCAAGGGCGCCCGCATCATCACCCTGCGCACGCCGCTGTATGCGAAAGGCACATTCAAGAACCCGGACGTGGGCCCGCAAAAAGGTCCGTTGGCATTAAAAGCCGGCGCCGCCGTGGCGCTGGCCACCATCGTCACCCCGCTGGCCGCCCTGCTGCCCCTGGTCAACGTCGACAAAGCCCCCGACACGGACTGCGCCGCCGTCATGGCGCAAGCGAACGCCACGCGCAAGGCGCCCACTTCACCGGCGACAAAGGCACCGGCAAAAAAAGTCAGCGAAGCAGAGATCAAAAAGGCCCAGCAGGAAAAGAAATAGACCTTGACGCAGCCGCTTGAAAGCCGCCCCGCCATCTGCTGTAATGAAGGAAAGCGGGGTGTGGCTCAGCCTGGTAGAGCGCTGCGTTCGGGACGCAGAGGCCGGAGGTTCGAATCCTCTCACCCCGACCAGTCGCGTCTGCCCTATACGCCTCCATAACTGCTCACGTCTTGACCCTGCGTGTTGGTGTGTTGCCGAGAAGTATGATATTAATTACATCATTAATATCCTGATCACTTCTCGCGCAAGGGCCTGACCGATGTCTTTCCTGATAGTTGTGGCCGCACTGGCCTTCCTCATGCTGGCAGCCTACCGCGGCTACAGCGTGATCCTGTTTGCGCCCGTCGCCGCGCTCGGTGCCGTGCTGCTCACCGATCCGTCTGCCGTACCGGCCGTCTTCAGCGGTATCTTCATGGAAAAGATGGTGGGCTTCATCAAGCTGTATTTCCCCGTCTTTCTGCTCGGCGCCGTGTTCGGCAAGCTGATCGAGCTGTCCGGTTTTTCCCAGTCCATCGTCGTGGCGGCCATTCGCTACATCGGCAGTTCGCGCGCGAATGCCGTCATCGTTGCCGTGTGCGCGGCCCTGACTTACGGCGGCGTGTCGCTGTTCGTGGTCGTGTTCGCCGTGTATCCGTTCGCAGCCGAACTGTATCGCCAGAGCAATATCCCCAAACGGCTGATGCCGGGCGCCATCGCCCTGGGCGCGTTTTCCTTCACCATGGACACTTTACCGGGCACGCCGCAGATCCAGAACATCATTCCCACCACTTTTTTCAACACGACCGGCTGGGCTGCGCCATGGCTGGGCACCATCGGCGCCGTGCTGACGGTGATCATGGGCCTGGCCTTTCTGGAATGGCGCCGGCGTTCCGTCATGGCGACGGGCGAAGGCTATGGGGCCGAGGCCGACAAGGCCACGGCCAACGTGGGCGACTTGCCCCATCCGCTGCTGTCGGTGGCGCCTTTGGTGCTGGTAGGCGTGGCCAACTTTGCGCTGACCAAGCTCATTCCCCATTGGTATGGCGCCAGTTACGTGCTCACCGCCGACGCCCTGCCGGGCCTGCATGCGCCCGTGACGACGGCGATTGGCGCCGTCACGGGCATCTGGGCCGTGGAAGGCGCGTTATTGCTGGGAATTTTACTCGTCTGCGTGACGGCCTTCGGGCGCATCCGCGCCGCCTTTGCCGAAGGCACCAAGGCGGCCGTGGGCGGTGCGCTGCTGGCGGCCATGAATACGGCGTCCGAATATGGCTTTGGCGGCGTCATCGCCGCGCTGCCCGGTTTTCTTGCCGTCAGCAACACCTTGCGCAGCGTGCCCGATCCGCTCGTCAACGCGGCCGTGTCCGTGACGACCCTGGCCGGTATCACGGGCTCGGCCTCGGGCGGCATGAGCATCGCGCTGGCCGCCATGTCGGACAGTTTCATCCAGGCCGCGCAGCAGGCGCACATTCCGCTCGAAGTCATGCACCGCGTGGTGGCGATGGCCAGCGGCGGCATGGACACCCTGCCACACAATGGCGCCGTGATCACCCTGCTGGCCGTCACGGGTCTGACGCACCGCCAGTCCTACCGCGACATTTTCGGTATCACCGTCATCAAGACGGTGGCCGTGTTCCTCGTCATTGCCATCTATTACATGACGGGGCTGGTTTGACCTAAAGCCGCGACGACGATGCCGGCTTCGCCAACACTTGCGCCGGCTTGAACAAATGGCTGATGCCCATGGTCAGCAGCGGGCCGGCCAGCGCCAGGTAGGAACTGTCCACGCCGTACGGATTGCCCGCCAGGAACCAGCCGATGGTGGCGATCACGGAGATGATCACGCCGACAAAGGCGCCGCGCGGCGTGCCGAACTTCGGCGCATAGAAGGCCATCAGCACCAGCACGGCCAGGGTGGCACGCAGGGCCTTGCCGAGGAAGGCGATCATCAGCAGTTTTTCCGCATACAGCGCCAGCACTAGGGGCAGCAAGCCGGCCACGACGATGGCGATGCGCAGGAACATCAGCGATTTCGCGTCGTTCTTCGCCTTGTTGTACCAGGGATCATAAAAATCCTTCATGGCCAGCGTGGCCGATGCTAGGGTGGTGGCGGAAATGCCGCCGAACAGGGCGCCGGCCAGGCCGACGATCATGATGCTGGCGGAAAACGCCGGCATGTGGGCGATCAGGGTGGGGAAGGCGTCGATCGACTTCATGCCCGGATACAGCACGGCGCTGCACATGCCGATCAGGGCCGCCATCAAGCCGAACGGGATCATCAGCGAGGACACGTAATAGCAGGCGCGCTTGGCCACGGCCGGGTTATCCGTGCTGACCAGGGCCTGGATCACGTATTGCGTGGCAAAGATGGAACCGATGCCGCCGATCATCCAGGCGATGATCTGGCCCCAGCCGATCTCGACCCAGTTGAACATCTTGGCCGGCAGCTGCGCCTGCAGCGCGCCGATGCCGCCGGAGGCTTCCAGCGCATACGCCAGCGCCAGGATCACGCCCAGGTATTTGACGATGGAGTGGGCAAAATTGGTGTACACGACCGAGCGCATACCGCCCAGGCTGACATACATCACAGTGATGGCGCCCACCAGCAAAATGGCCACGGTTTTATTGATGTGCAGCACGGCCGCCAGTACGGCGCCACCGCTCGCGTACAGGGCCACGGCAACGATGCTCAGCGCAACGATGGTGAGGATCGATGCGGCATAGCGCACGGGTTCGCCATACGTTTGCGCCAGGATGCCGGAAATCGTCGACTGCCCGCTTTCCTTGTATTTTTTCACCAGCACGATGGCCAGCAGCAAGAAGCCCAGCGACAGCGCCACCAGATTCCAGGCGGCGGAAATGCCCAGTTCATAGCCCTTCTGGGCCGTGCCGATGCTGACGGAGCTGCCGATGAATTCCGACAGCAGCAGCGCGCCGATCAGGTAGGCGGGATAGTTGCGCCCGCCCGCCGTCATGCCCTCGGCGCTGTTGGCATGCTTGCGCACGCTATACGTAATGTACGACATGAGGGCGAAATAGCCCACCGTGACCGCAGCGATAATGATCAATCTGTTTTCCATTCGTCTACTCCAAGTCTGCTTTTCTTATTATTATTTTTCAAGAAAGCTTCCCCTGCCGCATGGCGGACCAGCCGGTGGCGGTGCTCAGGGGAAAGTCAAATTCCTGCCGTACCGATACGGTACAGCAAGCCTCACACTAAAAAAGTCCGCAACTGCTCTGTAAACAAGTCCGCCGCCTCGATGTTCGAAATATGCGAAGCGGGCAGGCTTGCCAGGCTGGCGCCAGCAATCTGCTGCTGCAGCCAGCGCGCGTCGTCGAGGGTAGTCACGAGATCGTGCTCGCCCGCGATGATCAGGGTCGGCACGGCTATCGTGCCGACACAGCCGTGCAAGTCCGCCTGGGCCAGCACTTCGCAGCAGGCCGCGTAGCCGCCGGCATCCTGGCCGCGCAAGGTTACGACCAGGCGCGCCACCGTGTCCGGCGCGCGCTGAAGAAACTGCGGCGTGAACCAGCGCGCGGCGGCGCCATCGGCCACCGCAGCCATGCCGTCGCGGCGCACTTGCTCCGCCCGCAGCTGCCACGGCGCGGTGCCGCCGATGCGCGCCGCCGTATTCGCCAGCACGAGCTTCGTCAGGCGCTGCGGCTGTTGAATGCCCAACCACTGCCCCGTCAAGCCGCCCATGGAAATGCCGCAGAAGGCGGCACGGGCGATATCGAGGTGGTCGAGCAGCGCCACCACGTCCAGTCCCAGCCGGTCGATGCCGAATGGCGCGCTGCCGCTGGCAGACTGGCCATGGCCGCGCGTATCGTAGCGCACAACAAAAAAGTCGCCGGCCAGCGCAGCCGCCTGCGCATCCCACATGGACAAGTCCGTGCCGAGGGAATTCGACAAGACCAGGCAAGGCTTGCTGCGCTCGCCATCCGTGCGGTAATGCATGCGAATACCGTCCACCTCGCACGTTTTCCTGGCAGTGTCGTTGCCTGTATGCGTCATTGCATCTCTCCTCAGGAATCGTCGTCGCGCACCGACGAGGGATGGCGGCACAGCGGCATCACGTCGATCTGCATATAGGGAAATAGCGGGAGCGAGGTCAGCAAATCATGCAGCTCGTCCACGCTATCCACGTCGAAGACGCTGACGTTGGCGTACTGGCCGGCGATGCGCCACAGGTGGCGCCATTTGCCCTCGTGCTGCAGGCGCTGGGCCAGTTCCTTTTCCGTCTGCTTCAGCTGCGCCGCCTGCTCGGCCGGCATGCTCAATGGCAGGTTCACGTTCATGCGTACATGGAATAACATGCTTGCTCCTTGTGGATTTATGGGCGCTGCATGGCATGCAGCTTGTCCATATCGATTTCGACGCCCAGGCCCGGCCCTGTCGGCACTTGCAGCATGAAGTCGCGGTACACGAGCGGCTCGCGCAAGACTTCCTGCGTCAGCAGCAGTGGCCCGAACAGTTCCGTGCCCCAGGCCAGTTCGGCAAAGGTGGAGCACACGTGGGCCGTGGCGGCGGTGCCGATGCCGCCTTCGAGCATGGTGCCGCCGTACAGGCCCACGCCAGCCAGGCGCGCCACGGTGGCCACTTCCAGCGCGGGCAGCAAGCCGCCCGACTGGGTGATTTTCACCGCATACACGTCGGCCGCATCGGCCTGGGCCAGCGCCAGCGCGTCGGCCGGGCCGTGCAAGGCTTCGTCGGCCATGATGGCCACGTCGAAGCGCTGCTTCAGGCGCGCCAGCGCGGCGCGGTTGCCCGCCTTGACGGGCTGCTCGATCAGGTCGATGCCGCCCGCTTCCAGAGCGGCGATGCCGCGCACGGCGTCCATCTCGCTCCAGGCCTGGTTGACATCGACGCGCACGCTGGCCCGTTCGCCCAGCGCCCGCTTAATCTCCAGCACGTGGGCCACGTCGTCCATCACGTCGCGCAGGCCGATCTTCAGCTTGAAGATGCGGTGGCGACGCAAGTCCAGCATTTTTTCCCCTTCGGCGATATCGCGCGCGGTGTCGCCGCTGGCCAGCACCCAAGCCACGGGCAGTGCATCGCGCACCCGGCCGCCCAGCAATTCCGACAGCGGCACATTCAGGCGGCGCGCCTGCGCGTCCAGCAGCGCCGTCTCGATCGCACACTTGGCGAAACGGTTGCCCTGGATGAGCTTGCGCACCTTGGCCATCGCCTTGGCCACTGCGCTCGCTTCCATGCCTACCAGCAGCGGCGCAATATAGGTATCGATATTCGTCTTGATGCTTTCCGGGCTTTCGCCGCCGTAGCTCAAGCCGCCGATGGTGGTCGCTTCGCCCCAGCCGGTGAAGCCGTCGGCGCAGCGCAGCCGCACCAGCACCAGCGTTTGCGTATTCATGGTGGCGACGGACATCCGGTGCGGACGGATGGTTGGCACATCGACCAGGTAGGTCTCGATATTTTGAATCATATTTATTCCGTATAATTCTGTGGAGTGGTGACACGATATGCCCCGAATCTCCCCACGTCCAACACCGAGTTGGTATCAAACCTATACCTGAAAGGTATGAAGATGGAATTACGCCACTTGCGCTACTTCGTTGCGGTCGCAGAGGAAAGGAACTTCACGCGGGCCGCCGCGCGCCTGCATATCGCGCAGCCGCCGCTCAGCCGGCAGATGCAGCAGCTGGAAGAAACGCTGGGCGTGGCGCTGATCGAAAAGGGCTCGCGGCCCTTGCGGCTGACGGAAGCGGGCGAGTTTTTCCTCGCCCATGCGCGGCCCCTGCTCGACCAGGTGCGCGACCTGAAGGCGATGACGCAACGCGTGGGGAAGCTGGAACGCACCGTGTCGATCGGCTTTGTCGCCTCGACCCTGTATGGCGAATTGCCCGACATCGTGCACCGTTTTTGCGAGCGCCATCCCGAGGTCGACGTGACCTTGCATGAAATGACGACGGTGCAGCAGCTCAAGGCCCTGAAGGAAGGCCGCATCGACGTGGGCTTTGGACGCCTGAAAAGCGAAGACCCCAGCATCCGCCGCATCCTGCTGCGCGAAGAGCGGCTGGTGGTGGCCCTGCCACCCGGGCACCGGCTAGCCAAGGGGGAAGGCGGCTTGCGCCTGATTGACCTGATCCATGAAACCCTGCTCGTGTATCCGAAAGCGCCCCGCCCCAGCTTTGCCGACCAGGTGCTAGCCATGTTCAGCGAAGGCAATGTCACGCCCGGCCCCGTCACCGAAGTGCGCGAACTGCAGATTTCCATGGGACTGGTGGCGGCCGGCCAGGGCATTTCCATCGTGCCGGAAAGCGTGCAAGCCATGCATCACCGGAACGTCGTGTACCGCAAGCTGGACGACAAGCATGCGTTCTCGCCCATTTTATTCAGCATGCGGCGTATGGACCGCTCGCCGGAGCTGGACAACCTCCTCGCCGCCGTGTACTCGATCTACGATGAACACGGCATCGCGCACGTCAAGGAAAGCCTGTAGCAGCTAGAGGGCGGCGTCGGCCAGCAATGCCGGCTGCAGCGCGCGGATGCGCAGCTCCGTGAAATAGCCTCCCGCCTCGTTGTAGCGCAGGTAGTGGCGACCGCAGTTCAGGCAGCGCGCCACCTGGCTCAGGTTCGCGGGATAGTAACGGGGCGCGATGGGCGCATCCGCGCTGTCATAGCGCGTGCCGTGCGGGTGGTACTCGGCAAACGTCGGTTCTTCGTACGGGTCTTCGCGCAGGGTGCCGATTTCTTCAAAGCGGTCCAGCTCCAGCGAGGTGGGCAGCCGTTGCCAGGCGCCCAGCGGGACGGCGCAGCAGCTGCATTTTTTTGTCACCAGGGCCGACGCGGCGGCCAGTGCGGACAAGGCGGGAAAATCGATGAATACCATGGTTCAGCCATTGCAAAGGGGCGGCCCATGGCAACGAGCCTGGCCGCGCCCCTTATTCTAGCGCAGACGCATCCTGCCGATACGCGCACCCCATTTCGCCAGGAGCAGCTCCAGCAGCATCAACATGCAGCCGGAAATGAGCAGCAGCGGCATCAGCGCGCACATGCCGGCCGCCACCAGCCAGGCCAGCGCGGACGGCGAAGTCCAGGCGCCCGGCAGCAGCCGGGGCAAGCCCAGCGAGCCTGGCAAGCGCCGCTTGAAAAACATCACCCAGCCCGACACCAGCGAGAACAGCACGCTGGCGCCAAACAGGAGTAACAGCGCCTGGTTCCACCAGCCGAACTCCCCGCGATGAAATGGAATGCCGATGGCCGTGGCCTTGCCAAACGCCGTCTGCGCCTGCCACCCTGCGTAATACAGGGGCTTGCCGCTGTAGGCATCGAATTGCAGGTCGAAGCGCAAGGTGGGCTGGCTGCGGTCGGCCATGGTGGCGCGCCACACATCGTCCTGGCTGGCCGGCGCCGTCAGCTGCACGGCGATAGCCGGAGCATGGCTGCGCGCCACTTGCCAGGCATCCTGCCAGTCGAGCGGAGCGCCCTCCTCGCGCGAATGCAAACCGCGCGGCACGGGCGGGGGCGCCTGGCCGCTGGCGTCGCGCAGCGCGCGGATGCGCCCGCCCGCCTGCTGGCTCCACGTCAGGCCTGTCGCCAGGATGACCAAACTGATAACGCCGAGCGCCACGCCCAGGAAGGCATGCCACTGGCGCCAGCCATTGCGGCCCCGCGCGCCCCGCTTCGGCAAGCCCGATTGCGCGCCGCGCGGCCACCACAGCACCACGCCCGTCACCAGCATCACCATCAGCCAGCTGGCCGCCAACTCGATCATCCAGCGCCAGCCATCGTTTTGCAGCAGGCGCGAATGCAGCTTTTTCGCCCAGTTGCCGAAGCGCTCACTGCTGGCCAGGCTGCCCAGCACGCGCGCATCATACGGATTCACGTAGACGATGATGGCTTGCGCGGGCAGGCCGAACTTCGGCCTGGGGGGTGTGGCCGGCGCGGCATGTCCGCCATGTCCCGCATGCTCGTCCTGCGCGCCGCCGGGCGGGGCGAACGCCACCTGCACCGCGTCGTCCTGTTGAAACGGCGGCACCACGTGCTGCACCGCCCAGCCGCGCGGCGCCGCCCGTTCGGCTGCCGCCACGGCGGCGTCCAGCGGCAGCATGGACGCCTGCGGCGTCACATGATCGAGCTGCTGGTACAGCCGTGCCTCGATCTGCGGCGTAAATACATACAAAATGCCCGTCAGGGTAGCCACCAGTGCAAACGGAGAAGCGATCAGCGCGGCCCAGAAGTGGATACGCCAGTACAGGCTTTTGCGCCGTGCGATGAGAAAGGTGTGATCGTCCATGACCATCCTCACAGTGCGTTGAAGGTATAGCCCAGGCCCAGCATCACGCTGCGCGGCGCACCGGGCGTGTACTGATTCTGGCTGTTCGGCGCATAGTTGCCCACGCCCGCGTAACTGCTGCTGGCCGAATCGGCATAGCGTTTATCGGCCAGGTTGCGCACCTGCGCCCACGCTTCCAGCCCGCGCGCGACCTGATAGCTGGCGCGCAGGTTCAGCAAGGCGTGGCCCTTGTACTCCACCGTATTGGCATTGTTCATCCAGTAACGGCCCTGGTGCACGGCTTCGAGCGCGATACGCGCGCCGGCCATGGGCTTGTAGCCGATCTCGAACGAGGTGATGTCGCGCGGCGCCTGCGGCATGGTGCGGCCGCTGTAATCGAGGCTGGCAGACACCTGGTAGCGCAGGTAGCGGTGGCGCGCGATGGCCGTGGCGAAGCGCGCGTCGAACGGGCCGCTGTCGTAATTCAGCCCAAGCTCCAGGCCTTCGCTGCGCGTGCGTCCCGCATTGCGGTTTTCGCTGCTGCCCGGCGAAAGCGTATAGCTGACGATGGTGTCACGCCCGTCGAGGCGGTACAGGGCCGTGTCGAGTTTCAAGCGGCCCTGCAAAAAGGCCCAGCGCAAACCCAGTTCATAGTTGTTGTAGACGGACGGCTGCAGGTCGGCGATGCCCGTCTTGCCATACAGCTGGCTGACCTCGGGCGGGGTAAAGCCCTGGCTGACGTTCGCATACGCGCTGCCCGCCTGGCCGAGGGCGTAGGTGGCGCCCAGCTTCGGGCTGACGTGCGAAAAGCTGCGCGACTCGTCGGGCGCGCCGTAATTGACGCTGCCGCCCGGCGCCAGCTTGTTGTGGTAATCGTAGCGGATGGCGTCCGAGCGTCCGCCCAGCACCACGCGCGTGCCGGCCAGCGGAGAAAATTCCCATTGCGCGAAGACGGCCGTGTTGAGGATATCCGTCTGGTAGTCGCGCACGCCCTGCGGATTGGACGCATTGGCCAGCGTATAGCGCAGATAGCGGCCCGTGGCCGCATCGCGCACAATGGACAGGTTATCGCTGACAAAGGGATTATCACTCTTGTCGACATACACGCCGGCAATCAGGCGCGAACGCAGCCACGTGAATTCCTGCTGGTGTTTCACGTCCAGCCCCAGCGAATCGACGTGGTTGTTGTTGATGACGCCCTTGCACAGCATGCCTGCGCAGCTGCCGATGGAATACGCGGGAATCTGCCCATGGTCATTTTTGCGCGTAAACACGGTAACGGTGCTAGTGCCATTGGCCGTCGTCGCGCCCTCCCACGCCAGATTCATGCGCGTGGTCTTGTCCTTGCGGTAGGTGAACGTGTTCAGGCTCTTGCCCGGATTGGCGCGGTAGTCATTCTCAAACAGACTACCCGTCATGGCCGCATCGAGATCCGTGTGGACGATGGTGGCGCGCAGCTGCGAGGTGGGGCTGAGCGCATAATCGGCGCGCAGCGAGAACGAATCCTTGTCGCCATAGCTGTACTCTTGCCAGTTGTCGCGCGAACGGCGCGAGCTGTAATGAGAAAAGCGCAATCCCAGCGGCCCCCAGGTATCGCTGGCGGAGGTGTCGTAGCGGGTAAAACCGCCCACGTTATCGCGCCGCACACCCACCTTGGCCGTCGGCGTGGCACTGGCGCCGGCCGTCAGGAAATTGACGGCGCCACCCACGGCATTGCTGCCATACAGCGAGGAAGCAGCGCCCTTCACCACTTCCACGCCGCTGGCCCCCGCCATGTTCATTTCATTGAGCGAGTTGTGGTTAAAGACGCCCAGCGGACGGATGGGGATGCCGTCTTCCAGGTACTGGTAGACGGCATTCGTACCGATGGGCTGGCGGATGCTCATGCTGTGCTGCTCGTTGCCCAGGTCATTCCAGTACACGCCGGCGATGCGGTTGAGGATATCGCCCATGGTCTTGGGCTTGTCGCGTTCCAGGGTTTTGGCATTGACGACGCCGATGGCCTGCGGCGTCTCGGACAGCCATGATTGCGCGCGCGAACCGGAAACGACGACGGTGTCGATGGCGTGGTCGGTTTGGTCAAGTTGCTGCGCCCGCGCGCAGGGGTAGGCCAAGGTGATGGCGACGGCCAGTACCAATAATTTCTTGTTCATGTGATTCTCGTATAAGTGTGCGGATGCGGCGCGTCACACCGCAAGGTGGACAGCGCCAGCACTAAAAATGCAAAGACTTAGACGAGGGTGGGCGGCGCGCGAGACTGCGCGGTGGACCAGATGAACAGCGGGGATGGCGACTGGTAATACAACGCCGGGAAAATCGCCGTACCGCTGGCAACGGGCAGCGGCAACACGGGACTGGGCGGCAGGCCCACGGAACCCGCATGCGTGGAACAGAAGGCGCAATGCTCCATCTGCATGGCCTTGGCGCCCGATTTTTCATCGGCGGCGCCATCATCGACCTGGACAAAACGGATGCCGGCCACCGAGCAGATTTCCGCCCAACCGGAACCCGACTCCTGCTTGGCGTTGGCGACGGCTTGGGAAATCGATGGCGCGAGCGCCGCCAGCAGGATCGCAAAGCAGGCGATCCAGGCGGCAAAGCGGCGCGTGAACAAGGTCATTCCCATGGCCGCATTTTACCAGCGGCCGCCGGGACTGGGTAGCGAAAAGCGGCTCAGGCGGCCGGGCAGGCGGCATTGCCGATGTCGAAAGCACGCACCACGCTCGCAGTATCGGCGGCGATGCGGCCCACGGCGCGGCGGTGGCCCAGCACCAGTTCATCGTAGCCGGCACCCACCTTTTCATTGGCGATCGTGCGGCAAGTGACTACCTTGTTGCTGGCCAGCTGGCGCACGCTCCACACGGCGTCGATCAGCGCGTACTGGCCCATCACGGATTCGAAGCGCTGCACATTGGTGCTGATACGGTACACGGGCAGGTTGTCGGGGTGCGGCGTGCGGAACACATCGATGGCGCCCAGGTCGTTCGTCACGGCCGTCGACAAGGCCTGGCCGATTTCGCCGGCCAGCGGTCCCGCCCAGCGCTGCTGCTCCAGCAATTCGATGCGTCCCGACGGCGCCGTGACGACAAACTGGTTGCGGCTCACCTGCTGCGGCACGCTGACGGCCAGCACCTCGACATAGTATTTGACGGGTTTGGCCGGCTGCGCGTCGGCGCCGCCGCTGAGCGTATAGAAATGCTCGGGCTGGGGCGTGGAGCAGGCGCCCAGCAGGACGGTCGCCAGCAGCGCGGAAAAAATCGGTTTCATCATTTTTTTTCATCTCCTTTTTTACCGCGGATCAGGGACTCGGGGTGACGCTCAAGGTAGTCCGACAGGGCATTGAGCGATTGCAGGGTTTGCGTCAGTTGCTGCAAGGCCTGGCGCACGTCTGACTGCAGCGGCGAATCTTTTTGCAGCACCTGTTCGGCCGTGCCGAAGGTCTGTTTCGCCGCCGTCAGGGTATCGCGCATTTCCGGCACAACCTGGCCATCGAGCTGCTTGAACAGGGTATTGGCCTGCTTGATGGTGGCGTTCAGGTTATTGCCGATCTCCGCGTATGGCACCTGGTCGAGCTTGCGGGCGATGCTGGCGATCTGCGTCTGCAGTTCGTCGAGGGTATTGGGCACGGTGGGCACTTCCAGCGGATACCTGTTCAAGTCCAGCGCCACCTTCGGCGCTTTCGGGAAGAAGTCCAGCGCGATGTACAGCTGGCTGGTGAGCAGGTTACCCGTGCGCAGCTGGGCGCGCAAGCCACGGCTGACCATGCGTTCGAGCAGCTGGTGGCCAGCCGAGCCTTCCGCATCGTCGACGGCCGTCTTGAAGCGCATCCCCAGGCGGGCAGGATACAGATTGACGGTAACGGGCATGCGGAAGTTCTTCTTCACGGGGTCGAACTCGATACCCACCGAGCGCACTTCGCCCAGCACGATACCGCGGAAGTCCACCGTGGCGCCGGGCTGCAAGCCACGCAGGGACTGGTCGAAATAGAATACGGTGGTGATCGCCTCTCCATCGGGTTCGCGCATGGCGCTGGCCTCGTCGGCCGCCAGACGGAAATTGGTATTGGCCGGCGCCGGCTCCTCGGGCTTGCGGCCGTTTTCCGCCTCGAAGGCGATGCCGCCTACCAGCATGGCCGCCAGCGACTGCGTATTCAGTTTGAAACCGCTCGAATCGAGGCGCACGTCGACGCCGCTGGCATGCCACCAGCGCGCATTCTTGCCGACGAACTGGTCATACGGGGCGTTCACGAAGACTGACATGGTGATGCCGTTGCCATCCTTGTCCAGCGCGAAGCTGACCACCTTGCCCACGCGCAGGCGGTGGAAGAACAGGGGCGAGCCTACGTCGACGGAGCCGAGGCTGTCCGCATGCAGCGTGTACAACTTGCCCTTCTGGTCACCGGCCACGGCGGGCGGGTTTTCCATGCCGACGAAGTTCTCTTTTTTGGCTTCCGACTTGCCCGTATCGACGCCGATGTAGGCACCCGACAGCAAGGTACCCAGCCCCGTCACGCCGCTGGCACCGATCTGCGGGCGCACCACCCAGAAGCGCGAATCGGCGGTGGCGAAGCGCCGCGCTTCCTTGCTCATGTCGATCGTCACCAGCACCTTGCTCAAGTCCTCGCCGAGGGTAATGGCGCGTACCTGGCCGATGTCGACATCCTTGTACTTGACCTTGGTCTTGCCCGGCTCCAGCCCTTCGGCGCTCTTGAAGCTGACCGTCACCGTGGGGCCCTGGTCAAGGATGGACTTGGCGGCCAGGCCGGCGCCGATCAGCGCGGCCAGCAGTGGAATGAGCCAGACCAGCGATGGCAGCCAGCGGCTGCCCTGTTCCACATCGGGTTCCGGCAACGGGGGGACGCCCTGGCCACCCGTTTCGGCAAGGTCGCCTGCTTCTTTGTCAGACATGCTGTTCTCCAATCACTGTATTGTTTCCGGTATTTTCCACCACCACGGGTTCTTCCTCTCCCGGTACCTGCCCGTCGACGGGGTCCCAGATCAGGCGCGGGTCGAACTGCATCGCCGCCAGCATGGTCAGCACCACCACGGCGCCAAAGGCCAGCGCGCCGGGGCCGGCCGTGATCACGGCCAGCGACTTGAAGCGCACCAGCGCCACCGTCAGGGTGACGACAAAGATGTCGAGCATGGACCAGCGGCCGATGAATTCGACCATGCGGTACAAGATGGTGCGCTGGCGCGGCCGCCAGCGCGAACGCCGCTGCGCCGTAAACGCCAGCAGCGCCAGCACGCCCAGTTTCAACATCGGCACGACCACGCTGGCAATGAAAATGATGATGGCCAGGCCTTTCGAACCGCTGGTCCAGAACAGCACCACGCCGCTCATGATGGTGTCGTTTTGTGCGCCAAACAAGGAATAGGTCACCATCACGGGCAGCAGGTTGGCGGGAATGTAGAGGATCATGGCGGCGATCAGCAAGGCCCAGGTGCGGTTGATGCTGTCCGGTTTGCGTACGTGCAGGGCCGTGCCGCAGCGCACGCACGCCAGGTGCTTGCCCTTGCCCAGCGGCGGCGCCACCAGGCCGCAGGCGTGGCAGGGCACGACCTTCGCGCCCGGCGCGAAGGCCTTGTAGCGGATGCCGGGCAGCGCCTGACGGGTCAGGTCGTCGCCCAGGTTCCACAGGGCCTTGGGATCGAACGAAACGACGATGGCCAGCATCAGGGTCAGCGCGCCAAACGCGAACAAGCCCGGTTGCGGCAGCACTGTGGCCAGGCTGGTCATCTTCACGACGGTGATCAGGATGCCTATCATCAGCACCTCCGTCATACCCCATTCGCGCGCCGTCTGCACAGCGCGCAGCACGCGGTTAAAGCCGGGCACCTTGACGCCGCCGCGCAAGCCCAGCGCCACATACAGCAGGGAACCGAGTTCGATGGCGGGAAAGAGGATGGTAAACAGGAAGACCATCGTCGCCACGATGTGCATCTGCTCGGACCACAGCACGCGGATGGAACCGAGCAAGGTGGCGCTGGAAGTGAGTCCATTGACGTCGAGTTCGACGATGGGGAAAAACTGGGCGATCAAAAAGACGAAGGCGGCGCCCAGGGTCAGCGCCACCACCTTGCTCAATTCGGCCGAAGCGCCCCGCGCGTGGGCGCCCCGGTATAGCACCGAGCGGCAACGGATGCAGCGCGCCTTTTCGCGGGGACGCAGCGGACGTTTGCGGTACAGCACGCCGCAGTCATGACAGCTAATCAGCTCGTATCGGTGCACAGTGTGAAGTTTGCCGGCGCAGGAAAGCGCGACTATCCCATGTCAATGCCAGCCATCATGACAGAGTTGGCATTTTCCTGCACCTCAGCACTATTTATTGTTGTGCGCCTAACAATGTCTCGACCGCCCGGCCAATTTGCAGCACTCTTTCATCGGCGCCGGCCAGGCCGCAAATGCCCAGTCCCACGGGCAGTTCACCGTCGGCATGGCACGGCAGCGACAGCGCGCAGCCATCGAGGAAGTTGATCACGCTGGCATTGCGCAGCACCAGGCCATTCGTGGCAAAGAAGGTGGCATCGTCCGCTTCCAGCGGCGCGACTTCCGGCGCCAGAATAGCCACGCTGGGCATCAGCCAGGCGTCGAACGGCGCCAGACGCCGCCGGGCGATGGCGATCAGGCGCGCGCGCGCATCGAGCAAATCGATGTAGTCAAACGCGCCTTGCTGCTGGCCGCGGCGGATGCGCGCCGCCACGCGCTGGTCGTACTGCGCGCCCTTCTCTTCAAGTAGTACCCTGTGCCAGTGCCACGCTTCTGCCGCCACCAGGCCGCCGCCGCCATTGATCGTTGGCAGCTCCAGCAATTCCGGGAAATCGAACTGTTCCACCAGGGCGCCGGCTTGCCGCAGCTTGTCCAGCGCGGCGTCGAAAGCCTGCTGCACCTGCGGCTCCAGGTGCGTGCCGACGTAGTCAAGGGTAAAACCGAAGCGCAAGCCTTTCAGGGCTGGCGCGCCATCGGGGATATCGTGGCCGGACAAGGCCGCATACAGGATGGCGCAGCAATCGACGCTGTGTGCGATGGGGCCAGCCGAGTCGAGGGAGCGCGACAAGGGCACCGTGCCCGCCAGCGACACGGAAGCCGCCGTCGGCTTGAAGCCCGTCAGGCCACAAAAGGCGGACGGAATGCGGATAGAGCCGCCTGTGTCCGTGCCCAGCGCGCCAGCCGCCATCGCCAAGGCCACCGTGACGGCGCCGCCCGAGGTGGAGCCGCCCGCCACGCGCGCGTCGTCGTGCGGATTGCGCGGCGTGCCGTAATGGGGATTCAAGCCCAGGCCGGAGAATGCAAATTCGCTCATATTGGTGCGGCCCAGCAGGACGGCGCCAGCCACGCGCAGGCGCGCCACGGCAAGCGCATCGGCTGCGGCGGGTGGCGCGTCGGCCAGCGCCAGCGAGGCGGCGCTGCTGACCTGCCCCCTGACATCGAACAGGTCCTTGATCGAGATGGGCACGCCGGCCAGCGGCGAGGCAACGATGCCCGCAGCGCGCGCCGCATCGCTGGCACGCGCTTCCATCAACGCCTGTTCGCCATCGAGGCTGACATAGGCATGGCCACCCTGCGCCCGGTGCACCTCGGCGCGCGCCAGCATCTGCTGTGTCAGTGCCACGCTGGTGATGCGGCCGGCGGCCAGGTTGGCCGCCAGTACCCTTATCGTCGTCTTGCCAGTCAACTCCATGCTGCCTCCTCGATTTTCCAGGCATGCATCTTACCGGATGCAAGCTGCATGGTCGCCGCCCGGTCAGGCGGCCAGGAAGTCGAGCAGGGTCAGGGCGACGATCTTGCTGGCCTTGCGCAAGTCGTCCAATGCCAGGCGTTCATCGGCCTTCTTCGCATTCGATTCGGGCACCGTGCGCGGACCGGCGCCATACAGCACGGCGGGGATGCCCCGTTCGCCATACAGACGCGCATCCGCATACAGGGGCGTGCCGACGGCGGGAATCGTCTCGCCGAGGATGGCTTGCGCATTTTTCTGCAGGCTGCCGACCAGCTGCTCGGAGCCGGGCAAGGGCCGCAGCGCGTGCGACAGCAGCAGGCGGCGGATCTCGATGCGGATGCCAGGCTCGCCGCGCACGGCGTCTTCGATCAGCGCGCGCACCTGTGCTTCCACCGCCACCGGGTCTTCTTCCGGGATCATGCGGCGGTCCATCTTCATGACCACCTTGCCTGGCACCACATTGGTATTCGTGCCGCCGTCGATACGGCCCACCAGCATGGTGGGCGAATCGATACCCGCCACCCTGGACTTGATCTTTTTCAGCTCAGGCAACTGGCCATAGATGGCGTTGAGGATCTTGTTGGCCGCCTGCAGGGCGTCATGCCCCGTCTCCGGCATGGAACCGTGGCCCGACTTGCCGTGCACGGTAATTTCCAGCTGCAGGCAGGCGTTGTGCGCGGTAACGATGCCGTAGCTGAAACCGGCGGCGATGACGAAATCGGGCTTCGTCAACTGCTGTTCCAGCAGCCAGCCAGGTCCCAGCAAGCCGCCGAATTCCTCGTCGTACGTAAAATGCAGTTCCAGCTGGCCTTTGAGTGGAATGCCAAGCGCTTCGAGCGCGCGCGCGGCAAATACATAGGTGGCGAAATCGCCCTTCGAGACAGCCGTCGCGCGGCCATACATATAGCCGCCGTCGATCTGGCCGCCATATGGCGGATACGTCCAGTTGTCGCCGGGCGGCACCACGTCACCATGCGCGTTCAGGGCCACGGTCGGCCCGCCCTCGGCATACGGGCGGCGCACGATCAGGTTGGTGATGCTCTGCATGCCATACGCCACCACTTGGTCCGCAGGCACCGCATGCTTTTCGGCGGTCCAGCCATACGCCTGCAGCAGCTGCGCCACCAGCTCCGCATGCGGCGCGTTGTTGCCGGGCGGCGTATCCGTCGGCTGCTGCACCACCTTCTGTAAAAAGGCGACTTCTTCCTCGAAGTGAGCGTCGATCCAGGCCGTGATCCGTTCTGCGTGCGTTGTCATTTTGCTCCTTGCATGGTCTGTTGCAGCCAGGCGCCAAGTTCACTGCGCTCGGCCTCCGTCATATTGGTCAGGTTCCCGATCGGCATGGCCTTCAATTCGATGGCCTGCTTGTAGATTTGCGCCACGTGCTGGCGAATTTCACCTTCATTGTCCAGCATCATGCCGGCCGGCGCCGTGGCGAAACCCGCTTGCGTGGGCTGGGCCGAATGGCAGGTGGCGCAGCGCTGGGCGATGATGGCATGCACGCGCTTGAACTGCGCTGCCTGGTCCACTGCAGGCGCAGCCCTCACGGCCACGGGCGCTTTCGGCGCGATGGCCACGGCCACGGCCACCAGCAAGGCCAGACCGATGACCGGATAGCGCCACTCGACCCGGCCCTTGTGGCGCAGGTTGAAGAAGTGGCGAATGAAGACGCCAGCCGCCATGATCAGCGCCAGCACCAGCCAGGCGTGATCGTTCCGGTAGGTCATCGCATAGTGGTTGCTGATCATGATGAACAGCACGGGCAAGGTAAAATAATTGTTATGCACGCTGCGCTGCTTGGCCTTCAGGCCGTATTTGGGGTCGGGCAGCTTGCCGGCGGCCATGGCTTCGACCATCTTGCGCTGGCCGGGAATGATCAGCATCAGCACATTGGCCACCATGATGGTGCCGATCATGGCACCCACGTGGATATAGGCGGCGCGCCCGCTGAGCAGGTGCGTGAGCACATACGCAGCGCCGACGATCAGCGCGAACACCGTCACGCCGAACCACAGTTCATATTGCGCCAGCTTGGACCGGCACAGCAGGTCGTACACGGTCCAGCCGATGACGAGGGTGGCGATGCCGATGCCGATGGCCTGGACGCTGGACAAATCAGCCACGGCTTTGTCGATCATCATGGCCTGGGCATTGAAGTAATAGGCGATCGTCAGCAGCGCAAAGCCGGACAGCCAGGTCGAATACGCTTCCCACTTGAACCAGTGCAGTTCCTGCGGCAGTTCTGCGGGCGCCACCAGGTATTTCTGCGGGTTGTAGAAGCCGCCGCCATGCACGGCCCACAACTCTCCCGAGACGCCCTTCTTCGCCAGCTCGGAGCCGGGCGCGGGCGGGCGGATCGAGTTGTCGAGCCAGACGAAATAAAAGGAAGCACCGATCCAGGCGATGCCCGTGATGACGTGCAGCCAGCGGACGATCAGGTTCAGCCACTCCAGGCCGTACGGAATCAGGTAGGCAAATACTTCCATAAATTTCCTCTAGTCAGACCGAAGCCATATTCATGCCAATCTACACAAGATAAACGGATTTACCGCCCTTCACATGAAAAATATCGTATATTTGACATATTCAAATCGATATACAACAGAGGCGCCGCCACATGTCCAGCCTGCCGCAACACCTCGACCTGCACCTGATCCGCATCCTCTACCTGCTGCTGGTGGAAAAAAACGTTTCGCGCGTGGCGCTGAAACTCAATCAGCCGCAGCCGTCGATTTCCGCCTCCTTGCGCAAGCTGCGCGAATTGACGGGTGACCCGCTGCTGGTGCGCGGCGCGCGCGGCATGGTGCCCACCCAGCATGGCGAAAGCCTGCTCAATCCGGCCAAGCGCATCCTCGACCAGACGGAGAGCCTGTTCATCAAGAAGACGCCGTTCGTGGCGCAGGAAGAGGCACGCACCTTCCATATCGCCGCGCCCGACTACCTGGACAGCCAGTTCCTGCCCAATGTGGTGGCCCAGTTGCGCCGCGGCTCGCCGAAAAGCCGCGTCGTGCTGCACAGTCTGGGACCGGGCATCGATCATATCCGGCAATTGTCCGACGGGGGGCTGGATCTGGTCATCGCCAACTGGGATGAACCGCCCGCCCATCTGCACATTTCGAAGCTGTTCGAAGATCCCATCGTCTGCGCCATGCATGCGGAAAACGCCTATGCGCGGCGCACGGCCAGCGACGCCATGACGCTCGACGATTATTTGAGCCTGCCCCACGTGGCGCCGTCGCCCATGATGCCGGGCTACCACGGCGTGATCGATTCCTTCCTCGAACGGCAAAACCTGCAGCGCAACGTGGTGGTGGAATCGGCATATTTCGGCCTGATCCCTTACATGCTGACGCAGACGGACCTGGTACTCACCACGGGCCGCCAGTTCATGCGCTTCTATGAAAAGACCCTGCCGCTGAAAACGTATACCGTGCCCTTGAAATTCCCGCCGATGCGCTTTTACCAGCTGTGGCACCAGCGCGTGCACCAGGCGCCCGAGCATAAATGGCTGCGCGACCAGGTCAGCGCGGCGGCCAAGGCGCTGGTGCAGCGATAGCCGCTATCAGCACGCGCATATAATGAACGCAGGAACGGGGCGCTATCATCACCGCTTGCATGATCGGAAAACCATGACCACCCTTTCAGACCTGAACGCCGGCAGCCAGGCAGATTTTATCGCGCAGCTGTATGGCATCTACGAACATTCGCCCTGGATCGCCCAGCGCGCAGCCCCCGCACGCCCGTTTGCCAGCCTGACGGCGCTCAAGACGGAGCTGCAACGCGTGCTGGCCCTGGCCTCGCCCGAAGAACAACTGGGGCTGATACGCGCCCACCCCGAACTGGCCGGCAAGGCCGCCATCGCGGGACAGCTGACGGCCGAGTCGACGCGCGAACAGGCCAAGTCCGGCCTGAACCTGTGCAGCGCCGACGAATTTGCCACCCTGCAGCGCCTCAACAGCGAGTACAACGCCAAGTTCGGCTTTCCCTTCATTCTGGCCGTCAAGGGCCCGACGGGCGAAGGCTTGACACGCCAGGACATCATCGCCACGTTTGCGCGGCGCCTGAAAAACCGGCGCGCCGATGAACTGGCCGAATCGCTGCGGCAGATCAAGCGCATCGCCGAGCTGCGCCTGAACGACCTGTTCGATGTGCGCCTCGATTTCGGCCCGGCCATCATGCAGCAGGCGGAAACGCTGGCCGGCTGGAGCGACAGCGATTACAACCTGACGTGCGCCTACCTGACGCCAGCGCACCAGAAAACGGCCGCGCAACTGGCCGACTGGATGCGGGAAGCGGGCATGCAGGTGCACATCGACGCCGTCGGCAATGTGGTCGGCCGTTATCTGTCCGACGTACCCGGCGCAAAAACCCTGATGACGGGATCGCATTACGACACGGTGCGCAATGGCGGCAAGTACGATGGCCGGCTGGGTATCGCACTGCCGATCGCCGTCGTGCGCCACCTGCACGAACGGGGTGAAAAGCTGCCCTTCCACCTCGAGATCGTCGGCTTCGCCGAGGAGGAAGGCGTGCGCTTCAAGAGCACGTTTTTGGGTAGCACGGCCGTCACGGGCAGGTTCGACTTGTCGCTATTGGAACAATGCGACACGGATGGCGTGAGCATGCGCGACGCGCTGGCCGGCGCCGGTCACGAGGCGAGCGCCATCGGCGCCATCGCGCGTGACCCTGCCAGCTTGCTCGGCTATGTGGAAGTGCATATCGAACAAGGCCCCGTGCTGCTCGAGCGCGACCTGCCACTGGGCATCGTCACGGCGATTGCCGGCAGCTCGCGCTACCTGGTCAATCTTGGTGGCGTGGCCAGCCACGCGGGGACCACGCCCATGAACATGCGCAAGGATGCTGCCAGCGCTGCTGCCGAAATCATCCTGCTGGTGGAACAGCGCTGCAGCCAGGGCGAAGCGCTGGTGGGCACCGTGGGCCAGTTGCAGGTGCCCAATGGCTCCGTCAACGTGATCGCCGGCGCCTGCACCCTGTCGCTCGATATCCGCGCAGCCGTTGACGCCGTGCGCCAGGCGGCCGTCGACGATATTTTGGATGGCATCACCGCCATCTGCGCGCGGCGGCAGATCGACTATCAGCTGGAACTGCTGCTGTCGGCGCCTGCGGCGCCATGCGCGCCATGGCTGATGGCGCAGCTGGCGCAAGCCGTGGAATCGGTGGGCATCGAACCGTACGCGCTGCTGTCGGGCGCCGGCCACGACGCCATGGCCATGGCCGCCATCACCGATGTGGCCATGTTGTTTACCCGCTGCGGCAATGGCGGCATCAGCCACAATCCGCTGGAAACCATGACGGCGGACGACGCCGACATCGCGGCGCGCGCGCTGCTGGCGTTTTTACGCAACTTCCAGCCCAAGCCCTGAGTGGGGACGTGGGCCGATGTCGCTACACGGCCACGGCCCGCTCCAGCATCGCGTGCAGCAGCACATTGCAGCCCGCTTCCAGGTGCTCGGGCTTGGCGTCCTCGATTTCATTGTGGCTGATGCCGTCCTTGCATGGCACGAAGATCATGCAGGCCGGCGCCAGCCGGGCCGCGTAGATGGCGTCGTGGCCGGCGCCTGACACCACGTCCATCACGGAGTAGCCCAGCTTTGCCGTGGCGTTGCGCACGGCGCCCACGCAATCGGGGTGGAACGGGCATGGCGGGTAATAGGAAACCCGTTCAAGAGATATATCCAGTCCCGTGCCGGTGCGCGTGGCGTCGATGAAGGCCGTGATTTCGCCATGCATGGTGTCGAGCAGTTCATCGTTCACGTTGCGCAGGTCGATGCTGAATGTCACTTCACCGGGGATCACGTTGCGGCTGTTCGGAAAGACCTGCACCATGCCCACCGTGCCACGGCCATACGGCGGATAGCGGTTGGCAATGGCCACCACCTCCTGCATGATGCTGGTGGCTACCTGCAGCGCATCCTTGCGCAAGCCCATGGGCGTGGGGCCCGCATGCGCTTCCATGCCGGTCACCACGCAGTCGTACCACGACAGGCCCATCACGGCAGGCACCACGCCGATGACTTTATCGGCGTCTTCCAGCACGGGGCCCTGCTCGATATGCGTTTCGAAATAGGCGCCGATCGGATGCTCGCCCGGTACCTGCTCGCCCTTGTATCCGATGCGCGCCAGCTCCTCGCCCACCGTTTTCCCCTCCGTATCCTTGGCTGCATACGCGGTTTCGAGCGAGAAGGCGCCGCAAAATACGCCGGACCCCATCATCACGGGCACAAAGCGCGAACCTTCCTCGTTGGTCCAGAACGCCACCTCGATGGGTGCCCGCGTCTTGATATTGAGGTCGTTCAAGGTGCGCACCACTTCCAGGCCGGCCAGCACGCCGTAATTGCCATCGAACTTGCCGCCCGTAGGTTGCGTATCGATATGGCTGCCCGTCATCACGGGCGGCAGGCTATTGTCGGTGCCGTCACGGCGCATGAAGACATTGCCGATCTGGTCGATGGTGATGCTCATGCCCGCGTCCGTGCCCCAGCGCACCACCAGATCGCGCCCCTGCTTGTCCAGGTCTGTCAGGGCCAGGCGCTTGACGCCGCCCTTCACTGTCGCGCCGATCTGCGCCAGTTCCATCAGGGCTGCCCACAATCGTTCGCCATTGATGCGTAGATCATCCATTATTGTCTCCTGACTTCATGCGGTGGTGGCGGCAAACGCCGGGCGCTCGATATAGCGCCCTGCCCCTTCGACGGCCGTCAGCTCGCCCTGGTGGAACACCACCTTGCCGGCGGCAATCGTGGTGCGGGGAATGCCGCGCACGGTGCGCCCTTCGAAGACGTTAAAGCCCCCTTTGGCAAACTGCGTGGCGGCGGAAATGGTGCGCGTGCCCTGCGGGTCCCACAGCACGATGTCGGCATCGCTGCCTGCGGCGATGACGCCCTTGCGCGGATACATATTGAAGATTTGCGCGGCATTGGTCGACGATACCTTGACGAATTCGGAGGGCGTGAGCATGCCGGAATTGACACCCGCATCCCACACCACGGCCATGCGCTCCTCGACGCCGCCGCAGCCGTTCGGGATGCGCGTGAAGTCCTGCTTGCCGGCCGCTTTCTGCTCCACGCAAAAGGTGCAATGGTCGGTGGCCGTCGTGTGCAGGTTGCCGCTTTGCAGACCGTGCCACAAGGCCGCCTGATGGTGCTTGCCGCGGAACGGCGGGCTCATGACGTGGCCCGCAACATAATCGAAATCATCGCTCTGGTAGACGCTGTCGTCGATCACCAGATGGCCCGCCAGCGCTTCGCCATACACGCGCTGGCCGTTGGCGCGTGCCCGCGTGATGGCGTCGAGCGACTCGGCGCACGAGACGTGCACGATGTACACGGGGGTATTGAGCACATTGGCAATGGCGATGGCGCGGTTGGCCGCCTCCGCTTCCACGGCGGGAGGGCGCGACAAGGGGTGCGCCTGCGGCCCGGTAATCCCCTTTTTCAGCAAGGCTTGCTGCAACTGAAAAACCAGCTCGCCATTTTCCGCATGCACGGTGGGCAGCGCGCCCAGCTCCAGCGAGCGGGTAAAGCTATTCACCAGCGTTTCATCGTCGGCCATGATGGCGTTTTTATAGGCCATGAAGTGCTTGAAGCTGTTCACGCCATGCTCGCGCACCAGCACTCCCATCTCTTCATGAACCTGCTCGCTCCACCAGGTGATCGCCACGTGGAAGGTGTAGTCGCCGGCCGCCTTGGCCGACCATACGCGCCACTGGTGATACGCCTCGATCAGCGACTGCTTCGGGGCAGGAATGACAAAATCCATGATGGTGGTGGTGCCGCCCGCCAGTCCCGCCGCCGTGCCCGTAAAAAAATCGTCGGACGTCACGGTACCCATGAAGGGCAAATTCATGTGCGTGTGCGTGTCTATCCCGCCCGGCATCAGGTACAAGCCGCCCGCGTCGATCACGGTGGCGCCAGCTGGCACCGGCAAGTTCTCGCCGACGGCGGCTATCGTGTCGCCCTCGATCAGCACATCGGCGCGGAAGGCCCGGTCGGCGTTGACGACAGTACCGCCACGTATCAGTGTAGTCATCTTGTCTCCTTCTCGAAAAGATCAGGACTGCGGCGCCTGCTGCACGCGTGCCGCTACCTTGCCCTTCATCATGACGCCGTAGACGACGGCGGCGATGGCCACGCCCACGAACCAGGCGTAGGTGTAAATGGTTTTAAAGCCTTCGGCCACGTCGGGAAACGCCGTGGGAAAGGCCGCGTTCAGAAAGCCCGGGATATTCGGCAGCACGGCGATGACAAAGGCGATCAGCGCCGCCATGTTCCAGCCATTGCCATACGAGTAGATGCCATCGTCGCGGTACAACTGCCTGACATCGAGCTGCGTCTTGCGCACAAAGTAGTAGTCGACGATGAGGATGCCGGCGATGGGGCCCAGCAGGGCCGAATAGCCGATCAGCCACGTGAAGATATAGCCCTGCGTCGATTCGAGCACCTTCCACGGCATCATGACGATGGCGATGAAGGCCGTGATGTAGCCGCCCATCTTGTACGAAATCTGCTTCGGCGCCAGCGAGGAAAAGTCGTACGCCGGGCCCACCAGGTTGGCCGCCAGGTTGACGCTGACCGTGTCGATCAGCAGGATGATCAGGGCGATCAGCACGGCGGCGCCCGTCATGCGGCTGGCCAGGTCGACCGGGTCCCAGATGGCCTTGCCGTACATGACCACGGAGCCTGCCGTGACGATCACGGCCAGCATGGCCAGCAATCCCATGGGCACGGGCAAGCCGATCGACTGGCCGAGCACCTGATCGCGCTGCGTCTTGGCGAAGCGCGTGAAGTCGGGAATGTTCAGTGCCAGGGTGGCCCAGAAACCCACCATGGCCGTCAACGATGGCCAGAAGACGCTCCAGAACTGGCCCGCCTTCTTACCGCCCGGGATGAATTGCGATGGCTGGTCCAGCAGGCTGGCCACGCCGCCGGCCTTGCTGTGCACCCAGTACAGCAGCACGAAGCAGATGAGGATTTTCAAGGGCGCCGTATAGGTTTCGAGTTTGCGGATCGACTCCATGCCGTGGAGGATGTAATAGAACTGGATGGCCCAGAAAGCCAGGAAGCACAGCAACTGGCTGCCGTTGATGCCCAGGCCTGCGATCTTTTCGCCGCCCAGCTCATGGCCCATCAACACGCCCATCAGGGTGTAGATCATCTGGCCGCCAAACCAGGTCTGGATGCCGTACCAGCCGCAGGCGACGATGGCGCGCATCAGCGCCGGCAGGCGCGCGCCCATGGTGCCGAACGAGGCGCGCGCCAGCACGGCATACGGGATGCCGTACTTGGTGCCCGCATGGCCGATCAAGAGCATGGGCAAGAGCACGATGGCGTTGGCGAGAAATACCGTGAGCACGGCCTGGTAACCGGACATGCCGCTGTCGATCAGGCTGGCCGACAGGGTGTAGGCGGGAATGCACATCACCATGCCCACCCACAGCGCGGCAAAGTGATACCAGCGCCAGGTGCGCTGCGCTGCCGTGGTGGGCGCAAGATCTTCATTCCACAGCTGCGTATTGCCTGAATAGTCGTGGTTCACAGGTATTCTCCATCGGTTAGGCCGCCGGCATCTTGAATGACGCCAGGGATACGGCATTGTGTAAACTGCGGCAGTCTAGCTTACTGCAAAGACAGGCAACAGTTTATAAAATAAACGTACGCAAAAAACGTGCCCTACGCCGTTTCCGCCAATGCCCGTGGATTCCTGGGATCCTGCGTCCAGTTCATGTATGGCTTGCCCGTGGCCTGCGGCACCATCGTGATGCAGCCCTGCACCGGACAGGTGATTTCGCACAGGTTGCAGCCTACGCATTCCTCCTTGATCACCTCATATGTGCGCGTGCCGGCAGCGTCGATCAGTTGCGCAATCGACTGGTGCGAGGTGTCTTCGCAGGCCACATAGCACTTGCCGCATTTGATGCAGTCATCCTGGTTGATGTGCGCGATGACCTGGTAATTCATATCCAGGTATTTCCAGTCGGTCGTGTTGGCCACGGCCTTGCCGGAAAAATCGCTGATGCGCTCGTAGCCCTTCTCGTCCATCCAGCGCGACAAGCCATCCTTCATCTCTTCGACGATGCGAAAACCATGCAGCATGGCCGCCGTGCACACCTGCACGCAGCCGGCGCCCAGGGCGATGAACTCGGCCGCGTCGCGCCAGTTGCCGATGCCGCCGATACCGGAAATGGGCAAGCCGCGCGTCTGCGGATCGCGGGCGATTTCCGCCACCATGTTCAGGGCGATGGGCTTGACGGCCGCGCCGCAATAGCCGCCGTGCGTGCTGGCGCCGCCCACGATGGGCAAGGCCACCATGCGGTCCAGGTCGAGTGAGGTAATCGAGTTGATGGTGTTGATCAGCGAGACGGCGTCGGCGCCGCCTGCCTTGGCGGCGCGCGCCGGCATGCGCACGTCCGTGATGTTCGGCGTGAGCTTGACGATGACGGGTAGACGGCTGTGCTTCTTGCACCAGGCGGTGACCATCTGCACATACTCGGGCACCTGGCCCACGGCCGCGCCCATGCCCCGCTCCGGCATGCCGTGCGGGCAGCCGAAATTGAGCTCGATGCCGTCCGCGCCTGTCGCTTCCACCTTCGGCAAAATGTCGGCCCAGTAGTGCTCTTCGCACGGCAGCATCAGCGAGACGATCATGGCGCGGTCGGGCCAGTCCTTCTTCACCTGCGTGATTTCGCGCAGGTTGATCTCCAGCGAGCGGTCGGTGATCAGTTCAATGTTATTGAAGCCCACCACTTCGCGGTTCTTGCCATACAGGGCAGAATAACGCGACGAGACGTTGACGGCGGCCGGGTCTTCACCCAGGGTTTTCCACACCACGCCGCCCCACCCCGCTTCGAAGGCGCGCACCACGTTGTAGGCCTTGTCGGTCGGCGGTGCGGACGCCAGCCAGAAGGGATTCGGCGCCTTGATGCCGCAAAATTCGATGCTGAGATCAGCCATTATGCAGCCTCCACTTTATTCAATAAATCGGAATGGATGGCCAGTGCGGCCAGCTTGCCATGCTGGACGGCTTGCACCGTCAAGTCCTGCCCCGGCGCCACGCAGTCGCCACCCGCGTAGATCCCCGGCAGCACCGTGCGAAAACCCGCATCGACGGCGATCTTGTCGCCTTCGCGCTGCAGCAGCGACGCCATCGGGTCGTGCAGCACGCCGGTGTCGAGGCTCTGGCCGATGGCCTTGAAGATGGCGTCGGCCGCCACATCGAACGTTTCGCCCGTACCCGCCAGGCGCGTGCCCTGTATGCGCGTTTTCTCGAAACGCATGCCGGCGACATGGCCAGCCGCGTCGAGCAGCACCTGTTGCGGCTGGGCCCACGTCAGCATGCGAACCTGGTTGGCCTTGGCGATTTCCTGCTCATGGCGGGTGGCCGTCATGGCGTCGAAGCCGCGCCGGTAGACCAGGGTGACTTCCTCGGCGCCCAGGCGCTGGATCTGCACGGCCATGTCGATGGCCGTATTGCCGGCGCCGATCACGATGGCGCGTTTCGGCACGGGCAGCGCGGCCAGGTCGGCGGCCTGGCGCAGCGCGGCGATGTAATCGACGGCGGCCAAAAGACCCGGCGCATCCTCGCCCGTCAGGCCCAGCTTGCGGCTGGCGCCCAGGCCCAGGCCGAGGAACACGGCGTCGTACTGCGCGTGCAGGTCGCGCAGCTGCAGGTTCTCGCCCAGCACCTGGCGACATCGGATCTCGATGCCGCCGATGTCCAGCAGGAAGTCGATTTCCTTTTGCGCGAAGTCGTCCGTCAGCTTGTACTTGGCGATGCCGTATTCGTTCAAGCCGCCGGCCTTGCCCTCTTTTTCAAAGATCACCACGTCGTGGCCCAGCATGGCCAAGCGGTGCGCGCAGGACAGGCCCGCCGGTCCCGCGCCGACGATGGCTATCGTCTTGCCCGTGCTGGCCGCCCGCTGGAACGGGTGCGCCGCAAAATGCATGTGGTCGACGGCGTAGCGCTGCAACAGGCCAATCTTGACGGGCTGGCCTTCGGCATCGTGGTTGCGCACGCAGACGTCTTCGCAGAGGATTTCCGTGGGGCAGACGCGGGCGCAGCTGCCGCCCAGGATGTTCTGTTTCAGGATGCCGGCGGCGGCGCCGTTGATATTCTTGTCGTGGATGTTGCGGATGAAGCTGGCCACGTCGATTTCCGACGGACAGATGCGGCTGCACGGCGCGTCATAGCAATACAGGCAGCGGGCGCTTTCGATGGCCGCCTGGCGCGGCGTCAGGGGCGGCGCCAGGTCGGTGAAATGACCCGCCAGTTCCTCGTTGGGCAGGGCGGGATGCGGCAAATAGTTCAAAGACTCGATCATCGCGTATTCCTCTTGTTATGTGCGGCCGGCTCGTAATTTGAAACCTTTACTTCATCTGGGGAAAAGCAAATTCCACACCAGCGCTTGCCGTGTTCGGCCAGCGCTGCATCACGGCCTTGTGGCGCGTGTAGAAACGCACGCCTTCAGGACCATAGGCGTGGTGATCGCCGAACATGCTGCGCTTCCAGCCGCCAAAGCTGTTGAAGGCCATCGGCACGGGCAAGGGGATGTTGACGCCCACCATGCCAACCTGGATCTGGCGCACGAACTCGCGCGCCACGCCGCCATCGCGCGTGTAGATGGCCACGCCGTTGCCATACTCATTGGCGTTGATCAGCTCCACCGCATGCACCACGTCAGGACACCGGAGCACGCACAGCACGGGACCGAAAATCTCTTCCTTGTAGATGCTCATGTCGCGCGTGACGTGGTCAAATAAAGTACCGCCGACAAAGAAGCCGTTCTCGCGGCCCGCCACCACATGGTTGCGGCCATCGACCACCAAAGTCGCGCCCTGCTCCACGCCCGAAGCGATGAGCTTTTCGATGCGCTGCTTGGCGGCCAGCGACACGACCGGTCCCATTTCCGCACCGTCAGCCATGCCGTCGCGCACTTTCAGTGCGGCCGTGCGCGTTGCCAGTGCATCGATCAACTTGTCGCCAGCGTCGCCCACGGCCACCACCACCGAGATGGCCATGCAGCGTTCGCCCGCCGAACCGTAGGCCGCACCGATCAACGCATCGACCGTCATCTCCATGTCCGCGTCGGGCATCACCACCATGTGATTCTTCGCGCCACCCAGGGCTTGCACGCGCTTGCCGCTGGCGCTGCCGCGCGCATAGATGTATTCGGCGATCGGCGTCGAGCCGACAAAGCTGATCGCCTGCACGACAGGGTGGTCGAGCAAGGCATCAACAGTGACTTTATCGCCCTGCACCACGTTGAAGACGCCGTCGGGCAAGCCCGCCTCCTTCAGCAATTTCGCGTGCAGCAGGGAGGCCGACGGATCGCGTTCGGACGGTTTCAAGACGAAGGTATTACCGCAGGCGATAGCGACGGGGAACATCCACATCGGCACCATCACGGGAAAATTAAATGGCGTGATGCCGGCCACCACGCCCAGCGCCTGGCGCATGGACCAGGCGTCGATGCCGCGCGAAATCTGGTCCGTGAATTCGCCCTTTAACAATTGCGGGATACCGACGGCAAATTCCACCATCTCGATGCCGCGCGCCACCTCGCCCTGGGCATCGGCAAACGTCTTGCCATGCTCGCGCGTGAGCATGGCGGCAAAGTCGTCCGTGTGCTGCTGGCATAGCTGCAGGTAGCGAAACAGCACGCGCGCGCGGGTCAATGGCGGCGTGGCCGACCAGGAGGGAAAGGCTGCGGCGGCGGCCTGCACGGCCGCATCCACGTCTTCCACAGTACCGAGCGCCACGCGGGCCACGGGTACGCCCATTGCGGGGTTGTAGACGTCGCCGTAGCGGCCACTCCGGGTGTCGACGTTGGCGCCGTTGATGTAGTGGGTGATGGTGTCGAGAGTGTTCATGGTGTTCCTGTTTTTTTAACCCAAGGGCAAAGGCTGGGGTCAGACCCTCAATACCGCTAACGCAAAGGTCGACGCTAAAGGATGAGGGGGTCTGACCCCGGGTTCAATCGCAGTTCAATCGAGATTTTTGAGTACCTTGGCCAGCTTGCCGAACAGCTCGTCGACATGCTGTTTTTCCAGCACCAGCGGCGGCGACAGGGCGATGATGTCGCCCGTCGTGCGTATCAACACGCCGTCGGCAAATGCCTGCTTGAAGGCGTTGAAGGCCCTCGTGCCCGGTTTGCCGGCGATGGGGGCCAGTTCGATGCCGGCGATCAGGCCGATGCTGCGCAGGTCGATCACGTGCGGCAAGCCTTTCAGCGAATGCACGGCATCCTGCCAATACGCCTGCATCGCTTTAGCGTGGCCCAGGATGTCCTGCTCCTCGAACACTTGCAGGGTGGCCAGCGAAGCGGCGCAGGCGAGCGGATGGCCTGAATACGTGTAGCCGTGGAACAGTTCGATGCCGGGTGGCGCATCCATGAAGGCGTCGTAGATATACTTTTTGCTGAACACGGCGCCCATCGGTACCATGCCGTTGGTCAGGCCCTTGGCTGTCGTCATCAGGTCCGGCTCGACGTCGAAATAATCAAAGGCGAACGGCGTCGTCATGCGGCCGAAACCCGTGATCACTTCATCGAAGATGAGCAGGATGCCGTGTTTGGTACACAGCTCGCGCAAGCGTTTCAAATAGCCTTTCGGCGGGATCAGCACGCCCGTGGAACCGGCCACCGGCTCGACGATGACGGCGGCAATCGTTGACGCGTCGTGCAGGGCGACGATGCGTTCGAGTTCATCGGCCAGGTGGGTGCCGTATTCGGGCTCGCCCACCGTATAGGCGTTCTTGTCCAGGTTGTGCGTGTGCGGCAGGTGGTCCACGCCCGGCAACAAGGGGCCGAAGGTCTTGCGGTTGCCGCCGATACCGCCCACGGAAATGCCGCCGAAGCCCACGCCGTGATAACCGCGTTCGCGGCCGATCAGGCGCGTGCGTGCGCCCTCGCCACGTACGCGGTGGTAGGCCAGCGCGATCTTCAGGGCCGTGTCGACGGCTTCGGAGCCGGAGTTGGTGTAGAAGACGTGGCCAAATTTATGCCCCGTGTAGTCCATCAGTTTTTCCGCCAGGTCGAAGGCGGCCGGATGGCCCATCTGGAAGGTGGGAGCGAAATCGAGCTGGCCCACCATCTCGCGGATGGCGCCGACGATTTTTGGCTGCGCATGGCCGCACGGCACACACCACAGGCCGGCCGTGCCATCGAGGATGGCGTTGCCATCGACATCCTTGTAGTACATGCCTTCGGCCGAGACCAGCAGGCGCGGATGGGCCTTGAAATCGCGGTTGTTGGTAAATGGCATCCAGAATGCCGACATCGATTCTGGCCTGGTTTCGTTCATGACCTTCTCCTTGGGATGGGCTGGCGCAGGGCCAGGATCGTTTTTTGACGATGCGTAAAATAATTTACCAGTTGGCAAAAAGCTGATGTAATAATAGACAGGCCATCCCCAATGGCACAGATACACAAACGGCAAAGTATCCCAACCGTACAGGTCGAAAAACCACTACAGTTTTGTGTTAAGTAATCCTCGGGAAATTATTGTGAATTTATGACGAACAGAACCGGATGCTATGCAAGGCGCCTGTTGCGACGCAGTGCGAGCACTGCTAGCAGCAGGCAACGCTGCAGAGCGCAGGTTATGGAAGTCAGAAAGCACAAGAATTTATTGGGGGTTACTTGAGCAGCAAAGGAGCCACCGTGAAGCACAGCGACAGCACAGACGATGCCCCCGAGCAAGGCAGTGGCTGGCCCGTGCTGGACATCGACCGCCAAAAAAAGGGCGGCCTTGTCGAGCAGATCGTCATCGCCATCAGCGTCATGGTGGGCAGCCGCGCCCTGCGCATCGGCACGCGCATGCCGTCCGTGCGCCAGTTCGCCCGCTGCAATGGCGTGTCGACGTTCACCGTCGTCGAATCGTATGACCGCCTGGTCAATCTGGGCCTGCTGTCGTCGCGGCGCGGCTCCGGCTATTTCGTCGCGCGCCACGATATCGCCGCCTCGCCGCAGGCAGCCCTGATTGCCAACACCCTTGCGAGCCCCACCGCCATCGACGCCCTCACGCCGGACCTGTATTCGGGCGTATCCGATGCCCTGCCCGTGGGCGCGGGCTGGCTGCCGCCCGAGATGTATGGCGAAGCGACCGTGCTCGATGCCGTGCGCCAGGCCATGCGCATTCCCGCCAGCCGCCTGCGCGGCTATGGCCATCCGCTGGGCTTTGCTTCGCTGCGCCAGCACCTGGCCGCCAGCCTGTCGGAAGAGCTGTTCCAGGTGGAGCCGGACCAGGTCTTGCTGACGCATGGCGCCACGCACGCTTTTGACTTGATCCTGCGCAGCCTGACCAAGCCGGGCGACACGGTGCTGGTGGAGGACCCCGGCTACAGCAATCTGCAGTCGCTGATACGCCACCACGGCTGCATCCCCGTGGGCATTGCGCGTGGCGAGGCAGGCCTCGATCTCGATGCGCTGGCCGTTGAAGCCGCGCGCACGCAGCCCAAGCTGATGTTTGTCAACACGGTGCTGCAAAATCCACTGGGTACCTCGCTCAGCCAGGCGCAGACGCACCGCCTGCTGGCGCTGGCCGAGCAATTCGATTTCTGGCTGGTGGAAGACGATATCTACCGCGAACTGGCGGCGCGCGGCGACGCCTCGCTGGCGGCGATGGACGGCTTGCGCCGCGTGATCCGCGTGGGCAGTTTTTCCAAGACCCTGTCGCCCGTGCTGCGCGTGGGGTCGATTTGCGCCTCACCGCCGCTGGTGGCCGAACTGGTGCGCGTGAAAATGCTGGCGGGACTGACGACGTCGGAAATCAACGAGCGCGCCGTCTACCACGCCATCTCCGCGCGGCCCTACAAGCGCATGGTCGAGCGCCTGGTGGCGCAGCTCGAGGCGGCCCGCGAGCGCAGCATCGATTGCCTGGCGCAAACGGGCATGGCGCCGGTGGCGCGACCGCGTGGCGGCATGTTCGTCAGCGCCGGCTGGCCCGACCTGCAGACGCCGGAATGGAGTGGCAAGATCATCGCCGACATGGCCTTGAAGGCCGGCATCCTGCTGTCGCCGAACGAATTTTTCATGCTGCGCGCGCCCGAGACGGTATGGTTCCGCTTCAACGTAGCCTACACCGACAACCCCGTGCTGCAAGCCTTCCTGCAATCGATACGCCCACGCTAAAGAATCCGCCATGGCCAGCGAAAAATCCCCTGCCCTTCCCTTGAAAAATGCCGGCGGCCGGCGCCTGCAAAACCGCGACCGCCTCGAAGCGGACATCCTGGAGCAGGCAGTGCGCGCGTTCGCGGAAAGCGGCTACGAGGGCGCCTCGATCGCCACCATCGCCGAGCGGGCCGGCCTGTCGAAGCAAAACCTGATGTATTACTTCCCGTCCAAGCAGCTGCTGTACCAGCGCGTGCTCGACGATGTGCTCGACGACTGGCTGGCGCGCATGGCGTCGCTGGCCAATGAACACGACGAGCCGCGCGACGTGCTGCGCGCGTATATCGGCGCCAAGCTGCGTTTTTCGCGCGAGCAGCCATGGGCCTCGCGCGTGTATGCGCTGGAAGTAATCAATGGCGCTCCCCTGTACGGCGCGCAGATACGCGACAGGGTCGTGCCCCTGCTGCGCAAGGATATCGCCGTCTTCGAAGCCTGGATCGCCACCGGCCGGATCGCGCCCGTCAACGCCACGCACCTGATGTTCGCCATCTGGGCCATGACGCAATCGTATGCGGATTTTTCAGCGCAGATGGCCCTGGTGCTGGAACGCAAGCAGCTCACGCGCAAGGATTACGAGGACGCTGAAGTCCTGCTCACGCACATGGTGCAAGCGGCCATCGCCCTGCCTGCGGCAGCGCCCGGCACGTGATGAAATTTCCAATGAACAATCCAGCAGTGATAGCATGGCGCGCTGGAGCGTTTGCAATCGCGGCGCCATAGCGACAGGATAAGGAACAGGCATGAAACAATGGTCATCGGCGCGCACCGCGTCATTGCTGAGCAAAGCTGCCTGCGCGGCGCTGCTGGCAGTGGCTTCCACGGCGCAGGCGCAGACAGTGGGCATGATAGAGAATCAGCCGCTGAGCGAAACCTGGCTCAACGCGGGCTTTTATTCGTATCACTTTCAGCGCGACAAGAACCTGAACGACAGCAATCCGGGCCTGGGCGCCGAATACCGTTTTTCCACGGTCGCCTCGGCCACGGCCGGGCGCTTCTACAATAGCGACCGCGCCTACTCGAACTACCTGGGCGTGTACTACCAGCCCATCAAGGTGGGCCCGCTGCGCATCGGCGCCGTCGTTGGCGGCTTCAGCGGCTATCCAAAGATGCGCGATGGCGGCTGGTTCCCGGCCCTGGTCCCCACCATCAGCTATGAATACCAGCGCGTAGGCGTGAATATCGCCATCGTGCCTTCCTACAAGGACCGCCTGTATGGCGCCCTCAGTTTCCAGCTGAAACTCAAGGTGTTTGAATAACCGCTTGTCCTAGCCTGTCGCCGTTCGCTCCGCCATTCCTGCCATTCGTCGCATACGCGATGTTCGGCAGCAAGGTTTTGCCTATAGTGGATTCATCGCCAGCCTGCATACGGCAGCGGCAACCACAGGAGAACGGCATGAAAGACATCAATTCGGCACCGGGCAGCACTTCCTTCAGCGCTTTCTGGAGCGAGCTGTGCGCTTACGCGCGCCAGGGCATGGCCGCCCTGCGCGCCATGTCCTGGCCCATGTTGCTGGGGTGCTGCCTGGGACTGGCGTTCGTGATCACCATCTTGCCACTGGCCATCATGCTGTTTGTCCTCGTCATGCTGCTGAGATGGGCAAGCAACAGCGACGACACGGGCAAGGACACGAAGGCGGCAAATTCTCCGCAATCAACGCAATAAAAATTTGCGTCGTGGCAAGAGTGCAATGATTATTCTATGGCACTATGAGTGCGCGCAGCATTGACGGGCATCAAACCCATCCCGATGGATGGGTTTGATACGGAACGCTACGCTGGATAGACGATCAAAGCTACTCCCCCTCAGCCATAGGAGTTTTCTGATGACCACGACAGCAAAAGCTACAACAAACACGACCATTCCCTGCCTGCGCTACCGCGATGCACCCGCCGCCATCGAATGGCTATGCTCCGCGCTCGGTTTTGAAAAACAATTAATCGTGCCTGACGGCAATGGTGGCGTCGCCCATGCGCAACTGAGCTTTGGCAATGGCATGGTCATGGTGGCACCGGCCCTCGACAGCGACTATGGCCGCCTGATGAAGCTGCCTGGCGACGTCGGCGGCGCCAACACGCAAAACTGCTACCTGGTCGTCAACGATGCCGACGCCGTCTACCGCAGCGCGCGCGAAGCCGGCGCCGAGATCGTGCTCGACATCAAGGATGAAGATTACGGCGGACGGGGTTTTACGTGCCGCGACCCGGAAGGCCATATCTGGAGCCTGGGCACCTACGATCCATGGTAAAACGGAGAACAATGATTATCAGTACCCTCACCGCCGCCGGCCTTGCGCTGATCGGCGGCTTCCTGTCCGCTCCCGTCCTCGTCGACGAACATCTCAACCGCATTCATCCCCCCTCCGGCAAGGCGCCGTCGACAGCCACTGTTGCCCTGCACCAGAGCCTGTGGATCGCCGACCTGCACGCCGACAGCCTGCTGTGGCAACGCAATCTGAACCGCGACAGCCAGCGCGGGCATGTCGATTTTCCCCGCCTGCAGCGGGCCAACGTGGCGCTGCAAGCCTTTTCCGTCGTCACCAAGACGCCGCGCAAGATGAATATCGAGCGCAATGGCAGCGACACGGACAACATCACGGCACTGGTGGTGGCACAAGGTTTGCCTCCCGCCACCTGGAACAGCCTGCTGGCGCGCGCCACCTACCAGGCCGACGAACTGCGCCAGCAAGCGGCCAAGAGCCATGGCAAGGTCCGCGTGATCGGCAGCCGCGCCCAGCTGCGCAGCTTCATCGCCGCGCGCGAGAACGATCCCGGCCTGCTGGCCGGCTGGCTGACACTGGAAGGCGCACATGCGCTCGAAGGCAAGCTGGACAACCTCGATACCTTGTATCGGGCGGGCTTCCGCATGGCCGCACCCACGCATTTCTTCGACACGGAGCTATCCGGCTCGCAGCATGGCCTGAAAAAAGGCGGCCTGACGCCGCTGGGCCGGAAATGGTTGCGCGCCATGGAGCAGCGCAAGATGATCGTCGACCTGGCACACGCCTCGCCGGCCACCATCGACGACGTGTTAACTTTGGCGAAACGCCCCGTGATGGTGTCGCACACGGGTGTGCGCGGCACCTGCGCCAACGGGCGCAACCTCAGCGACGGCCAGTTGAAACGCATCGCCGCCCAGGGTGGCCTGGTGGGCATCGGCTTCTGGAATACGGCCGTCTGCGGCAAGGACGTGGCGTCGATCGCGCGCGCCATTCGCTACACGGTCAAGCTGATCGGCGCGGAACATGTGGCCTATGGTTCGGACTTCGACGGCGCTGTTACCACCGCCATCGATGCAAACGGCCTGCCGCGCCTGACGCAGGCGCTGCTCGATGCGGGCTTGTCGGAGGCGCAGATCCGCCGCGTGGCGGGCGAAAACGTGCGCGACTTTTTACTCAAGAACCTGCCCGACGACGACGCCTAGGACAGGGCAACGATCAGGCCCTGGTCCGCCACCTGGCGCGGCCGGATGCGTATCAGCTTGCGGTACAGCGGCGGCATGGCGTCGCACAACGACAGCAGCGCATCTTGCGCCATGGCCGCGTGCACGTACTGGAATTGCGCCGGATTATTCTCCGGCAGCGCCCCTTCCATGGTGGAGCCGTAGGCACCCAGAGTCATGAAACTGGCGGCGCTGTCGTCCGGGCCGATGGCCAGCACGAAAGTGCCGTGCTTGGGGTGGCTCAGATAGCTTTTGATTTCTTCCTGCAGCGCCGGCTCGGCATTCGCCATCAATTCAAAGCGCAATTGCGCGTACTGGCGTGTGCATTCCATGAACGGCGTGCGGATGGCCGACTGCGCCAGTTTTCCCGGCATGCACAGCAGCAAGTTGCCAAAGGAATCGAGCAAGGCGGCTGCGTCGCCCCGACCGCCATCGCGCATATCCTGCTCCATGGCAGCCTGCAGGAATGGCGCCAGGCCCGCGTCGGGCGCATGCGGCTCGCAGCGGTAGGTCAGGGCGTCGGGATAGCGGCGGCGCAGAGCGCGCACCACGGCATGCTCGGACGGCAAGGTGGCGGGATCGCGCCGGTGCACGTCGTCGCCGGCGTTCAGCAACTGCATTACCTGCGCCGATGTCGCTTCGAACACGAGCGAGCACAGTGCCTGCGTCGCCTCGTGGATGCTCTTGCCGATGAAAAAAGATTTGGGCGCGGCGCCGGAAGGCAGGCGCGCATACTCGGTGGCGCCACGCACGGCCGGATAGCAAAAGCTGCGGCCGGCCTGCGCCTGCAGCGGCGCCGGCAAGGCCGCAAACGTGGCGCCGCCATCGTAATTGATACCCGCCTTGACGTCGGGCGCGGCCACCACCACGTTGAAGCCGGCCGCCAGAATCGCCCCCGTGCACATGCAGCACGGGTCGAGCGAAGTGACGATGGTCAGTTCACCGGGCGGCGGCAAGGGCGTGCCCTTGGCCCGCTCGGCGAAATACCAGTCCACCAGCTGGCGCTCGCCATGCGCGGTGGGATCGAACACCAGACCCTGGCGCACGACGTTGTTATGCATCGATTGCAGCACATTGCCGGCGCCGTCGAGCAGCACCCCGCCCACGCCGAAGGTGCCCTGCGTCTTGGCTGCCATGGCTTCGGCCGCGGCAATCGCCACGGCGGCCTGGATGTCGATCGTCTTGTTCAAGCGTATCCTGTTACTGCATGTCCAGGTCGGAATTGCCGAAGCCGTGCGGCAGCAGCCAGCCCGCCGTCACCTCCATGACGTCGTTTTTCAGGTTCGTCAGGATCACCGGCAGGTCGGCGCCGCCCATCTCGAAGATCACCTGGCGGCAGGCGCCGCATGGCGAGATGGGTTCTGCCGTGTCGCCCGTGACGGCCAGCCTGGCGAAATCGCCTGGTTTACAGCCATGCGCAATGGCGCTGAAAAACGCTGTGCGTTCGGCGCAGTTGCACAGACCATACGCGGCGTTTTCCACGTTACAGCCACGGAAGACCCGGCCATCCTTGCACAGGAGCGCTGCGCCCACCTTGAAACGCGAATACGGCGCGTAGGCCAGTTCACGGCCGGCATTGGCTTCGGCGATCAGTTCTTGGTTGTTCATTTGCTTATCTATCTGTAAAACCCGCGAAAGGCCGGGGTCAGACCCTCAGGGTCTGACCCCAGATTTTGCTTCTAGGGTTAAGTTATGGTCGAATCGTACGGTAAATCACCGGCTTGGCCGCCAGCGCCACCGCGCTGATGGCATACGCGTCCTGTATTTCCCTGACGGCTTGCTGCGCCGCCGCTGCCGTGCGCGCATGCACCATGGCCAGCGGCTGGCCGACGGATACTTGCTCGCCCAGGCCCACCAGGTCCGTCAGGCCGACAGCGAAATCGATGCTGTCGGTCGGACGGCGGCGGCCACCACCGAGAGCGACGACGGCCAGGCCGATGGCGCGGCAATCGCGTACGTTGGCAAAGCCGGCGGTGAGCGCCGGTGCCGGCACGACGAACGGCGCTTTGTCCAGGTGCTTGTCCGGATGTTCGACCAGATCAGACGGGCCGCCCAGGGCGGACACCATGCGCGAGAAGCGCTCGGCCGCTGCGCCCGAATCGAGGGCCGCCATCAATTTCACGCGCGCTTCCTCTTCGGTGGCGGCCAGGCCGCCCAGCACCAGCATCTCGGCGCACAGCGACAAAGTGACTTCGTGCAGGCGCGCGGGACGCGAACGGCCCGTCAGGTAATCCATGGCGCCCCGCACTTCCAGCGCATTGCCCGCGTATGGCGCCAGCGATTCATTCATGTCCGTCAAAATCGCCGACGTCTGCATGCCCGCGCCATTGCCGACGGCGACGATGCTCTCGGCCAGTTCCACCGATTTGTCGTAGGTCGGCATGAAGGCGCCCGTGCCCACTTTGACGTCCATCACCAGCGCATCCAGCCCGGCCGACAATTTCTTCGACAGGATGGAGCCGGTAATCATGGCCACCGATTCCACCGTGGCGGTGACGTCGCGGATGCTGTAAAAACGCTTGTCGGCCGGCGCCAGCTGGGCCGTCTGGCCGATGATGGCCACGCCAACTTCCTTGACCACCTTGCGGAACAGTTCATTGTCCGGCACCGTGCAATAGCCGGGAATGGCGTCGAACTTGTCCAGGGTGCCGCCCGTGTGGCCCAGGCCACGGCCCGAGATCATCGGCACGTAGCCGCCGCATGCGGCGACCATGGGGCCCAGCAGCAGGGAAACCACATCGCCCACGCCGCCCGTCGAATGCTTGTCGACGACGGGGCCAGGCAGGTTCAGCGAACGCCAGTCCAGCACCTGGCCGGAATCGCGCATGGCCAGCGTGAACGCCACGCGCTCGTCCATGTTCATGTCGTTGAAATAGACGGCCATGCCCAGCGCCGCGATCTGGCCTTCGCTGACGCTGCCGTCAGTGATACCGCGCACGAAAAACTGGATTTCCTCGGCGCTCAGCACGCCCTTGTCGCGCTTCTTGCGAATGATTTCCTGGGTTAACAACATGGAATAACTCCAATAAAAATAGGTTTGGGGTCAGTCCCTGCGGGATCGGGATACGCCCATTGGCGTATCCCCCCGACGGGTCTGACCCCAGCTTTACAATTCCAATTATCAGTCAGTTAAACACCGTAAGGTATCCACACGTTTTTCACTTGCGACGCATGCGCCAGCACGGCACGGCCGCCGCTTTGCGCGGCGCTGTACCAATCGCGGCCTTTGCCGCCGCCGACCCAGGTGCGCTTCAGGGTGCCGGCCGACAGGCGCTCGACTTCCGCGCAACCGTCAAGCGAGCCGTCATGGCGCCAGACGGCGTCGATATCGGCGTGCGTGGCCAGGGTGCGCGCCAGTTCATCGGCGTTGCCGCTGATGATGTTGACGACGCCGCCCGGCAAGTCGGACGTATCGAACACCTGGTACAGGTCCAGCGCGGAGAGCGGATGCGCTTCCGACGGCACCACCACCACGCGGTTGCCCAGCGCGATGGCCGGCGCCACCAGCGAAATGAAGCCGAGCAAAGGCGCTTCATTCGGGCAAACGATGCCGATTACGCCGACCGCTTCGTTCAGCGCCACGGTGATGCCCTTGGTAGGCGGCTGGTGCGCCAGGCCATCGTACTTGTCGGCCCAGGCGGCGTAGTAGAACAGGCGTTCGATCGATGCCTGCACTTCCTTCTCAGGATTTTTACTGCCCGTCATGGCGGCGATGCGGGCGGCGAATTCGTCGGCGCGTGCTGCCAGATTTTCAGCGATGTAGTACAGCACTTGCGCGCGGTTGTGCGCCGTGGCGCTGGTCCAGCCAGACGCCTTATGCGCCGCTTCGACGGCATTGCGGATATCCTTGCGGCTGCCCACGCCCACTTCGGCCAGCAGGGCGCCATTCGCGCCGAACACAGGTGCGCTGTAGGCGCTGTCAGGGCGTGCCTGCTTGCCGCCGATGTACATCTTGGCCGTGCGATCGATGGCAAACGGATCGGCTGCCGCCGGCTTCACATTGGCCTTGGCCTTCGCTTCCACCACCGGCAAGGCCGGGCGCGCATCTTCGGCCAGGGCCGTCATGTATTCCAGCATGCCTTCGCGGCCGCCTTCACGGCCGAAGCCCGATTCGCGGTAGCCGCCGAAGCCGCAGGCCGCATCGAACTGATTCGCGCTGTTGATCCACACCACGCCAGCCTTGATGGCGGGAGCGATGTCCAACGCGAGACTGATCGACTCGGTCCACACGCTGGCGGCCAGGCCGTACACCGTGTTGTTCGCCAGTTGCACCGCTTCGGGCGGCGTGCGGAAGCTCATGGCGACGAGCACGGGGCCGAAGATTTCAGCCTGCGCCACGGCGGCAGAGGTCGACGCGCCCGTGATCAGGGTGGGTGGGAACCACGAGCCGTCAACGGGCAATTCGCACGCCGGTTGCCACACGTCGCAGCCTTCGGCACGGGCGGTATCGACCAGCGCGGCGATGCGCTGACGCTGCACGGGGTCGACCAGCGCGCCCACGTCCATCGATTTATCGAGAGGCGAACCGAGACGCAGGTTTTCCATGCGCGCGCGCACCTTGTTCAGGAAACGCTCCTGTATCGATTCCTGCACCAACAGGCGCGAACCGGCGCAGCACACTTGTCCCTGGTTGAACCAGATCGAATCGACCAGGCCTTCCACGGCGCCGTCCAGGTCCGCATCTTCAAAGACGATGAATGGCGACTTGCCGCCCAATTCGAGGGACAGCTTCTTACCGCTGCCAGCTGTCGCCTCGCGGATCAAACGGCCCACTTCGGTGGAACCCGTAAACGCGATCTTGTCGACGCCAGGATGGTTGACGATGGCCGAACCCACGCGGCCGTCGCCGGTGACGATATTGACCACGCCGGCCGGCACGCCCGCCTGCACGCACAATTCGGCGAACAGCATGGCGGTGAGCGACGTGAATTCGGCCGGCTTGAAGACCACCGTGTTACCGGCCGCCAGGGCCGGGGCGATTTTCCACGACAGCATCAGCAGGGGGAAATTCCACGGCACGATCTGCCCCACCACGCCCACGGCGCGGTAGTCGGCAAATTCTTCCGACTGCAGCTGCGCCCAGCCGGCGTGATGATAGAAATGGCGCGCGGCCAGCGGCAGGTCGATGTCGCGCGTTTCGCGGATGGTCTTGCCGTTGTCCAGGGTTTCGAGCACGGCGAACAGGCGCGCATGCTTTTGCAGCAGACGGGCCAGCGCGTACATGACTTTCGCGCGGCCGTGGCCACCCATGCCCTGCCATACGGGCAGCGCGCGGCGCGCTGCTGCCACGGCGCGTTCCACATCGGCGTCGGTGGCTTGCGTCAGTTCGGCCAGCTGGCTTCCATCGGCGGGATTGGTCGAGGCGAACAGCTCGGCCGGCTCGCTCCAGGCATTGTCGATGAACAGACCGAATGTGCGCTGGTGGCCATCGAGCCACGCCTGCGCTTCTTTTTGACTTTCGGGAGCAGGGCCGTAGTCCATAGTAGTGAGAATCTCGTTAATTGTTGGCATGACGATTGTTCTTTAAGGTTGTGCGTGACGATGATTGGCCGAGTAGCTGCCGGTGACGTAGTGCTCGAGCTGGCGCTCGATGTCGGTCAGCAGGCTGGAAGCGCCGATGCGGAACAGGTGCGGCTGCAGCCATTCGTTGCCCAGTTCTTCCTTCATCAGGGTCAGGTATTGCAGCGCGCTCTTGGCCGAGCTGACGCCGCCGGCCGGCTTGAAGCCCACCTGGAAACCCGTCTGCTCGTGGTATTCGCGGATCGTGCGCACCATCGTCAGGGCCACGGGGATGGTGGCGTTGACGCCCTCTTTACCGGTGGAGGTCTTGATGAAATCGGCACCGGCCATCATGCAGACCCACGACGCCTTGGCCACGTTTTCCATGGTCAGCAAGTCGCCCGTGGCGAGAATCGCCTTCACGTGCGCGTCACCGCAAGCCTTGCGGTAAGCCAGCATTTCGTCGTACAGCACTTGCCAGTTGCCGTTCAGGACGTGCTGGCGCGTGATGACGATATCGATCTCGGAAGCGCCGGCGGCGACCGACAGTTCGATCTCGCGCAGCTTCGTTTCCATGCTCGTCAAACCGGCCGGGAAACCCGTCGACACGGCGGCGATGGGCAAGCGCCCCTGGATGACCTTCACGGCCGGGGCAATCATCTCGTGGTACACGCACACGGCGCCGGTGCTCAGTTGCGTCAGGCCCAGCGCGTCCATCAGGTCGGCGCGCAGCGGGCGCATGGCCTTCATGCACAGGCGTTCCACGCGGCCCGGCGTATCGTCGCCGCCCAGGGTGGTCAGGTCGATCATCTGGATGGCTTTGACCAGCCAGGCAGCCTGGTATTCCTTTTTCACCGTACGGCGGTTCGCCAGGCTGGCCGCGCGGCGGTCCGTCGCGGCGCGGTTGACGCGGATCTGGTTGATCCAGCCCAGGTCGAGGCCAACGGCCTCGTTACGCTTGAATTCGGGGTGCATGAGTGTCATAACAAGCTGGTTCCATTAGCAAGTGGTGGTACGCCAAGGTGCTTGGCGAGGGTTTGGCCAATATCGGAGAAGGTCTCGGAAATACCCAGTGCGCGCGGGGCGACGCCGGGGCCGAAGAAGATCATCGGAATGTGTTCGCGGGTGTGGTCGGAGCCGTGCCAGGTGGGGTCGCAGCCATGGTCGGCGGTGATCACGACCAGGTCGCCTTCCTTGAGCTTGGCCATGAATTCCGGCAGGCGACCATCCATTTCGCGCAGCGCGTCAGCATAGCCTTCGACGTTGCGGCGGTGGCCGAAGGCCTGGTCGAAATCGACGAAGTTCACGAACGTGAGCGACTTGTCCTGCACTTCATCGGCCGTCTTCAACAGCGCTTCGAACAGCGCCATGTTGTCGACGCCCTTCACGACGCGCGAGATGCCCTGGGTGGCGAAAATGTCGCTGATCTTGCCCAGGCCGACGACTTCGCCGCCCGCATCCTTGACGTGGTCGAGCAGGGTCTTGCTTGGCGGCGCCACCGCATAGTCGTGGCGATTGGACGTGCGCGTGTAGTTGCCATTGCTGCCCGTGAACGGGCGGGCGATGACGCGGCCGATGTTGTACGGTTCGACCAGCTTGAAGGCCATTTCGCACACTGCATACAGGCGTTCAAGGCCGAACGATTCTTCGTGCGCGGCGATCTGCATCACCGAGTCGCCCGAGGTATAGATAATCAGCTTGCCGGTGGCGACGTGCTCGTCACCATGCTTGTTGATGATGTCCGTGCCCGAGGCATGGCAGTCGCCGAGGAAGCCGGGCACGCCGGACAGGGCTTTGAGTTTGTCGGTCAGGTCGGCCGGGAACGATGGCGTGGTGCGGGGAAAATATCCCCAGTCGAATTCGACGGGCACGCCGGCGATTTCCCAGTGGCCGCTCTGCGTGTCCTTGCCGGTGGAGCGCTCGCGCGCCGCGCCGTAGGCGCCGGTAAAACCGTCGCGCTGGTCGAAGCCAGCGGCCCATTCGCCGCTGGCCAGGTGCGCCGCGGCGCCCAGGCCCAGGCGTTCCATGTTCGGGAGTTTCAAGGTCTTGCCGCTTTTGGCGACAGTGCTGGCAATGTGGCCAAAGGTATTGGCACCTGCGTCGCCATACTTGGCGGCGTCTGGCGTCGCGCCAAGGCCGAAGGAATCAAGCAGGAGGATAAATGCGCGTGACATGATAAGGCTCGCTTTATGGAGTGATGCAAAGATGATGCGGACAGTGTAGGCCGGATTTTCCCGGCCTGCCGCGCGGCAGCGCCGGTGGCCGGCACGCCGCTACTGCGTAAAAAGTACTCAGGCTTGCGGCTTTTCAGCAACCTTGGCGAGGAAAGCGAGGATCAGCTTGACCAGGTCTTTCGCGCCGATGGCCGCGTATTTCAGGGTTTGTTCGTGCGACAGGGCGAATGGCGACATGCCTTCGGCCAGGTTGGTGATGACGGATACGCCCACCACTTTCAGGTCGCAATGACGGGCCGAGACCACTTCCGGCACCACGGACATGCCGACCGTGTCGGCGCCCAGGCGGGCCATCATGCGGATTTCGGCGGCCGTTTCGAAGTTCGGGCCCGGGTAGGCGACGAACACGCCTTCGTGCAGGGTGATGCCGCTGGCGGCCGCCGTGTCCTTGACTTGCTGGCGCAGATCGGCATCGTAGGCGTTGGCCATGCTGAAGAAGCGCGGGCCGAAGCGGTCGTCGTTCGGGCCGACCATCGGCGTGCCTGGCAGCAGGTTGATATGGTCGCTGATGGCCACCAGGCTGCCGGCGTCCACTTCAGGGCGCAGGGAACCGGCGGCGTTGGTGACGAACAGCATTTCGCAGCCCAGCAGCTTCAGGGTGCGGATGGCGCTCGTCATCACGCCCATGCCATAGCCTTCATAGAAGTGGCCACGGCCCTTCATGCAGACGACGGCGACGCCCGACAGGGTGCCGATTACCAGTTCGCCGGCATGGCCGTGCACGGTGCTGATCGGGAAACCTGGCAATTCGTCAAAGCTGATGCTGACGGCGTCCGTCATCTGCTCGGCCAACACGCCCAGGCCGGAGCCGAGGATCATCGCCACGCGCGGCTTGAAATTTTCAGGAGCGCGGGCACGGATGATTTCGGCGGCGTGGAAAGGGGTGTTGTTCGACATGGTTATCCTCTGATTGACTAATGATGATGGTTGCTGCCTGCGCGGCAGTACAAGGCAAAATGCTGCGGCCCAGGTATCGGGTAAGTATGGTGTTACAGGTATATCGAAATGCGTATTGCCACTATTTGCCGCCACTATGCATCAAACGAAATATGTATGGCAAATACCATTTTTCTTGCCCATTTATACAATTCAAATATAAATGGCCGATATTATAGTCGAGGCTAGCCCAGGCCTGCCAGGCCCGGGAAATCCATGCATACAAGCTCCATACGAAGGTTTTTTATACCCACTTGGCACAAGCTTGACACCAAACAGACAAATGTTTACAGTTTCAGACAAATGTTTAATCCTTCAGCGAAACCCTTGTGACCGATACCACTAAAAAAGACCAGCTGTACGCACTGATCCGCAACAATCCCTTCATCTCGCAGCAAGACCTGGCGAGCGAGCTGGGCTTGTCGCGCTCGGCCGTGGCCGGCCACATCGCCGGCCTGATCCGCGAGCGGCGTCTGCTGGGACGCGCCTATGTGCTGCCCGACAGCCGCCCCGTGCTGTGCATCGGCGCCGCCAACCTCGACCGCAAGATGCGCACCCTGGCCACCCTGCAGATGGGCACCTCGAATCCCGTGCGCTCGGAAGAGGTGTTTGGCGGCGTGGGCCGCAACATCGCGGAAAACCTCGCCCGCCTGGCCATCCCCGTGGCCCTGCTGACGGCGCTGGGCGACGACGCGGCCGGCCACGCCCTGCAGACGCACGCGGAAGACGCGGGCATCGACATGCGAGGCAGCTTGCATCTGAGCAACACCAGCAGCGGCACCTATACGGCCGTGCTCGATGAGCATGGCGAAATGCTGCTGGCGATGGCCAACATGCAACTCTACGAACAGCTGACCCCGGCCTTCTTGCACAGCCGCCAGCCGCAGCGCGCCGCCGCCGCCCTCACCGTCTGCGACCTGAACCTGGGCCACGACAGCGTGCAGGCACTGCTGGCCGATGCACGCCAGGACGCCGCCCACGCGACGCCGCTGGTCATCGTCGCCGTCTCGCAGCCGAAGATGGCGCATTTGCCGCAAGACCTGACGGGCTTGCATCTGCTGATCCTGAACCGGGGCGAACTGGAAACGCGCGTGGCGCGCGCCTTGCCCACGGCATTCGAGGTGCGCGCCGCCTGCCGCGAAGTGCAGCGCCAAGGCGCGCGCCAGGTGATCGTCACCTGCGGCGGCGAAGGCGTGTACTTCACCGATGGCGACGGCCCGGACGCGCCTGTCGTGCACCTGGCCGCGCGCGAAGTGGACGCCGTCGACGTGACGGGCGCCGGTGACGCGTTTTCCGCCGCCGTCTGCTGGTCGCTCTACCACGACAGCAGCGACTTGAAACTGGCGTGCCGGCGCGGCCTGAAGCTGGCCGCCATGACCCTGGAATCGGCCGCCACCGTCTCCCCCCAGATTTCCGCCGGCGCGCTCGACGACATCGACGATGCCGACCTGGCGCCGCCTCCCCCTACCCTCTTTCAACAGGATTGACACATGACCCAATTACAGAATTTCCTCTTGTTCTCGCAAGAAGTGCTCGCCGCGCGCGCCGCCGGCAAGGCCATCGTGGCGCTGGAATCGACCATCATTTCGCATGGCATGCCGTATCCGCAAAACGTGGAAATGGCGCGCGAAGTGGAACAGATCATCCGTGACGGCGGCGCCGTGCCGGCCACCATCGCCATCATCGGCGGCAAGATCTGCGTGGGCCTGTCGCCCGAGCAGCTGGAATTGCTGGGCACCTCGCCCGACGCCATGAAGGTCAGCCGCCGCGACCTGCCGTTCGTGCTGTCGCAGGGTAAACTGGGCGCCACCACCGTGGCCGCCACCATGATCTGCGCGGAACTGGCCGGTATTTCCGTGTTCGTCACGGGCGGCATCGGCGGCGTGCACCGCGGCGCGGAAACCAGCTTCGACATTTCCGCCGACTTGCAGGAGCTGGCGCACACGTCGGTGGCCGTCGTCTGCGCGGGCGTCAAATCCATCCTCGATATCGGCCTGACCCTGGAATACCTGGAAACCCACGGCGTGCCCGTCATCAGCGTAGGCCAGGAAGGTTTTCCTGCCTTCTTCACGCGCGAAAGCGGCTTCAAGGCCGATTTCCGCCTCGACACGGCCGCCGAGCAGGCTGCTTTCATCGATACGAAATGGCAGCTGGGCTTGAAAGGCGGCGTGATCGTCAGCAACCCCGTGCCGGCCGCGCAAGCGATGCCCAAGGAAGAAATCGATGCCATCACCACGCAGGCGCTGCAGGAAGCGGACGCGGGCGGCGTGAAGGGCAAGCAAGTCACGCCGTTCCTGTTGTCGCGCATCAAGCAATTGACGGATGGCCGCAGCCTGGCGACGAATATCGCGCTGGTCAAGCACAATGCCCAGGTGGGCACCGCGCTGGCCATTGCCATGCAGGCAGTGGTGGCACGATAATAGGACCGCTGTAAAGAAAGCGCGCATGCCTGCATCAAGGTCTGCGCGCCGTTCCATCGCCAGGCACCACGCAACGCCAAGGAAAGCATGTCCATCGATCTGAAACAGTTAAAGTATTTTCTTGCCGTCGCCGAGGAGAAAAGCTTCAGCCGCGCCGCCGAGCGCCTGCATATCTCGCAGCCGCCGTTGAGCCAGCAGATCATGAAACTGGAAAGCGAACTGGGCGTGCGCCTGTTTGCGCGCACCACGCGCACGTTCGAACTGACCGTGGCGGGCAAGGCACTGATGAATGAAGCGGCCGAGCTGCTGGCCAAGATGCGCATGACCATCGACACCATCCGCCAGATCGACCGCGGCGAAGTGGGCCGCTTGCGCGTGGGCATCGTCGGCTCGGCCATGTGGGGCCCCATCCCCAGCCTGCTGGAAGAGTTCCAGAGCAAATTTCCCCGCGTCAGCTGGACCATCCATGAATTCGGCCCCACGGTGCAGTACGAGGCGCTGCGCGCCAAGCAGATCGACGTGGGTTTCTGGCGCGAACCGAAACTCAATGACGACGACTTGCGCCACGATAATCTGCGCCAGGAACTGTGCTTCCGCGAAAACGTCTGCGTGGCCGTCAACGAACACCATCCGCTGGCCAAAAACACGGCCATCGAGCTGATCGACATCGCCCACGAGCCGATGCTCACCCTGAACCTCGACAAATCCGCGTTTCCCCGCTATCTGGTGCAATGCTGCATCAATGCCGGTTTCGAACCCGTGATTTTCCAGGAAGCGAGCGAGCCGCAAACCCTGCTGGCCATGGTGGGCGCGGGCCTGGGCGTGACCCTGGTGCCGGAAACGACGAGCCGCATCGGCTGGCCCGGCGTCGTCTTCCTGCCGATCAAGACCAATCCGCCGTCGGCCAACCTGTACATCAGCTACACCACGCTCGACGACGCTCCCGTCGTGCGCGCCTTCCTGAATATCATCAATCCCCCGTCAGCCTGACGCGACCCGGTCTGACGCGGCCAATTTATATGACTTTCATATAAATAGTTAAACAAAAACGTATTTGTCATACATATCTGGCATGATGCATAGTGATTCGGACGCCCATCGTGGCGCCGGTCCTGCGCCTGCCCTGCCCGTCCATTGACGGCGTATTCCAGCCCGCTCCGGCAGCCCCATTCGATGTTGTAACTATAAAAGAGACGGGGTGCGACTGTTGCATGAGCATCACACTGTCGACATAAAAGCACGCAAGGCCGGCAATGATCTTGTTCAATACGGTGCAATGTTGATAAGGAATCATTATCTCGTGCATCAAAAACAGGCTAAATCGGCCCCAAATTATATGTTTCACCTATAAAAAATATACAATATCGATCTTCCAGGAGCCAATTCATGAAACTTACACAATTTAGTTTGACGATCGCAGCCGTATTTCTGACTGCTCAAGCGTCCGCGGCTACCCCAAAACTGGGTGTCGTGTATGACGCGGGCGGCAAGTTCGACAAGTCGTTCAACCAATCCGCTTTCGAAGGCGCCTCGCGCTTCAAAAAAGACACAGGCATTTCCTTCATCGAAGTGCAAGCCTCAAGCGATACGCAGGCCGAGCAAGTCATGCGCGGCCTGGCCCGCAAGAAACTCGACATGATCGCCGCCATCGGCTTTGCGCAAACGCAAGCCGTGCAAAAGGTCGCAAAAGAATTCCCGAACGTAAAATTCGTGCTGATCGACGGCCAGGCCGCCGGCAGCAACGTCAATTCCGTCGTCTTCAAGGAAGAAGAAGGCTCCTACCTGGTGGGCGTGGCTGCAGCCATGGCTAGCAAGAGCAAGAAGGTCGGCTTCATCGGCGGTATCGATATTCCCCTGATCCGCAACTTCGCCTGCGGCTACGCGCAAGGCGTCAAGGCAGTCAATGCGAAGACGGAAATCACGCAAAACATGGTCGGCACCACGTCCGGCGCCTGGAATGACCCGGCCAAGGGTGGCGAACTGGCCCGCTCGCAATTCGAACGCGGCGTCGATGTCGTCTTCGCCGTGGCTGGAGGCAGCGGCATGGGCACGCTGCAAATGGCCAAGGAAAAAGGCAAGCTGGCGATCGGTGTCGATTCGAACCAGAATGGTTTGTACCCGGGCAGCATCCTGACTTCGATGGTCAAGCGCGTCGACAACACCGTGTATGACAGTTTCATGCAAGTCAAGAACGGCACCTGGAAGGGCGGCGTCAGCTATAAAGGCTTGAAAGAAGGCGGCGTGGATTGGGCGCTCGACGCCAACAACCGCAAGCTGATTACGCCAGAAATCGAAAAGCGCGTGTTGGGTGCGCGTAAGGACATTATCGATGGCAAGATCAAAGTGATCGATTACCGCGTCGGCAGCAGCTGCCCGGTTTAATTTTTCTCCGTATCTTCTAGCGCGCCGCCGGGGCCTGTCTCCGCGCGGCGCGTTTCCATGAAACTATCCAGTTATGAACCTATGCAGCCAGCAGTAGAATTTCGCAGCATTTCCAAGCAGTTTGGACATGTGAAGGCGAACGCCGACGTCAGCTTCTCCATCGCCAAGGGCAGTATCCACGGCCTGGTGGGGGAAAACGGCGCCGGCAAATCGACCTTGATGAGCATCCTGTACGGGTATTACCGTGCCGACGGCGGAGAAATCCTGCTCGACGGAAAAGTACAGCCTATCCGCAACAGCCAGGAAGCGATCAATCTCGGCATCGGCATGGTGCACCAGCATTTCATGCTGGTCGAGAACTTCACCGTCCTCGACAATATCATGCTGGGCACGGAGGGCGGGTTTCGCCTGGCCAGCCACCGTGCCGAAGCGGAAGCCAAGCTGCGCGACATTTGCGCGCGCTACCGCCTCGACGTGGACCCGCTGGCGAAGATCGAAGACCTCTCCGTCGGTGCGCAGCAACGCGTGGAAATTCTCAAGCAGATTTACCGCAGCGCCAACATCCTGATCCTCGACGAGCCGACGGCCGTGCTGACGGCGCAGGAAACGGCATCGCTGTTTGAAATCCTGCGCCTGTTCAAGGAGCAAGGCAAGACCATCATCCTGATCACGCACAAGCTGCAAGAGATCCTGGAAATCACCGACAACGTCACCGTCATGCGCGGCGGCACGGTGGTGGGCGCCGTTGCCACTGCGACCACCTCGAAAGAGGAACTGGCCAATATGATGGTGGGCCGCCCCATCCAGAGCCACTTGCCGCGCGCGCCCTACAATCCGGGCGCCACGGTGCTGGAAGTGGACGGTTTGCAACTGGCCGACGCGCAACAGGTCAAACTGCTGGCCGACATCGGTTTCAACTTGCGCGCCGGCGAAATCGTCGCCATTGCGGGTGTTTCCGGCAATGGCCAGAGCGAACTGCTGGAAATTCTGTCCGGCATGCGCTTGCCTACTTCGGGCAAGCTGCGCTTCCTGGGCAAGGACTTGCCGTTTGCCAAGCGCACTGACGCCGACGGCTTGCCGCTGGCCTTCCGCGACCTGGGCATCGCCCATATTCCGGAAGACCGCTTGCGCGATGGCGTGGTGAAAAATTTCTCCGTCATGCAAAACACCATCCTCGGTTACCAGGACCACCTGAAAAACCGCTGGGGCCTGTTCAACTTCAAGGCCATCGGCGCGCGCTGCGCGGAGCTGCTGAAGACCTTCGACGTGCGTCCGGCCAATCCGGACCTGCGCATCGGTTTATTGTCAGGCGGTAACCAGCAAAAGGTGGTGATCGCGCGCGAAGTGCTGGCCAAGCCGAAACTGATGCTGGTGGGGCAACCCACGCGCGGCGTCGACATCGGCACCATCGAAAGTATCCATACGCAATTGCTGGCCCTGCGCGACGCGGGCGTGGCGATCCTGCTGGTGTCCGTCGAACTGGAAGAAGTGCGGGCGCTGGCCGATCGCATTCTGGTCATGTGCGGCGGACGCATCACCGGCGAACTGAAAATTGAAGAATTCGATACCACCCGCATCGGTCTGTTGATGGGGGGAATGCATAAATCATGAATAACGACTTGCCACGCTGGGCGACAGCCTTTGTCATGCCCATGTTAAACCTGCTGTCGGCCTTGCTGGTCGCAGCCCTGGTGATTTATATGCTGGGCGAAGACCCGGCCGAATCGCTGGGTATCCTCGTCAACAGCGCCATCCTCAACCCGGAAGGCTTGAGTTATACGCTGTTCTACGCCAGCACCTTCATTTTCACGGGCCTGTCGGTCTCCGTGGCGATGCAGGCCGGCCTGTTCAATATCGGTTCCGAAGGCCAGATGTATATCGGCGGCCTGGGCTTGACGGTGGCCATGCTGGCCTTCGACCAGACCCTGCCCGCCTGGCTCCTGATTCCGGCGGCCATGCTCGGTGCGGCCCTGTTCGGCGCGCTGTGGGGCTTCTTGCCCGGCTATCTGCAAGCCAAGCGCGGCAGCCACATTGTGGTGACCACCATCATGTTCAACTTCATCGCCGCCAGCCTGATGAACTTCATTATCGTGAAATATCTGATTCCGCCGGGCGAGCAAAACACGGCCAGCCGCGTGTTTGCGGAAAGCGGCGAAATGCCGCGCCTCTCCACCTGGTTCCCATCCTTGGGCGACACGCCGCTGAACATCAGTTTTATTCTGGCGATCGCCGCGCTGGTCATCTATGGCGTGATGGTCTGGCGCTCGTCGTGGGGCTTCAAGCTGCGCGCCACGGGTCTCAACAAGCATGCGGCCCACTATGCGGGCGTATCGATCAGCAAGATGATCATCATCGTCATGCTCATTTCCGGCGCGCTGGCGGGCCTAGGCTCCGTCAATTCCATCATGGGTTCGACGCATTATCTGTCGCTCAATTTTGTGGGCGGCGCCGGCTTCATCGGCATCGCCATCGCCCTGATGGGCCGCCAGCATCCGGTCGGCATCTTCCTGTCGGCCGTGCTGTTCGGCGCACTGATACAGGGCGGTTTTGATTTGTCGCTGGAAAAACCGAATATCCCGACGGAAACGTTCATTTTCATCCAGGGCTTGATCATCCTGTTCTGCGGCGCCATGGAAAACTTCTACGCACCGGCCATTTCCGCCCTGCTCAAGCGCACCAAAGGCTAACACCATGACACTCGACGACTTTCATTTCGCCAGCATCCTGGTATCGACCGTGCGCAATGCGCCCGTCCTGATCTTTGCCGCCATGGCTGGCCTGTTTGCCGAACGCAGCGGCATGATCGACATCGGCCTGGAAGGCAAGATCCTGGCCAGCGCCTTCGCTTCCGCCGCCGTGGCCTACACGACGCAAAACCCGTATTACGGCATGGCTGCCGGCATGCTGGTCTGCGTCGCCCTGGCCCTGCTGCAGGCTTACGTCAGCATCACGCAAAAGGGCAATCAGCTGGTGGCCGGCATGGCCATCAACATCGCCATGAGCGGCCTGACGTTTGTGCTGGCGCAGTTTTTCTTCCAGCAAGGCGGCCGCACGCCCGACCTCGGTTCAGCGCGGCTGTTCGACGTGGTCTTGCCAGGTACGCAGTATGTGGAACACATTCCCTTCATCGGCTGGGTATATGCCCATCTGATCGGCGGCCATTCCATCCTCGTCTACGTGGCCTTCCTCCTGATTCCGCTCGTGCACTGGCTGCTGTACCACACGCGCTTCGGCCTGCGCCTGCGTGCCTGCGGCGAAAACCCGCATGCGGCCGACTCGGCTGGCGTGAGCGTGGAAGCGACGCGCTACCTGGCCATGCTGGTGGCCGGCATCCTGTGCTCGTTCTCGGGCGCGTATCTTGCCATCGTGCAAAGCGGCTTCTTCCTGCGCGACATGTCGGCCGGCGCCGGCTACCTGGCCCTGACGGCCATGGTGTTCGGCAACTGGCGTCCCGTCTACACCTTCCTCGGCTGTCTGATGTTCGGCTTCTTCGCCGCCATCCAGATCCAGATCGAAGGCGTGGACTTGCCTGTCGTGGGCCGCATCCCCGGCTCCTTGATCCAGATGGTGCCGTACGTGGTCACGGTGATCGTGCTGGCAGGCTTGATGGCAAAATCCATCGCCCCAAAAGCCATTGGTATCCCATTCGTCAAATCTCGTTAAATTTCAACGAGCGAATGCAAAAGCGAAGCCCGCGGGCTTCGCTTTTTTTATGCCTGTGCAATCTCGTCCAGCGAACAATACACGGGCAAACCCAGGCTGCGCGCTACAGCCACCATCTGGTCCGCTCCGCCAGACGCACCGCCTATCCTCAGCACGGCATCGCAGTGGCTGAGCAGGCGCGTCGCATGCGCGTGGAACAGTTCCTCATACACGGCGTCGCCCACCTGACGCGAACCAGCCAGCGCCAGCATGGGCAAGGCCAGCCATTCGCCGAGCACGGGCATGTGGCCAGCTGCGTACAAGGGCAGGCAGACGGCTTGCATGGCCGCCACATTTTCCGCCATCAGGGCGGGATCGTCACCCGTGCCCGAGCGGTAGGGGCCGGCAACCAGTATCTGCATGCCCTGATTCACCGGCATCAAGTGCAATTGCGCATGCTGCAGCAGCATGATGGTCTTGCCGTCGCAGATGCGGCCATCGGCCACCATCCGCATGGCTTGCGCCAGGGGCAATTCCAGCACTTCGATATCCTCGCCCTCGTGCGCCAGGCCGCCGCCTTCGCCGATGCGGCTGGCAGGGTCGTATTCGGCGACAAAGAAATGCAAGCGCTCCGTCACGGAACCGGGGCTCATGAAGGCTTCGAAGACCTTGTGCACGGCGCCCACCGCATAGCCCGTTTCCTCCTCCACTTCGGCGCGGATGCGCTGCTCCGCACTGGCCTCTTCCAGCAAGCCGGCCGCTGATTCAATCAGGAAACCATCGTGGCCGTCGCGGTAGGTGGGAAAGCGGAACTGGCGGATCAGAATCACCGTGCGCTTGATTTTGTTGTACAGCAGGATAGTGGCCCCATCGCCGCGGTCATAGGTTTCCCGCGTCTGCGTTTGCCATTCGCCATCGTGGCGCAGATAGTCGAACGTAGTCTTTTGCAGCAGATACCAGTCGTGCGACAGGGTCTGCACTCCCTGGATGCGTACCCGCTCCGATCCCAGATTGTCTTCGCGCATGTCGTCTCCTTGTGCTTGCGTTGTGCTTGCCTTGATCGACTTTATCATGCAAACTCGTGCAATATCAAGAAAATACAAGAAAAATCATGCTCACACAGCAACGCAAACAATACCTGCTGGACTTGCTCCAGCGCGAAGGCCAGCTCGTCGCCAGGGCCGTCAGCGATGCCTTGGGCTTGTCGGAAGACACGATACGGCGCGACCTGCGCGAACTGGCGAAGGAGGGATTATTGGAGCGCGTGCACGGCGGCGCCCTGCCCTTGCTGTCCCGTTCGCCTGCGCTGGCACCGTTTGCGGCCCGCGAACATATTTCGCCACAAGCCAAGCCCGCCATCGGCCGCGCGGCAGGCGCCATGATACAAACGGGGCAGGTGGTGTTCCTCGACGGCGGCACGACCGCAGTGCAACTGGCCCGCCAGCTGCCGCGCGAATTGCACGCCACCATCGTCACGCACAGTCCGTCGATTGCCGTCGAGCTGGTGAATCACCCATCGATCGAGGTACTGATGCTGGGCGGGCGCCTGTACAAGCACTCGATCGTGGGTGTCGGCGCGGCGACAGTGGAAGCCATCGGCCGCATTCGCGCCGACCTGTATTTCATGGGCGTGTCCAGCCTGCATCCGCAAGCGGGCATCACCACCGGCGACTATGAAGAAGCGTGCGTGAAACGCGCGCTGAGCGAGGCGTCAAGCCGCACCATCGTGCTGGCCTCGCCGGAAAAGTTCAATACGGCCTCGCCGTTCCAAATTGCTCCCTTGAGCCAGGTCAACGACATCATCGTGCACCGCGACGTGGACGACGCCCTCGTCGCGCCCTACCGCGAGATGGGAATCAACATCACCCTGGCATGAAAAAAGCGGCCCGCAGGCCGTTCTCGAATGACATTTTTATTGCGGCCAAATCGATTGCAACACGGCCGCCAGGTGATAGCCGCCCTCGATCAGCTGCTGCTTCGCCAGCGCCGAGCTGGGCACGGGATAGTTGTCCGGCACCGTCAAGGTCCACACGTTATAGACATCGCCCTTGCGGCTGGTCTGCTGCGTGGCCGGGCCGGCCACCACGTCCGTGAAAGCAATCTTCGACGCCGCCAGCGAGGCATTGGCCCACTGATACGGCCAGGTGGCGGGGTCGCCAGTATTGCCGCTCACATCGGGCGCGCTGGCGATCACGGTGCGGGCGAACTGCTGCGGCGTGCGCGTGCTCAGGCGGCGCATGGCGTAGTCGACCACGGTCGTGTCCCAGTACGCATGCAGGGGCTTGGTGGGCGACTTCGGGTATGCGCTGGCAAGCTTGGCTTCGCCCTCTTCTGCCGGCAGCGGCGCGGGGATCACGGCGTCCGACAGCGCCGTCATCTTCGCATCGTCGAGCAACAAGTCGTTGCCGCCGCGTGCATTGAAAATGGCGACGTCGTCAATCTGCGCCTGCATGGCGGGCACGAAAAACTGGCCATCCTTGCCGAGAAACGCATTGCCCACATGCAAAGGCTGGTGGATATCGCCCACCAGGTGGGTGATCAGGATCAGTGCTTCGCGCTGGCTGAAGCCGTGCGGATTGCTGGACGCATCAGCCTTGCCCTGCAATACCAGGATCGCCTGTTTCAAGGTTTGCACGATATCGTCGTCAGCCGTGCCCACGCCATGGTCATGGTAGTGCGCATTCTGGAAAGGCACGTTCGTGTAATGGTATTGGCCATGCTTGGGGTTTGCCGCCACATACGTCAGCATTTCCGGCGATTGCGGGCCGCAATACGTGCCCTTCACGCAATCGGGCCAGTTGGCGATCTTTTCCAGGCTTTCGCCGGGCAACAGCAACTTGGCCACTTGCGCCTGTGCCGCGCTACCCTTGAGCAATTGATCGGCGATGGCACCCACGGCGCGGTGGCCGTCATTGCCCCAGGCCAGGACGTTGCCGGAAGCAAAAGCGGCACCTAGCGCCAGCACGGTCATCAATTTTTTCACGCTTACTCCTTTGCTTGCGGCGCTGCCTTGGCCGGTTTCGGATACTGCCTGTTGATGTCGATGGGCTGCGCATACGCCGAGCTCCACGTCTGCTCATGCAGGGCGGCGATGCGCTGCGCCATGGCATCGTTGCGCAATACCACTTCCAGGTTGCGCGACAAGTCGAAATAACCGCCCGCCCAGTTGCTCGTGCCGACCCAGGCCAGCTTGCCATCGATGCTCATGGTCTTGCTGTGGATCACGCGCGCAAATGGAATGAAGCCCGTCGAGGCCGTGGGAATCGTCACGATGCGGATTTCCACGTTCGGCACCAGGGCCAGGCTTTTCAGGTAGGCAATGGCAGGCGCTTCCGTGTTCCAGCTTGACACCATCAGCTTGATCTTGACGCCACGCTGGGCGGCGGCGCGCACGGCGTTGTCGATCACGGCGTAGTAAGGCCGCGTGCGGTTCGGGCCATACGACAGTGGCGCGTAATCGAGCAACTGGATGCGCACTTCATTTTTCGCTTCCGCCAGCAAGGCGGGCAAACCCGTTTCCGAGTCGCCCACGCCAGCCGGGTTGTACGCATTCGGGCTGGCCAGCAGGAAAGCGTTCTGCGCGTAATTGGCGGGCACCACCTTACTGTTGAGCACCGTGGCCCGGCCGCCTTGCGACGTCAGCGCCTGGGCTTGCCAATCCTGCTCGAAGATGGCTTGCACCTGGCTCACCATCGTCGCTTCCGTGATCTTCAAGCCCGTTTCATGGATGTGCTCGAACGAGCGCCAGTCGAAGTTCTGGCTGCCGATATATGCGACCTCACCATCGACGGCCAGGTATTTCGCGTGCACGATGCCATTGCCCGTGATTTTATTGAAATCGATCAGGCGCAAGTCCAGGTTCGGAATCGCCTTGATCCGGGCGATGGTCGCCACTTCCGACAGGCCCACGCCCTTCTGGTCCAGCAGGAAGCGGATCTTCACGCCACGCTGGCCGGCGGCCGTCAGGCTCGCCAGCACCTTTTCAAAAGCCGTACCTGGTTTACTGACGGCATAGAACTGGGCGATGACGATCTCTTTTTTTGCCGAATCGAACAGCTCGCGCCACACGGCGACGGGCTCGCGCAGGTCGGGATTCGTCAAGCTCGTTTCCACGGGCGAGGTGTGCACCAGCTCAAAGCCGGGAATGGTGAAATCGGCGTGGGCCGTGCCCGCGAACAGGGTAGTGACGAACAGGGAAACAGATAAACGACGCATGGTTATTCCTTGTAAATTATTTGACGCGCACGATGCGGCCCGCTGGCGTGGCGCTGCCGGCCGGCTTGCCTGCGCGCGCACGGGCGATCAGGTAATCGCTGAAGGCGTCGATGTCGCGCACGCCCGTGTCGAGTCGGCGCGTGCCCGCCGCCAGCACGGTGAAACGGTCGCCGCCGCCAGCGAGGAAACTGTTAGCAGCGACACGGTATTGTTGATTGTCTTCAAGAGCAATGCCATTGAGCATGATGCTGCCCGGTAGCACGCGCTGGCCTTGCGGCTGCGTGCTGTCCCAGCGATACGTAAAACCTTCGGACACTTGCAACAGGTTGTTGTCTTCCGCTACCGCGCCCGGCCATTGCTGCTCAAGCAAGGTACGGATTTGCGCGCCAGAAAGACTCACCACGATCAGCGTATTGCCGAACGGGACAACTGCCTGGTTCTGACCCACGTTCGTCATCAGGTCGGCGCCCGCTTCCAGGTCCTTGCGGATGCCGCCATTGTTCATCAAGCCGATTTGCGCGCCAAAAGCGCGCGCGCCGAACAGGGTGCTGTCGGCCACCAGGTCGCCCAGCGCGGAAGCGCCACTGCCCTTGGTACTGCGGCCCACGTTCGGCACGGCGATGGCGGCCACGGGACGCGACAATTCTTGCGCGCTGCGCTGCTTGACCGATTCCAGGTAGGCAGCGACGGCCGGGTCCGGCTCATACATGCCTGGCAACATGACGACGTTGTGCGCGCTGGCATCGATCAGCGCATTCTTGACGGGATCGACCTTGAGCTTGATGCGCGTCAGCATGTGCCCGCCCATCTGTGCCTGCGTCACGAGGCGGCCATCGACGCGACACAGATAACCCTGGTGCGAATGACCGCTGATGACCAGTTGAATGGCCGGGTCGAGGCGTTTCACCACGTCGACCACTTCGCCTTTCAGGTGGCTGCAATCGGGCTGGTCGACCGCTTCCTTCGTCTCGCCGCCCTGGTGCAGCAGCACGACGAACACGCCCACGCCTTGCGCGCGCAGCTGCGGCAAGGTGGCGTTGATGGCGTCCGCTTCATCGCCAAACTGCAGGCCGGCAATGCCGGCGGCAGTCACCACGGACGGCGTATCTTTCAGCACGGCGCCGATCAGGCCCACCTTGACGCCATGCGCCTCTTCGATGCGGTAGGCCGGCAGCAGCGACTTGCCCGTTTGCGTGTCGATCACGTTGGCGGCCATATAGGTGTAGCTGGCGCCCTTGAAGTCGGGCGTGAACTTGCACGCCTTGTCGGCGCGCGACGACTCGCAACCGCCGCGCTGCTGGCGCAGCAACTCCGCCTTGCCCTGGTCAAATTCATGGTTGCCGACCGAACTGGCCTTCATGCCCAGCATGTTCATGGCCACGATGCTCGGTTCGTCGGCCCACAGCGCCGACATGGCGGGGCTAGCGCCGACCAGGTCGCCATTGCCGACAAAAATCAGCTGCGCATCTTCGCGCCGCCAGGCCTTCAATGCGCCGGACAAGGTATCGATGCCGCCGGCCTGCACCGTCTTGCGCTCGGCATCGGCAACACTCGTGTAGGTAAATTTGCTGCGGTCGAGATTGCCGTGGAAGTCGTTCAGGGCAACCAGGTTGATATCGACAGAGGTCGCGGAAGGCGCGGGAGGCGTGGAAGGTGCGGCACAGGCGGCCAGCAGCAAGGTCAGGGCCGCCGCTGCGGCGAGTGGTGTCAGATGATGTTTCATGGTCCCCACGTAGTCATCGTTGTCAAAAAAATCTGTCTCGTCCGGGGGGACGCCAAGCGCCGCAAGCCCATCAGAGTATCCAAGAAAGCAGAACATAAACGAAAAAACGGCCGGTGTCGCCACCAGCCGTTTGAAACTTCAATCAAGCGCAGAGATTAGAACTCGTACTTGACCGTTGCCTGGATTGCCCATTGGGACTCACCCTTGTTTTGACGCACTTCATAGTTTTCCACCTTGTCGCGGACTTGGTAGATGTAACGGCCTTGAGCATCGAGACCTGCAAAGTCAACAATGCTGCGTGCCTGACCACCGCCCGATTGGAAGCCGATTTCATTGATACGGCCCCACTTGCGGTTGATCATGTTACCCACGTTGAAGAAGTCCATCGTGAACACGCCTTTATTGCCTTTGAAGAAGCCTGGCACTTCCTGGCTGATACGCATATCGAAGCTGTTGGTCCATGGTGCGAAGCTGCCATTACGGGAAGCCACACCACCGGCAGATTTTTTCAGATCCGGGTTGCTGTTGACGAAAGCCCAGAAACGGTCTTCGTTGGCATGGTTGGTGGCGGTGTCGTTACGGAACACCACTTCACCCGAGCCGGGTTTCGATGGAATGTACATCAGGTCGTTACCCTGCACGCCATCGCCGTTCAAGTCATTATTGACGGTCCAGCTGTACGGCTTGCCCTTGCGGCCTTCATAGAACAGACCGAACGTTGTTTTATAGGTGCCGAAGAAACGTTTTTGCCAGTTGATCATGGCATTGAAGCGGTCTTTCACCAGATAGCTCGAGTTCGATGCCACTTCTTCATTCGGATTGAAGATACCGCGGGCATTGAAATTCGAGTTCGACACCGACGACGTCAGTGGTGACACTTCCGTTGCATCCGTGTAAGTGTAGGCAACCGACCAGCCTAAGCCTTTGGTCATTGGCTGGCTCAGCGAGAGGGTCACGAGATTGCCTTCTCCTTTGTCCGTTTTCTTGGCAACGAGTACGTTGTTGTAGTTCGTATTTTTCAGGGCACGAGACACGGCGCCGCCGCAAACCGGAGCCGCCGACGAACTCAGCCCTGCAGTGGCACTCCAGCAATCCGTGTTATAGGCATTCGCCGAGTAGTACAGATTACGTCCATCCGTGCCCTTAGCCGTCGGCGTACCCAGATTCAGGTGCTCGTAGTAAATCGCATCCTTGTTTTTGGTACGCAGGTATTCGGCGCCGAAAACCAAACCCATCCATGGCAATTCATGCTCAAACGCCAGGTTGGCTTTCCAGATCGATGGTTGGCGCAGGTTCGGCGACAGGAAATCGACGTTGGCGGCGGCATCACCCAGATTGGTTGGCTGCTTGTCAGGATCAGGGTTGAACAGACCGCCAACGGTCGTACACGACTTGAAGCTGCCGCCGCAACCGACGACGCGGGTCGCCATGCCGGAGTTCGCAAATGGATTCGACATCCAGACGGCCGCTGCCGCCCCTTGGAACAAGCCGGCACCGCCACGGATTTGCGTCGGACGGGCACTGTCAAACGTGTAGTTGAAGCCGACGCGCGGCTGCACCAGGGTTTGACCATCGATGGTCTGGGTATTATCCAGTCCAAAGCCACCCGTTTGCGCCGTGCCACCCAGGCCAGTGCGGCCGCCCGTGGCAACACCTGCCACCATCGCTGCCGATGCCGCCGCATTGCGCGTAGGACGCTCGCCAATGGCGGCTTTATCCACCCGCACGCCATACTGCACGGTCAGGCGCTTGTTGACAGTCCAGACATCTTGCAAGAACAAGCCATAATTTTTCAGGCTGAAATCAGCAGCGGCCCCCTCAAGCGTGCCTCCCGCGACGGGAATCTGCACCTGGTACGAGCTAGGACGACCAATGCGGAAGTTTTCCAGGATCGCTTGCTGGATAACTTCAGGCGACGAAGCAGTCTTGCCGCCGCAGGTCACGCTACCGAACGAATACTTGTAGGTTGCCGAGCTATTCGTGCAATTGAATGTGTAATTGCCGTTGATATTCTGCGCAAACAGGTTATACACATCGTTCTTGCTGTAATCGCCGCCGAATTTGACTTCGTGGTCACCCAAAGCCCAGTTCGCACCCAGGTAGGCGTCCTTGGTCTTGGTGGTCAGCACATTCAACTGACGGCTCATTTCCGTACCGAAGTTCAGGAAACGGTTATCGGTAGGAACACCGGCTGGCGTGCCGGCAGGATTGGCGCCGCTGAATTGCAGGCCGATCGCTGGCAAGCGTGCGTTGTTCGTTGGCGTGCTTTCATAATCGCGCGACGACACCTTGAACTCGGTCGAGAAAGTTGGCGTCCAGTCAGCAAACCATTGACCAACAACGGTTTCGATCTTCTTGTTCTGGGTGTACCAATAGGAATTGAGCGACAGGCCAGTGGCCGACACGCCTGGGAACATCGGCTCGGACTGGTCGGTTTTCGAATAGCGGACCATGGCACGATGGTTATCGTTGATATTCCAGTCCAGTTTCAACAGGGTATCGTTCACCAGCAGCTGAGTGCCCGCTGGTATCGCAGTGGTGCCGATATCCAGGCCCTGGTAGTTATTCTTGGCGATCGCTTGCGCAGCAGCAATTGCAGCATCGGAAATGCCGACGTTGGTCTTGCCGCTGCCCAGTGGGCCAAACGATGGCGCTGTGCGCGTGCTTTCCAGGCGTTCTTTATTGGCGAAGAAGAACAGCTTGTCCTTGATCAGCGGGCCGCCGACGGTCACGCCCTTGGTCGTTTCGCGGAATGGCTCAGGGGAGCTATACGTGTCCTTGGTATTGTCATAGCGGTCACCGGCCATCTTGTCGTTACGGAAGACGAAATAGGCGCCGCCTTTGAATTCATTGGTACCGGACTTGGTCACGGCATTGATATTGGCGCCCGTATAGCCTTTTTGCGTCACGTCATAGTTGGCGACGTTCACTTGCACGGACTGGATCGCCTCGATCGAAATCGGTTGCTTGGCGGTCGGGCTGCCGTTCGATTCCAGGCCGAAGGTGTCGTTCACTGCCACGCCATCGATGGTCATCGAGTTATAGCGCGAGTTTTGACCGGCAACGGACAATTCGCCACGCTCTTTGTCGGTTTGCGATACGCGTGGGTCGGAGCGGGCGTAATCTTGCAGATTGCGCTGGATCGACGCTTGCATGGCCAGTTCCGTTGGCCCGATGCTGGTGCCGGCGCCCATGTTGGATTTGCTGAATTTATCCGAACGGCCGGCGCTGCCCGTCACGCTCACGGTTTGCATTGGCGCACCCAGGGTGGCGTCCACGCTGGCCGTTTCAGCCAGTTGCACGTACACGCCTTCGCGTTTTTCCACTTCACCATTCTTGGTGATGGTGATGGTGTAAGGACCGCCTGCGCGCAAGCCGCGGGCGACGTAGCGGCCATCCGCATCGGTCGTCACATTGCTGACGGAACCCGATTCGGTGTGCACGATGGTAACAGTGGCACCAGCTGCCGGCTTGCCGTCGGTAGCCGAGATACGGCCGCCGATGGAAGACGTAGTGTTCTGTGCGAACGATGGTGCCGCCGCCAGTGCAATAGACAGGCTTAACGCGATTTGCGTTAGCCGAAGTCGCTTGTGATTGATCATCTTTAACCCCAGAAAAGACTATTATTTTTTGAAAATCCTGGATTGCCCCACTGTCCGGCTGCGCCGCACAGCAACACAAACACAACATTTCCTCTTTACGATACTGCAACTGTTACGCCGGCTGGACTGGCTGTTGGCCCTGACAAGACCTTGCACAAACGCCTTTCCACTCATCACAACCATCGATATTTCAAGCAATAACGGCGAGAAACGTGTTCTCTTCCGTACAACACTGGGCGCTAGCACCTGTGTCATACACCTCCACCTGCTTGCCCGGCTAACATGGCCAGCCGCGAGTGTAATTGTTAAATATTTCAAGACTGTGACACGGCGGCAAGAAGCAGGAAAATGTCGTCATTTATTCCATTGACTGTTCGTTTTCGCCCTGCATCTCACCTTTATTTACTGCAAATACCCATCTTCATACGCTATCAGCCATATGAATTGTGACTTTTTAATATCACACTCATCCCACTATGCATCATCAAAAAATGGATGACAAATACGTTTTTTTTTACATATTTATATATTTAAAGTATAAATAGCATGTGGTAACTAGCTGGATTGATATCGTGTAACAGCGTCCGGGCTTATGGCGCGAGATTATAAATGAGCAATATGTACTTAAAATTGATTCATCCATGAATTTGGATAAAGTCGTGCATCTGCCGTTAATTGTGTCGCATGGCCGCCACAAAACTAACAAAAAAACATCGTAGTGTTTTGAAAGGGAGAATGGAAAACGGCCGGAAGATCCGGCCGTTTAAGAGTATCAGTTGCTAACGTCGTACAACTTACGGTTTTCCGCTCTTGCTTGCCTTGTCGGCAACGGCAATTTGCGCTTCAAAACGGGTGAAACGGGCATCGAGCGCTTTCAGCAAACGTTGCTTGTCCACTTGCGCCAGGAAGGAATAACGCAGGCTGTTATACGACAGCTTTTTGATTTCCGCATAATCGGTCTTGTACTGGCTGGCAAACAGCACGTATTCATTCGACAGGGTATTGCGCGAGACGCCCGCGTCATCGGTGGAGATGACGAAGGGCACGCCATATTTGCGGTACAGGGTGATCGGATGGGCCTGACCCTTGATGCCGAGAATGTAATCGTTGCTGGTCAGGTTCACTTCCACTGGAATGCCCCGTTCGCGCATTTTCTGCATGGTGGCCAGCGCATTGTGCTCGTAGGCGATATCCATGCCATGGCCAATCCGGTCGGCGCCGGCCACGACGACGGCTTCGGCGATATGGAAAGCCATGCCTTCCGGTGGCACCATGCCCAGCGCCAGTTCACCCGCGTGCAAGGCGATCTTGACGTTTGGATACTTTGCCTTAAGGAACTTGAACATTTCCATGTGCAAGCTGTAATCGCGCATGGACACATTCACGCTTTCCTGGCCCACGATGTTCACGCCCACCAACAGCGGATTCAGGCTGGCTGCCTTGAACGCGGCCACCATGGACGAGAATACTTGCGATGGGGACAGAAAACGCAGTACATACGCCTGGTAACGCATGGTGAAGTTCGCGTCGTCGATGCCGGCGCTGCTGGAGTTCACGTTGTCGTTATAGGCAGTGATGCTTTTCTGGAAGCTGGCGTCCTGCTCCAGGCTCTGCGTCCAGTTGGCCAGCACGGCTTGCAACGCTGCAGGCGGCAAGCCCGGCGTCAGCACTTGCTGGTCGAACTGCGCATTCTGCACGAATGGCGACAGCTCGAAAATCGTCTCGATGTAGCTGAGGTTTTCCGCGATGGCGCGCTGCTTCAGGGTTTTCAGGCCGTCCGCCGTGTTGCTCGACGCCACGGGGCCGAAGTAGCCGAAGGTGTCAAAGAAGGTACGGTCCGGCGGCGTCTGGATGGCGCCATGGTTGTAGAAATCCTTGGTCGACCAGCGCTGCAGCAATTGCGCATACAGGCCAGCATCGGCAAACACTTCCGTGGACGACAGGCAGCCACGCTGCGCGGCGGGCTTGGCGCGTTCGGCGGCCACGACGTCCTTGTTGCTTTCGATGCGATACGTCGTCTTGTTGACGCAATAGTTTTCCTTGTCGACCCAGTCGAGGAATTGCTCGGCGTAAATCGCGCCCGAGTAATGGTGATGCAAATCACCGCCCTTGGGCATCATGGAAAAGAACAGGCTCAACTCGGCTGTCTTCGGCTGCGCGCCCGCAACCAACGCCGCAAAATGGCGCGCGGTGGCCGCTTCGTTGGAAGACGGGGTGGCCTTGGCGGCATGCGCCGTTCCGGTCAATGCCAGCGCGGCGACAAGCGCCAGGCCAGTGAGTTTTTTGTGCATTCGCGTTCTCGCTCAGGATAATTCGTATGGAACAACGGGTAGGTCAGCCCTGCCCCCGCACATGCACGCATTGTCCGCCTGAATAGGTGGCGGCCACGGTGCGGTCGTCGCCCAGCAGCGCAAAGGCAAACAGCAATTCCTCCAGGCTTTGACAGCCAGCCGTGCGGCGCGCCAGCAGCGGCGTCGATTGTTTATCCAACACGATGAAGTCCGCTTCCGTGCCAGCCGTGAAATTGCCCAGGGTACCTTCCAGTTGCATGGCGCGCGCCGCACCCAGGGTTGCCAGGTAAAACATGCGCAAGGCGGGCAGATAGCTGCCTTTCAAGCGTGCTACTTTATAGGCTTCGTTCATGGTTTGCAACATCGAGAACGAGGTGCCGCCGCCCACGTCGGTGGCCAGCGACAGCAGCACTCTCGCCGCATCGGCCCGCTCGAAATCGAACAGGCCGCTACCGAGGAACAGGTTTGATGTAGGACAAATGGCGGCCGCCGAAGACGTCTCCGCCATGCGCGCGCGGTCGCGCTCGTCGAGCCAGATGCAATGGCCGAACATGGCGCGCGGGCGCAGCATGCCGTACTGGTCATACACATCGAGGTAGCTGCGCGCCTGCGGGTGCAGTTCGCGCACCCAGCGGCACTCATCCTCGTTTTCCGACACGTGGGTCTGCAAATAGGTATCCGGATAGGCGCGCGCCAGCTCGCCCGCCAGGTGCATCTGTTCATTCGTGGACGTCGGCACGAAGCGGGGCGTGATCGCATACAGCGAGCGGCCGTGCTTGTGCCAGCGCCGGATCAGCTCTTCGCTTTCGCGCGCGCCGGACTCGGCCGTGTCGCGCAGGAATTCAGGACAGTTGCGGTCCATCATGACCTTGCCCGCGACCATGCGCAAGCCGCGCGCCTCGCTGGCGCCAAAGAAGGCGTCCACCGATTGCGGATGCACGCTGCCATACACCATGGCCGTGGTGGTGCCGCAGCGCAGCAGTTCATCGAGGAAAAACTCGGCGACATTGCGCGCATGGACAGGGTCTTCAAACGCGCGCTCGGTGGGGAAGGTGTACGTCTCCAGCCACGGCAGCAAACCGGGGGCGGGCGAGGCAATCATTTCCGTTTGCGGAAAATGCAGATGGGTATCGATGAAACCCGGCACGATCAGCTTGCCACGGTAATCGATGATATCGGTGCCGGGCGGCAAAGTCGCCTGCAGCTGCGCGTAATCGCCGGCCGCCACGACCTTGCCATCGGCCACGATCAGCAAGCCATCGGCATGCCAGGTGTGCGCCTCCTCGGTGAAAGCGGGATCGGCGCGGAAGTGCAGCAAGCTGGCACGGTAAGCTTGCAATGTGGCAGGAACAATCGGCATGACTTCTTTCTATAACGGGTGTATGGCGACGCGTGCTTGGCGGCGCGGCGGCGCGCTGGCAGAGGCCAGCCGCAGCGGTGCGGCCAGGGCGGCAGCGGCCGCTTCTTCCCACACCATGAGTAATTGACAGGCAACGGAGGCGGCGATCACGGCCGGCGCCTTGTTGCGGATGCCTGGCATGCCGATCGGGCAGACCATGGCGGCAATGCGCTCGTCCGGCACGCCGCGCGCCTGCAGGCGGTGCTCGAATTGCTTGCGCTTCGTATGCGAACCAATCAAGCCGAACCAGCCCGCATCCTCGCGCTCCATGATGGCTTGCGTCAAGCGTTGATCGAGCGCATGACTGTGCGTCATGACGAGAAAACTGCCGCCCGGCGGCGCCATGGCGACGAATTCTTCGGGCGTATCGGTGGCGGCGATGCGCACATTCTCAGGCAGTTGTGCAGGGAACATGTCGTCGCGTTCATCGACCCAGGTGACAGTGCAGGGCAAGTAGGCCAGCGCGCGCACGATGGCGGCGCCCACGTGGCCGGCACCAAACAAGGTCAGATGCGCGCGCGGCGCCAGGCACGGGTCGACCAGCCAGCGCCGCCCTTCACTCCCCTGCGCGACATGGGTTGCGCGCTCGCGTGAAAACGTATCGGGCGCCTGGCCTGGCGTGCCAGCGATCAGGCTACCGGCCGCATCGAACAGGGCCGACGCGCTCTCGCCATCGAGCGCCGTGACCTTCCAGCTGTCTTGCTGGCGCCGTTCGCGCAAACCAGCCAGTAACTCTTTCAAAATGCCATCGACATACTCGAACGCCAGGTGGACGACGCCGCCACAGCATTGCCCCAGGCTGGGGCCGAGCGCAAAACGCTCGAGCCGCGCATGCGTGTCGCCCGTCACCAGCATGGTCTTGGCGATCTCCACAGCGCGCAATTCCAGGTGGCCGCCGCCGATGGTGTCGACCTGGCCATCGAGGGTGACGCGCATCTTCGCGCCCACTTCGCGCGGACCCGAGCCTTCCACCAGGGCGACCGTCACCAGCACGGATGCCTGCGTGTCATTCTCGATTGCTGTCAGCCAGTCGCTCATCTTCTGCTCCTAGGCACCGGTATGCGCCGCTTGCACGGCCATCACCGCCTTGAGGATTTCCTCGCTGGTGGCGGGGGCATTCAGCGGTGGCTGCACGGCATGATGGCCCACGCTGGAAATGGCGTCGCGGATGGCAAAGAACACGGAAAACGGCAGCAGCAGCGGCGGCTCGCCCACAGCTTTTGAACGGTGGATGCTGTCTTCCACGTTGCGGTTCTGGAACAGCTTGACGCGAAAATCTTCCGGACAATCGGAAATGCCGGGAATTTTGTATGTCGATGGCGCGTGCGTCATCAGCTTGCCCGCCGCATTCCACCACAGCTGCTCCGTCGTCAGCCAGCCCATGCCCTGAATAAATGCGCCTTCCACCTGGCCCAGATCAATCGCGGGATTGAGCGACTGGCCCGCGTCGTACAAGGCGTCCGCGCGCAGCAGTTTCCATTCCCCCGTCAGGGTATCGACCACCACTTCAGCCACGGCCGCGCCATATGCATAGTAGGAAAATGGATGACCCGTCATCGTCTTCGCATCCCACGACAGGCCCGGCGTGGCATAAAAGCCGTCCGACCACAGTTGTACGCGGGCCAGGTAAGCCTTCTGCACCAGCTCGGCAAACGCGACGACATGGCCGTTCACGTGAACGTGGTTATCGAAGAAGCGCACAGCAGCACCGCCGTCGCCGCCATACAGTTTGACCGCGTAATCGGCCAGGCGTTCACGGATCTGGCGCGCCGCATCCTGCGCCGCCTTGCCGTTCAGGTCGGCGCCGGTGGACGCCGCCGTGGCAGACGTGTTCGCCACCTTGCTGGTGTCGGTGGCCGTGGCGCGCACACATTCCAGGTCCAGGCCCAGCTCGTGCGCCACCACCTGCATGACCTTGGTATTGATGCCCTGCCCCATTTCCGTGCCGCCATGGTTGACCAGCACGGAGCCATCCACATACACGTGGACCAGCGCACCGGCCTGGTTCAGATGCGTGACGTTGAAGGCGATGCCGAATTTCAAGGGCGTGAATGCCAGGCCCTTTTTCAAGACGGGGCTGGCCTCGTTGAACGCATCGATGGCACGACGGCGCGCCCGGTAGTCGCTACTGTCTTCCAGTTCGGCAACCAGTTCATGAATGACGTTATCGACGATGGTCTGGCCATACGGCGTGACATTGCGCCCCTCGGCATCGTTGCGCCCATAAAAATTGAGCAGGCGGATATCGAGCGCATCGCGTTGCAAATGGCGGGCGATTTCATCGATCACGTACTCGATGGCAATGGCACCCTGCGGTCCGCCGAAGCCGCGGAAAGCCGTGTTCGACTGCGTATTCGTCTTGCCGCAGGCGGCGCGGATATCCACGTCGGACAAATAATAGGTGTTGTCGAAGTGGCAGACGGCGCGCGTGGCGACGGGGCCGGACAAGTCGGCCGAATAGCCGGCGCGCGTGGTCATGTCGACCTTCGCGGCAAGAATCCTGCCCTCATCGTCGTAGCCCACTTCGTATTCATAGTAAAAACAGTGGCGCTTGCCCGTCACCAGCATATCGTCGTCGCGGTCGGCGCGCAATTTCACGGGACGCTTCAGTTTGGCCGCCGCAATCGATGCCGCCGCCGCCCACAGGGCCGACTGCGACTCCTTGCCGCCAAAACCACCGCCCATGCGCCGGCATTCAACGGTAATGTTGTGTGAATGCACGCCCAGCGCATGCGCCACCACGTGCTGCATCTCGCTCGGATGCTGGGTCGAACACAGCACCAGCATGCCCTGCGCTTCCTTCGGGATGGCGTAGGAAATCTGTCCTTCCAGGTAAAACTGTTCCTGGCCACCCACATACAGCTGGCCCTTGACCACATGCGGCGCGCCCTCGAACGCGGCCAGGTAGTTGCCGCGCGTCAGCTGCATCGGCGGCAGCACATACGATTGCGCGGCCTTGGCCGCTTGCGGCGTCATGATCGCTGGCAACTCGTCATAAGTGACTTGCGCCCGGCGGGCGGCGCGGCGCGCATGGTCGTGCGTATCGGCCACCACGATGAAGATGGGCTGGCCCACGTATTGCACCAGTTCCGTAGCCAGGATGGGGTCGTCATGGATGATGGGACCGCAATCATTGGTGCCGGGAATGTCCTGCGCCGTGTAGACGGCGACAACCCCTTGTGCACCGCGCACGGCCGACAAATCCATGGCCGTGATGCGCGCGTGCGGCTTTTGCGACAGGCCCAGCGCCGCATGCAAGGTGCCTTGCAGTTCGGCGATATCGTCCGTGTAGGTGGCTTGCCCCAGCACATGCAATTGCGCCGATTCATGGGGACTGGGCTTGCCCACGGCACTCCAGGCGGCCGCTTGCAGTTCGGGCGTGGCAGGATGGTTCATGCTGGTCCCTTCAGGCGCGGCAAGCGTAGGCGTTGACGGAAGTGCGCAGCAAAGGCGCACCGGGGCGTGTTTCCAGCCAGAAGCGGCGCAACAGATTTTGCGCCGTCGTCATGCGGTAGGTATTCGAGGCGCGCATGTCGGACAGCGGTGCGTAATCGTCGGCCAGCAAGCGCATGGCGATGACGAGGTTGTCTTCCGTCCACGCCTGTCCGCACAAAAACGCTTCCGTTTGCGCGGCACGCTGCGGCGTCGCCGCCATGCCGCCAAAGGCGATGCGCGCATCGATGATGCGCTCGCCGTCGAGCCGGAAAGCGAATGCGGCGCACACGGCCGAGATATCCTGGTCGAAGCGTTTCGCCAGTTTATACGTGCGGAAATGCACATCGGCACGCGGCAAGGGCACGCGCACGGCTTCGACGAATTCGCCGGGTTGCAGATCTTTCTTTTGGTACCCCAGATAAAAGTTTTCCAGCGGCATGCTGCGCTGGCCGGCGGAACCGCGCAGCACGACCTCACTACCCAGCGCAATCAGCCATGGCATCGAATCGCCGATGGGCGAACCATTCGCCACATTGCCGCCCAGAGTACCAGCGTTGCGGATCGGCAAGGAAGCAAAGCGCTGCCACAGTTCCGACAACTCGTCTGGATAGTGCTGGCACAGCGCCGCATAGGCATCGTTGAGGCTGGCGCCAGCGCCAATCTCCAGCTTGCCGTCAACGATGGCGATGGCTTTCAGCGCAGCCACATTACCCAGATAAATGATGTCGCCCAGGTCGCGCAGCTGCTTGGTCACCCACAAGCCCACGTCGGTAGAGCCGGCCAGCAGGCACGCCTGCGGCTTTGCCGCGCGCAGCACCACCAGTTCCTCGATGCTGCGCGGCGCGTGGAAGTGCTGGCCGCCATGCTCATAGGTGGTCAGGCTGCTGCGCTGCAGCGCCTGCAATTGCTGCGCCAGAGCATCGCGGTCAAATGTCACATGCGGCAGTTCGCCCATGCGTCTGGCCGCATCGATGATAGGCCGGTAGCCCGTGCAGCGGCACAGATTGCCCGACAGCGTCTCGTCGATTTCGCAGCGCGTGGGCGTCTCGCCGTTTTTCTTCAGATACATGCCCCACAGCGACATCACGAAACCGGGCGTGCAAAAACCGCACTGGGAACCGTGGCATTCGACCATCGCCTGCTGCACCGGGTGCAGGGCGCCGTCGGGTTGCTGCAAGTCTTCCACGGAAAACAGGGCCTTGCCATCGAGGGTGGGCGTGAGCTGGATGCAGGCGTTGACGGCCTTCATCTCAACCTGGCCGTCCACCAGACTGCCGATGACCACCGTGCAGGCGCCGCAATCGCCTTCCGCGCAGCCCTCCTTGGTGCCCGTGCAATGCAAATCCTCGCGCAGGTGCTGCAACACAGTCTGCGTAGGGGCGGCGTTGCGTACTTCCTGTACGGCACCACGGTAATAAAAGCGGATCGGTTCTGACATGCTGGCCTCGGTATAGTCCCAGTATAGGAGATTAACACCGGCATATGGGACAACTATATGCAAAGACTGATTTTACTTATCATCCAATATCAATACCTATCAGACAGTACAGGGATGCGTCGCATGCCAATGTTCGGCAATATCGATGCGGCGCGTGATCCACACCTGCTCATGGCCCTGCACATAGTCGAGGAAGCGCGCCAGCGCCGCCGCCCGTCCCGGCCGCCCCACCAGGCGGCAATGCAAACCCACCGACAGCATCTTCGGCTGATTCAAGCCGTTCGGATCGCCTTCCGCATACAGCACATCGAAGGCATCCTTCAGATAATCGAAAAACTGCGTGCCCGAATTAAAGCCTTGCATGGCGGCAAAACGCATGTCGTTCGTATCCAGGGTGTAAGGCACGATCAGCTGCGGCTGCACGACCGGCATGCCGGCGGCATCCGTGTACGCCACCTTTTCCCAGAATGGCAGGTCATCGCCGTAATAATCGGCGTCGTAGCGGAAACCGCCATGTTCGACCACCAGTTTGCGCGTATTGGGCGAATCGCGCCCCGTGTACCAGCCTTGCGGGGCGGCCCCCGTCAATTCGCGGATGATCTGCACGGCCTCGCGCATGTGTTCGCGTTCCGTCGCTTCATCCATGTTTTGATAGGAAATCCAGCGCAAGCCATGACAGGCGATTTCATGCCCCAGTTGCTGGAAGGCGGCGACCGCTTCCGGATTGCGCTTCAAGGCCATCGAGACGCCAAACACGGTCAGCGGCAGGCGCCGCTCCTCGAACATGCGCACCAAGCGCCACAACCCGGCGCGCGAGCCGTATTCATAGATCGACTCCATGCTCAGGTGGCGCGCAGGAAAAGCGGGCGCGCCGATCATTTCCGATAAAAATGTCTCCGAGGCGGGATCGCCATGCAGCACGCTGTTTTCCGCTCCTTCCTCGTAATTGAGGACGAATTGCAGGGCGATGCGGGCCTTGCCAGGCCATTGCGGATGGGGTGGCGTGCGGCCATAGCCGATCAAGTCGCGTGGATAATGTTCGTAATTGTTCATGCGGAGGCGCGCCTATAGGAGGACAATGTTGGCTATATGCCCAATCATATAGCCAGGCGCAGTCACCGGTATATGATTTGCACGATAAGCACATTCACTCACCCTATATACAGGATAGCAAATGGGAAAACTCAGCACGCACGTACTCGATATCGCCCACGGCAGACCGGGAGCCGGCGTCAAGGTAGCCTTGTTTTCAGTCGCGCCGGAAGGAAAAGTGCTGTTAAAGATGGATATGACCAATAGCGACGGCCGTTGCAGCACGCCATTACTGGAAGGCGACAGCATGAAGGCGGGCCAGTATGAGCTGGTGTTCAATGCAGGCGACTACTTCGCCGCCCAAGGCCTCGACTTGCCTTCACCACGCTTCATCGACCTGGTCACCCTGGCCTTCGGCATTGCGCATACGGATGAGAATTACCACGTGCCGCTGGTGGTATCACCGTGGTCGTATTCGACTTATCGAGGGAGTTAAGCGACGTTAGATGACAAAGGCAGCGCGCAGCGCTGCCTTTTTTTCGTCTGATGAACAGCCGGGGTCAGACGCTCAATGCCGCTAACGCAAAGGTCATTGCTAACGGGCGAGGCGGGGGGGGGATGCGCCCCAGTGGGGCACATCCCGATCACGAAGTGACTGACCCCAGCCTTCGCTTGGGGCTAACACTCAACCACCAGACGAAAAAAAACCCCGCCATTGCTGGCGGGGTTTTTCTCTAGGAGAAACAGCCGGGGGCTGTTTCTCCAAATAACAAGCCTGACGATAACCTACTTTCACACTGGTTGCAGCACTATCATCGGCGCAAAGTTGTTTCACGGTCCTGTTCGGGATGGGAAGGGGTGGGACCAACTTGCTATGGT